>JAUSNJ010000150.1 GCA_030645355.1 Rhodoferax sp. | reverse complement strand
TTTGCCGTTTTCAACCCTGGGGGGGCATCGCTTTGTGGTGCGCGAAGAAGGCTCCGGCACGCGCGCGGCGATGGAGCGCCTGTTTGCCGAGCACCACACGCCGTTGAACGTGGTGATGGAAATGCCCAGCAACGAAACCATCAAGCAGGCCGTGATGGCCGGCATGGGCCTGAGCTTTTTGAGCCTGCGCACCGTGCGCCATGAACTGGCCAGCGGCCACATTGCGCTGGTGGACATCGAGGGACTGCCGTCCGTGGGGCACTGGTACGTGACCCATATGAGCCACAAAAAGCTCTCACCCGCCGCGCGCGCATTCAAGGAGTTTCTGATTGAGCAGGGCGGCGCGTTGATGGATTCGTGGAGCTAGGCAGTCGAGGTTTTCTTGCGGATCATGCGCCGATACAAGGCGCGATACTTGGCATCTTGTGACCGAGCTATCTATCCTACCCGTGGGCCTTTTTCCAGGTGTACGGAATGCAGGAACCTGGCCCAGACACCAAGGAGAATCCCCCCTGATAGGAAGTACAGAAAAGAAAGCGCCCCGCATGGCTTGCCAGAACGCCGCCTCGGGAAATGCGCAACGCGGCAAAAAGATATACCTTTCAAGTCAATGCTGTCCGAAGCTCTGCACGGCGTGGCATTGGGTTGGTTGGGTAGTCCGGCGTGTCGCAGTGGCAGGGCTGATGCTAGCCGTAGTGCCCGCGCTGGCGTCCAGGGAGGGTTCTTTCGCGATGGACCTGCTCTTTTCCCCTGGGAGCTCCACCGTAACGCGGAAACAGCAACTGCGCATCCAGGAATTCGCTTGTCGCGTGGAGCAACGTCGCCACGAATACGTTATTGCCGTTGGACACACCGACAACCGGGAGCGGGCGGCCAAAGACCTTGCGCAGGCGCGCGCGCGCAATGCGCTTGCAGCGCTGGCAGCCGCAGGTGTTCAAGGCACGCAAAACACAGCCGAGGGCAAGGGGGCGATGCAACCGGTTGCCGACAACAATACACCTGAAGGCCGTTCAAAGAACCGGCGCGTGGAAATCGAAACACTCTCGTACCCCACGCCGGAGAGCGAGGCGCTTGTCCTGGGGAGGTGTGCGCCGACGTGGAAAGCTCAACTATTGTCGTTAGACCGTGCCAAAGCACTGGCATTCGCGCGGAACCAGGCACGTGAAGGCTGGGTCTCCCCACAAACATTGATGCGAACCGTGATTGAGGCCGGCAGGCTGGACCTGTTCGAGGCGTTCTGGCGTCCGGGTTCTGGCTTGCCGCTTGACCGGGAGCAGCGCCGCAGTGTTTTTTTGCTGGTGTTGGGTGGGGGCACACTGCCAATGGTCAAAGCCGCGCTCGACGCAGGATGGCCGCTCTTGCAGTCACGCCGGGAGCCGCTGGCGTACGCACTTTGCCATTCGTTCGGCATCCAGGGCGTTCGTTCGACCGAGGAGGTTGTCCGTCTGCTCATTGCAAGGGGTGCCCAGCCCAGCCGAGCACCACCAGGTCAGTCGCCTTTGCTCGCGTGTGCGTTGCCGTATGGCGGATTGTCGGTGGTCCAACAATTGCTCGATGCCGGGGCCGACCCGCACGAGGTAGAGGGTATTGTTCCTCTCGCTTCAATGGATCGCGCAATGATTGATCGCCTGCTGGCCGCTGGTGCCGACCCGCTTGCCAAGTTGCCAAAGTCCTACGGTGGTGGCACGTTGTTCCATGTCATGCCTATTCAGGACGCTGCCGATATCAAGTGGCTCCTGAGCCTTGGATTGGACATCAATGAGAGGGATGCCCATGGTAAAACTCCTTTGGCCGAAAGACTTCGCAGGGCGGATGAAAAGCTACTCGATGCCCTGATCGCGGCCGGTGCGACCCTTGATGCGCCGGAATATGGCCTGCTGAGCGCCGCTTTGGACAACCTTCCGGCGAGCCTTTGGTTGTTGCGGCATGGTGCTTCGCTCACCCGGTATCCGGCCCTGCTGGTTTACTGGGTGCGTCAGGGTGAGAAGGCACTTTCCGTTATAGAGGCGTATCAGGGGCGCGGCGGTGACATGAATGCGCGCGATCACCGCGGCCGCAACGCGTTGGGCGAAGCGATATCCTCCCTGCAGCCGACGATGGTTGCGTACTTGTTGCGATCGGGCGTGGACAGTTCTCAGGTAGCGCCAGGTGTCTCGGCGGATGCAATGGCCGAAGCCATTGATGTACGTCCACTCCGAGTTTGCAGCGTTCGGTGCGAACCTGAAGCGCCGCTGGGTACGGTGGATGCAAGGCGGCAGGCCGCCAAGTTTGAGATCCTGCGGTTGCTGCGAGAAGCGTCTGCAGTTAAGTGAAGTCCGGGCATGTAAGTTGTACGATGCATTCCCTTTTTTTTCCGGATCTGTGCTCTGGTTGGTTGGAAGTCCATTTGGCTTCCAGTTGGCAGCTATGCGTGACCGTCGGCTGCGGTTGCAGAACGGCCCGTCGCGAGACTCAAATTCATCGCATGCCCAAAGAGCACCGAGCTCCAAGTTTGGGACATCGGCGAACACCTGGCACAGGTAGTGCTATCAATTTGCGCCATATTCTCCCCAATCAAATGAGCCGATAGCCCTCGTAACCACTACGACTACCGCTCTATATTTAATAGCAAATTCCCAAAATCCTGCATTAGCTTGAGAGTCGTACGCTGAAAAAGTCAGCCTGTCTGGGCGGCAGTGATCCAGATGTTTGACGGCCCGTCCAAGGACATCGCCGACCTGTGGCGCATCCTTGGCCGCCCGGTGAAGGACGGCGGCTACATTGCCGGCACCATCATCAAACCCAAACTGGGCCTGCGCCCAGAGCCCTTCGACCAGGCGGCCTACCAGTTCTGGCTGGGTGGCGACTTCATCAGGAACGATGAACCCCAGGGCAACCAGGTGTTTTTGCGCCGATCAAAAAGGTGCTGCCACTGGTGTATGACTCGCTAGATCGCGCGGCAGTCGGGCATGCTCAACCCAAAAACTTGGTCCAGGTGCCGATGTTGTGCACCTGCGAATAGCCGTTCTTCTTCAACAACAGCTTGGCCATTCCACTGCGCGTTCCGCTGGCACAGCAGAGAACAACGTGGGATGTCTTGGGTATTTCGCTGAGCCTGCGCCCCAGCTCGGGCAGCGGAATGTTGATGGTTCCTGGCGCACTTGCGGACGCAAATTCTTCTGGCGATCGGACATCGACCATCACGGCGCCATTTCTCCTGAGTTCTGGCAACATGGCAACGACTCTTCTGGAGTTCCACCACTTGTACGCAAACCAGAGACCCAGGGCCATGAACGGCCAATACTGTTTGAAGAGTTCCAGAAAACTCATACCACGCCTCCAAAACTCTCCGGCATCTGCACGGCGACCACTTCCCCGCGTGCGGTGACAACGCCATTTGCGGAAACCGTGCTTGCCACGATGACTTTGCGACCCTTTATCTCTTTGACCCAGCCCCGGATCTCCAGCACACCGTCAATCGGCGTGGGCTTCAAGTAGTCCACATGCAGCGATCCGGTGACAAACCGGAATGGCGGCAGGCTGTCCATGTCGCGACCTTCTGACCGATACATCGCTGCGGCAGCAGTGCCCGTGCTGTGGCAATCAATGAGCGATGCGATTAATCCACCGTACGCGAATCCCGGCACCGATGTCTGGTAAGGCTCTGGGGTAAAAAAAGTCACCGTCTCCTCTCCATCCCAATGCGTCTTGATGTGATGCCCGTGGTGGTTGTTGGAGCCGCAACCGTAGCACTGTGCAACGTTGTCGGGGTAGTAGTCCTGGAAGGCTTTCATAGCGTGCTCTCGCGTAGTCAAAGAAGGATTGGGGCGTTAGTACCGGTGGGCGCGTTCTGCGGGATCAAGAAAGACCGTTGCAGAAAATTGATCAATTGCGCCTGATAGTCTGCAGAGAACGCGCTGGGGTCATGTCCTCCCCGGATAGCGACACACTCCACGGTGCCTGCTCGCCCTGCGTTTTGCAGGCGCTGCGCATCGTTAAAGGGAACGACTTCATCATCGACACCGTGCACCAGCAGAACCGGGCAACGGGCTTGAGGGATGGTGTTGATCGGCGCGATGTCATCGAAGCGTGCGCCAATCACCCGCTGTACGTGCCGCAAGACATACCAGCCTATGACCGGATAGGGAATATGAAACTCCGTCAAGTAGCGACGCATCACCTCATAGGGGTGCGCAAAAGCACCCAGGCTCACAACGGCACGCATATCCGTGCGGCGGGTAGCGCTCAATAGCGCGGCGGCCGCGCCAACAGAGTGGCCAATGACGGCCAGGCGTGTTCCATCCACTGCGGGTTGAAGTTGCAGCCAGTTCAATCCAGCCTCAATGTCCTGCGCGAACCGTGGAAGGGAGGTAAACGGTTCATCATCGCTATTGCCGTGGCAGCGCGCATCCAGCAACAGCACGGCGTATCCCGCCGCGTGAAGTGGTGCAACGGCAGGCAGCATGAGGCTCGCATTGGCGCCCCAACCGTGCATCAGCAATACCGCGGGTGAGCGGGATGCACCGGGTACGGGGACAAACCAGGCAAACAAGGTCTTTCCTGCGCCAACGGGCAAGCGTACCGACTGGGCCTGCCGTGCCAAGTGCTCGGGTATGCACTGGTGCGCTAGGCGCGGAGCGCGAAGCCCGCGCACTATGAGTGAATGTGCAGTGGAACGCAGCAAGACGGCGAGGGTCACAAATGACAAAACTGCGAGAAGCATAGGCATCCCGGAATATACCTCATGGGGTATATACGCAAGAAACACCACGTCGTTAGATCGCCCCATGGTCGAGATCAACTCATCATAAAAACCTGATTCAACAATCAATTTAATTGAATTTTCTTTATGAATAGCCTTGTCTACAGTCGGGTTCATCGCTACCCACTGAACTATTTGACTGGAGATTCCACATGGACCAAAGCAACCGTTACGCCGACCTGAGCTTGAAGGAAGAAGACCTGATCAAGGGCGGTCGCCACATTCTGGTGGCCTACAAGATGGCACCCAAATCCGGCCACGGTTATCTGGAGGCAGCGGCCCACTTTGCCGCTGAGTCGTCCACCGGGACCAATGTGGAAGTCAGCACCACGGACGATTTCACCCGTGGCGTCGATGCGCTGGTGTACTACATTGACGAAGCCACCGAGGACATGCGCATTGCCTACCCGATCGACCTGTTCGACCGCAATGTGACGGATGGGCGCTTCATGCTGGTGTCCTTCTTGACGCTGGTGATCGGCAACAACCAGGGCATGGGCGACATCAAGCACGCCAAGATTCACGACTTCTACATGCCCGAGCGGGTCATCCAGATGTTTGACGGCCCATCCAAGGACATCACCGACCTGTGGCGCATCCTGGGTCGACCGTTGAAGGACGGTGGCTACATTGCCGGCACCATCATCAAGCCCAAGCTGGGTTTGCGACCCGAGCCCTTCGCCCAAGCGGCCTACCAGTTCTGGCTGGGGGGCGACTTCATCAAGAATGACGAACCCCAAGGCAACCAGGTGTTTGCGCCCATCAAGAAGGTGCTGCCACTGGTGTACGACGCGCTGAAGCGCGCCCAGGACGAGACCGGCCAGCCCAAGCTGTTCTCGATGAACATCACGGCCGACGACCACTACGAAATGCTGGCCCGCGCCGACTACGCACTGGAGACCTTTGGCCCGGACGCCGACAAGCTGGCTTTCCTGGTGGATGGTTTTGTGGGCGGCCCGGGCATGGTCACCACGGCCCGGCGCCAGTACCCCAACCAGTACCTGCACTACCACCGCGCCGGCCACGGCATGATCACCTCGCCATCGGCCAAGCGCGGCTACACGGCATTTGTGCTGGCCAAGATGAGCCGCCTGCAAGGTGCTTCCGGCATCCACGTCGGCACCATGGGCTACGGCAAGATGGAAGGCGAAGGCGACGACCGCGGCATTGCCTACATGATTGAACGTGACGAGTGCCAGGGCCCGGTCTACTTCCAGAAGTGGTATGGCATGAAGCCCACCACGCCCATCATCTCGGGCGGCATGAACGCGCTGCGCCTGCCGGGCTTCTTCCAGAACCTGGGGCACGGCAACGTGATCAACACGGCGGGAGGTGGAGCTTACGGCCACATTGACTCGCCCGCAGCCGGGGCGGTGTCGTTGCGCCAGTCGTATGAGTGCTGGAAGTCGGGCGCTGACCCGATCGAGTTCGCCAAGGAACACAAGGAATTTGCCCGGGCCTTTGAGTCGTTCCCGGGCGATGCGGACAAGCTGTTCCCCGGCTGGCGCGAGAAGTTGGGTGTGCACAAGTAAGCCACCTTGCAGGTCATCGCCATGGCTGATGCAACCCAATACCGTGTAACCCACGAGCCGTTTTACCAACAGCAGGCCAACGAAGTGGCTTTGTATGAAGCCGCATACCGTGCCCGCCTGCCCGTCATGGTGAAGGGACCGACGGGTTGCGGCAAGTCGCGGTTTATTGAATACATGGCCTTCAAGCTCGGCAAGCCACTGATCACCGTGGCCTGCAACGAGGACATGACGGCCTCGGACCTGGTGGGCCGCTACCTGCTGGAAGCCAACGGCACCCGCTGGCTGGACGGACCGCTGGCCACCGCCGCGCGTATCGGGGCGATTTGCTATCTGGACGAAATCGTCGAGGCACGGCAAGACACCACGGTAGTGATCCACCCGCTCACTGACCACCGCCGCCAGCTGCCATTGGACAAGAAGGGCGAGCTGATCCAGGCGCACCCGGACTTCCAGTTGGTCATCTCCTACAACCCGGGCTACCAGAGCCTGATGAAAGACCTGAAGCAATCGACCAAGCAGCGCTTTGTGGGGTTTGACTTTGACTACCCTGCAGCAGATCTGGAAGCCAGCATCATCGCGACGGAGACCGGAGTCAACATGGCCGATGCGGTGCGGCTGGTCAAAATCGGTGCTACCGCGCGGGCACTCAAAGGGCACGGTCTGGACGAAGGCATTTCCACCCGCTTGCTGGTGTACGCGGCCACGCTGATCAAGGCTGATGTCGATCCGCTCGATGCCTGCCGCATGGCGCTGGTGCGCCCCATCACCGACGACGCCGACATCCGCGCCACACTCGACCACGCCATTGAAGTAGTTTTTGGCTAAACACCATGACCGCCATGGCTGATATCGCCAGCACTGCAGACTTGGGTGCTGAACGCTTGCAGGCATGGCGCAGGCAACTCGACTGCGGGTTTGCCCAAATCGACGATGTATTTGCAGCGTGTATGGCTGAGGCGCATGCCAAGCTCAGCGCCGAAGGGCTGGACGACTTCTTGGCCCAAGCGCGTTTTCTGGGCAAGTTGGGCCGCGGTGTGGAGCCTGCGTTGATCTTTTTGCAGGAATGGCCACCCATCGCCCAGACCGTGGGTGAAGATGCGCTCAACGCGGTGATGACAACCGTGCGGCTGATCAACAAGTCGCCCAACGGCAAAGCCATTGCCCCATTTCTGCAAACCCTGGCCGCAGTGGCACGGCGCCTGCCCACCCAGGCGCAACTGCAGCACTACATGGACCTGTGCCTGCTGCTGCTGGAGCGCACCAGCGGCTCCATCCACGGCATCCACAAAACCTACCCCAGCCCCAGCCTGGCGGTGTTTTTTGAAAAAGCGCCGCTGCTGCTGGGCGCACTCAGCCTGCAGGGCCTGGGCAACTGGGTCAACTACGGCATCCGCAACTACAGCCACCACCCCGAGCAGCAGCGCGACTTCTTCAGCCTGGCCTCAGCCGACAGCCGCGCTGTGATGCAACGCGAGCGCCACGGCACACTGCTGATGGACCACACCCGCGCGCTGGACTTGTACCTGACAGCGCTGTGGCAGATGAGCGATGTTTTGGTGCCCTACTCCACCACCTTTGACGTACAGCGCCAGCCCATGCCCTACTTTGATGCGTTTGGCATGCGCCTGCCCGACGTGTATGACGAGCGGGCCGGCATCACCGGCCTGGACCGTTACCGCGCCGCGCTGGCACACATGGCGGCGCACCGGCGCTGGAGCACCCCCATCTTTGCCGACAACTTCAGCCCGGCGCAGCGCCTGGCCATCGAGTGCTTTGAAGACGCGCGCATGGACGCGCTGACGCTGCGCGCCTACCCCGGCATGCGGCGAATTTTGTCCGCACTGCACCCCAGCCCGGTAGATGGTGCTTGCAACCCGGCCACCCATTCCTGCCTGCGGCACCGCCTGGCAATGCTGTCACGCGCCCTGCTTGACCCGCCCAGACGCTTTGAGAGCCCGCAGCTGGCCGACTGGGTGCAGCGCTTTCACGCGCTGCTGGCGCAAGGCGAATCCAACACCACCGAGATTGCGGGTCTGGCCCTGAGTTACCTGGGCAAAACGCGCATGCAGAGTGACCAACTGCCCGACACCTGGTTCCAGGACACCGAAGTCGATTACCGTGACGACAACCGCCACCTGTGGCGCTTTCACGAACTCTCGGACGACGAGGAAACCTTTGACAAGCCCGACCAGACACCGCCAGCGCAAGAAATCCTGAGCCTGCCGCCGCGCCACTATCCCGAGTGGGACTACACCAGCCAGACCGTGCGGCCCGATTGGGTCAGCCTGTATGAGCGCCTGCACCCCAGCGGCAACCCGGCTGACATTGATGCGCTGCTGGCCAAACACAGCGCACTGGCCAAGCGCCTCAAACGCCTGCTGGATTTGCTCAAACCCCAAAACAAAGTGCGACTGCGCTTTCAGGAAGACGGCAGCGAGCTGGATCTGGACGTGGCGGTCCGCGCGCTGATTGACCTCAAGAGCGGCGGCCAGCCCGACCCGCGCATCAACATGAGCCACACCAATGATGGCCGCAGCATTGCGGTGACGCTGTTGCTGGACTTGTCAGAGTCGCTCAACGACACGGCGCGCGGCTCCGAACAGACTGTGCTGCAACTCAGCCAGGAAGCGGTGTCGCTGCTGGCTTGGGCCATTGAACAACTCGGTGACCCGCTGGCCATTGCCGGCTTTCACTCCAACACCCGCCACGACGTGCGCTACTTTCACATCAAGGGCTTTGGCGAGCGCTGGGGCGATGGTGCCAAAGCACGGTTGGCAGCATTGCAGGCCGGTTACAGCACCCGCATGGGCGCGGCCCTGCGCCACGCTGCGCACACCTTGAGCACGCAGGCAGCCGACAAAAGACTGCTGCTGGTGCTGACCGATGGCAAGCCTTCCGACATTGACGTGAAAGACGAGCGCCTGCTGATCGAAGACGCCAAGGTGGCCGTGCGTGAGCTGGACAACCAGGACATTTTCACCTACTGCATCAACCTGGACGCCAGCGCCGATACCTATGTGAGCGACATTTTCGGCAAGCGATACACGGTGATCGACAACATTGCCCGCCTGCCAGAACAGCTGCCCAGGCTGTTCATGGCGTTGACCCGCTAGAGACGCCTGGGTGCTTTGCGGTCGCGCGGCAATAAGACCCTACTGGAACAACAGGTATTCAGTATGATCAGTGGATCAAAAATTCAGTGAATGCTTATGTTTGACAATATCCGGATCACCCAGCGTTTCGCCACCGTCCTTGTTGCCTACTGGCTGTCCTTCATGGCGGTTGCACTCGTCAGCTACTGGGGCCTGTCGTCAGCGCGCGACAGCCTCAAGACGGTGCACGAAAAGGCCATGGTTCCGGCACTACAGATGTCGGACTCCATCGACAAAATCGTGCAGAACCGGCTGCAAATCCTGTTGGCTTTCCAGCACGCACCCGATGGCCCACTGGCGTCCATCCATGACCACCCTACCGCGACGCACACCGACAGCATTGCCAAGAACCGGGTTGAAGCCAACCGCTTGTTTGATGCACTGACCGCAACGACCGGCCTGCCGGAGGAACAGGCTTTGCTGACTGCAGCCAAGCAGACCCGCGCCGCGTGGCGCGACAAGCTCGACCTGGCCGTCAAGGCCGTGGGCAGCGGAGACTTCAGCCCGGCGAGCATGGCCGCCTTTTTGCAGGCCGGGCGTACCGAAGGCGAAGCGGCCATCCAGTCGCTGGTCGCATGGCGCGATTTCAAGGTCAAGGCGGCCGAGCTGGCTTCGCAGCAGGCCGAAAGCCGCTACAACATTGCCTTGGGCGTATTCCTGACGGCAGTCATCGTGGGCGGCATTCCTGCCAGCTTGATGACCTTTCTACTGATGGGACGCATGCGCGCCGGGTTTGCGCTGGCTGAGCAGACCGCCACGTCGATTGCCGCGGGTGACCTGTCGCATCCAGTGGCGCACAGCGGCCGAGACGAAATCGGCCACTTGCTGAACCAGATGAGCACCATGCGCGACAACCTGCACCAGGTCATCAGCCAGGTGCGCGGTGGCTCGGATGCCATTGCCAGCGCAGCGGGTGAAGTGGCATCCGGCACGCTGGACTTGTCCAATCGCACCGAGCAACAAGCCGGGTCGCTGGAAAAAACAGCGTCCGCCAGTGAGGAATTGTCCAGTACCGTTCAACACAATGCGGACAGCGCGGCGCAGGCCAACCAACTCGCCCATTCGGCATCGGCACTGGCAACCCGCGGCGGCGTGGTGGTCTCGCAGGTGGTGGACACCATGGACGCCATCAACACCTCGTCGCGCAAGATCGTTGACATCATTGCGGTGATCGACGGCATTGCATTCCAGACCAACATCCTGGCCCTGAATGCCGCCGTGGAAGCGGCCCGGGCCGGTGAACAGGGCCGGGGCTTTGCCGTGGTGGCAGCAGAGGTGCGCAGTCTGGCCCAGCGTTCGGCAACCGCCGCCAGGGAAATCAAGGGCCTGATTGACGATTCGGTCGACAAGGTAGGTCGCGGCACCGAGCAGGTCGCCCAAGCCGGGCACACCATGCAGGAAATCGTGTCGGGCATCCAGCGCGTGGCCGACATCGTGGGAGAGATTGCATCCGCCAGCAAGGAGCAGTCAGCCGGTATTGCCGAAATCAACCAGGCGGTCAGCCAACTGGACGGCGTGACCCAGCAAAACGCGGCCCTGGTCGAGGAAACGTCAGCCGCATCCGCAGCCCTGCAGGAACAGGCCCGCCAACTGGCCACCGTGGCGGCGTCGTTTCAGCTGGAAGGTGGAACCCGCAACAGGTCTATCTAAGGCCTGGATTCATCTTCGACTTGCAGGCACACCGCTTTGCAGAGGTTGACAATTTGGTCGTTTGCAATGCGGTAGTGAATCTGCACCCCGTCGCGCCGTTTGGCAACGACACCCGCTTTGAAGAGTGTGTTCAGGTGCTGCGACATATTGGGCTGGGTTGTGGCGATTTTCTCCAGCAAGTAGCTGACGTTCTGCTCACCATCGCACAGACAGCTGATGATCTTCAACCGCATGGGCGCGGACATCACCCGGAACAACTCGGCCGCTTTGTCAAATACATGGTCCGGTTTGTCGAGTTCGGAGCGGGTTTTCTTGGAAGTACGGGTTGCCATGGAATTGTCAATGAAGTCTAGGGGGCCAGTGTATTGGATTGCTCACCCGCTGCACTGGAAGCGTGGGTGGGCCTCATGCAAAATAGGGACTATGCCAAAAAATACTCCCTCCGCAGCCGCCACAGATGCGCCCCTGTCAAAAGGCCTGACGCAGAACTACCGCCAGGACCACCAGAAAGACATGACCAATCGCCTGCGACGCATTGAAGGCCAGGTTCGTGGGCTGGTGGACATGATCGAGAAGGGGCGGTCTTGCGAAGAAGTCGCCACGCAGATGTCGGCGACGCGCAAGGCCATGGACAAGGCTTTTTACCGCATGATGACCTGCTCGCTGATAGAGGCGGTGAACGAGTCCGAGAACGAAGAGCAGGCCATTCAGGAGGTCGAACGCTCTGCACGGCTAATGGAAAAGTTCGCCTGACGCGTGCCCTTGATCAGCGCCCGCGCCTGTTCCAGCCGCTGGTCCAGATAGGCCCCATAGAAGTCCGGGATATAGCCACCCTCCAGCCGCGCGACAATTTCTTTGCCCTGCGCCCCAAAAAAAAGAACCGTTGGCGCAATCGTGACGCGCCATGCACGCACCATGTCTTCGTGTGACCGCGTGGACCCTGAGAAATCTCGCACGGCTTGGGCGCTTCGCATGTCAATCTGGTACACGGCAACACTCCCCTCACGGTGCAGGGGGGCCAGGTAGCTATCCCGCGCCACGCGACAGAACGGACAGCCTTCCAGGCTCACCATCACGACCAGCGGGTTTCCTTTTTCCAACGCGCGGGCCAATGCATGGTCCAGCGCCACCGGAGCGGGAAGCGTGGCACCGGTAGCCCGCGCGGGCCGGACCAGGCCCGTACTCGCCACTGCGGCTGCGGCGCCCAGCACCATGCGCCGGGTGGGGCCCGAGGTACCGGTCGTCACGGCGCTTCTCTTTCCATCAAAAGATAGGTGTTGTACGCGTTCATGCGGTTGGCCACCCGAAACAGCGGCAGCGATTCAAACCGCGTCCAATCGGTGTCCTGGTAGGCATCGTCAAAGGGCTCCATGTTGCGGGCCGCCTGCCCCATGGTCTTGCGAAGGTACCCCAGATAGTCACGCGTCAACTCCATGTCCTTGCGGGCCTCGGACGACAGGGGGCCGTGGCCCGGCACAATGACTGCAGTATCAAACGCCAGCAAGGTATCCAATGCCTTGATCCAATGCCCGCTATCGGCCTGGCCCACGTAGGGCACGCGGTTGCGAAACACCAGATCTCCAGCAAACAGGACCTTCTCCTGGGGCAGGTAGACGACCACATCCTCCGGAGTATGCGATGGCCCAACCGAAGTCAGTACAAATCGCACACCCCCCACCACCAGGTCCCGGGTACCCTCTATCCAGTCATCGGCAGGCACTAGACGCGTCTGTGCGTTGATCCAGGGTGCCAGGGTCTCACGCGAGGCCTGCAGGCGGATCAGTGCGGCATCCGAGTTCAGATAGTCCCGCGCAGCGCGGTGGGCCAGAATGCGAGCGCCCTGGGCCTTGAACGTCTGCACGCCATAGATGTGGTCCGCATGGTAGTGCGTCAGGATCACGTGGGTCACGGGTTGAGGGGTGATCTTGCGGATTTCTGCCAGCAGCCGCTCTGCCAAGGCCGGTGAGCCCAGCGCGTCCACCACGACCACGCCCGCCGGCGTGACCACAAACGCAGCGTTGGAGATGAAGTTCTGATTGGCAGGCGTTCCCAGGGCGCTGTGCCCCTCCACATACCAGGACGACGCCGACACCTGATGCACCACCATCGCAGGTCCCTGCACAGACTCTTGCGCGTGCGCCAGACCGGCCACGCAGACAAGGCCCAGCCAGCACGCCAGGACGTGACGCCAACGGTTCAAGAGACACAGTTTCTGAGCAGACAATGGCATGTTCTTCCTTGCAGGGCGACGGGGGATCGGATATCGACACACGGGGCGCACTTGGCAGTAATATAAGCGTTTGCGGAATTATTGGGGAACGAAGTGGATCTGGCAAGCATTCTGGAACGCTTGGGCGACGGCACCGTGCTGGCGCTGGGCGGTGCAGTCATCGGTGCGCTGTTCGGATTTTGCGCACAACGTTCACGCTTTTGCCTTCGCGCGGCGGTCATCGAGTTCTGGCACCGCAACTTCGGCGAAAAACTGTCGGTCTGGCTGTTTGCCTTTGCCACCGCCGTCGTTGCCGTGCAGGCACTGCTGCTGACCCACCAACTGGACATCAGCACGGCCCGCCAGATCGCCACGCGCGGCAGCCTGTCGGGCGCGGCCATTGGTGGCCTGCTCTTCGGCACCGGCATGATCATGACACGGGGCTGCGCCAGCCGCTTGCTGGTGCTGTCGGCCAACGGCAACCTGCGCGCCCTGCTCTCGGGTCTCATCTTTGCGGTCACGGCTCAGTCCTCGCTGTCGGGCGCGCTCGCACCATTGCGCGCCATCATCAGTGGATGGTGGACGGTAGAGGCCGGTGCATCCCGCGATCTGCTAGCCATCACGGGAGTCGGGAGTTGGGGCGGTCTGGTGGCAGGCCTGGTCTGGCTGGTTGCGGCGCTGTATTTTTCATGGAGAAGTCCTCGGCGCAGTGCATGGATGTGGCTGGGCGGCATGGGCGTGGGCCTGACGGTGGCAGCGGCATGGTGGTTCAGCTACGCCGTATCCAGACAATCCTTTGAACCCATTCCAATACAAGGTTTGACCTTTAGCGGCCCGTCCGCGGAATGGTTGATGCGGGTGTTGTCGTCTCCTGCGCCCCGCATCGGTTTCGATTTTGGTCTGTTGCCTGGCGTATTTGCAGGCTCATTCCTGGGCGCCTGGCTGGGGCGCGACCTGAAGCTCGAAGGCTTCAAGGACGGCTACAGCATGACCCGCTACATAGCCGGCGCCATTTTGATGGGATTCGGGTCGATGCTGGCCGGCGGCTGCGCGGTGGGCGCCGGCATGACAGGCGGGTCGATCTTCGCACTGACCGCCTGGATGACGCTTCTGGGCATGTGGGCAGGAGCAGGCTTGACGGACCGGCTTCTTGATGGGCAACAGACGGCTGAGCCCGCCAGCGTTGGCCAACCCAGCGCGGCCAGGGCGACCTGAGCCCCGACGCGCGCTGATGGTTTATTTGGCAGCGAGGTATTCCGCCACTGCGGCCATCTCCAGTGCCGTCATCTTGCTGGCGATGGAATGCATGACCGCGTTGTCATTGGTGCGTTCGCGCTGGTTGAACTGCTTCAGTTGCGCCTCAATGTAGGGCGCAAACTGTCCCGCCAGTCTGGGCAATTGGGTGGTACCCAGCGCACCCGGTCCGTGGCAGCTGGCACACGCCGCCACGCCGCTATACGGGTTGCCGCGCTGGTAGATATAGCTGCCAACGGCTGCCAGGGCGCTGTCTTTGGCGGGCTCGGAGACAACCGTCTGCTTCTCAAAATAACGCCCAAGGGCCAGCATTTCATCAGGTGTCAGCTTGGCAGCCATGTCGGCCATGGCGGTACTTTTGCGCTTGCCGGATTTGAAGTTGTCGAGCTGCTTGGCGACATATTCCCAGTGCTGCCCCGCCAGGCGCGGAAACACTTCACTGGACGACTCACCCTCGGCCCCATGGCACAGAAAGCAGACACCATTTACGATTTTCTTGGCACGTGCCTCATCGGCCTGCGCCCAGGCGCTGCTGGCCAGGGCGGCGCAAGCCGCCGCAGCCATCCAGCGGGACAGCAATCTGATCATGCCAGCGTATCGGCCCAGATATTGCGGGCCCAAGCCATTGCGTAGCGGCCTTCCAGCTCATTGGCAGCGCTGGATACCCCTCCCGCGCCGGCCACCGGCAGCATGGTCTTTTTGTCGGCGTCGTAGCGGTGCACGCTGGTCACGTGCACGACATCCTCTGCGCTGACAAAGCTGTAGCAGGCGTTGTTGTAGATCGGCATGGCATTGGGCTGCTTGCCGGTCAACAGCGCCACCACGGCGGCGGCACAGGTCTTGCCGTGCTGATTGGCCATGTGGCCGGACTTGGGCATGGCCGGGGCTATCTGAATGGAGTCGCCCAGCACATGGATGTTCTTGACGGCGATGGATTCGAAGGTCAGGAAATCCACCTCGCACCAGCGCTTGTTGGCGGTCGCCAGCCCGGTCTTGACAGCAATGTCACCGGCTCGCATGTCCGGAATCACATTCAGCACCGCAGCCTTCAAATCGTCATTGAACTCAAACTTGAGCGTGTTGGTGGCGGCGTCCACATCGACCACCTTGTGCTTGGGGCGGTATTCGATGATGCCGTCATAGCGGTCTTTCCAGGCCTTCTTGAACAGCGGCCCTTTGGAGGTGACGTCGTCATTGGCATCCAGTATCAACACCTTGCTCTTGGGCTTGGCCTTGCTGAAATAGCTGGCCACCTGGCAGGCACGCTCATACGGCCCTGGAGGGCAGCGGTAGGGTGCCAGCGGAATGGACATGGCGAACACACCTCCGTCGGGCATGGCTTCGAGCTGCTGGCGCAGGGCAGCGGTCTGGGCACCGGCTTTCCAGCCGTGCAGCACCTTGTCTTTTGCACCGGCAGTGGCCATGCCGGGCAACATGTCCCACATGAAGTCCACGCCGGGCGACAGGATCAGCCTGTCATACGGCAGCTCGCCACCCTTGGCGAGCACCACGATCCGCTTGTCCGGGTCAATGCGAACTGCCATGTCCTGCACCCAGCGCACACCATGGCGCTTCACCAGGTTGTCGTACGGTGTGGTGATGTCGGCCATGGTCTTGCTGCCACCCAGCACCAGATTGGAAAGGGGGCACGAAATGAAAGCAGCACCGGGTTCCACCAGCGTGACGTCGATCCCGTAGTCCGACCACATGCGCACATACTTGGCCGTAGTGGCACCGCCATACCCGCCGCCCACCACCACCACCTTTGGACCGCTACCGCCCGGTGTGCTGGCACAACCGGTGACCAGGCCCATCGCTCCCAGGGCACCCGCTGCACCCACGCTTTGTACAAATTGCCGACGTTGCATCATGATCATGCTCCCCTTATTTCTTCAAGGCTGAAAAATAGCTGGCCAAGGCGGCCAACTGCTCGTCGGAATAACCCTTGGAGAGCTGGTGCATGATGGTCGCGGGCTTTTTGCCGGTCTTGAAATCCAGCATTTTCTTCAGCAACTCGTCTTTGTTGACGCCCGCCAGGGACTCGTTGCCCGCCTCCGCAATGCCGTGCGTGCCATGGCAATTGGCGCACGATGCGGCCATGCTGCGCACCTGCAAAGGGTCCATCGACTGGGCCTGAACCCATCCGGATGCACCCACCAGTCCGGCTACCACCAACAAAATATGAGGCGTCTTCATCATTAAGTCCTTATATATAAGGGCCCAATGCTAAAACCATCCGACCCACTGCCCCTTCGGTAGAAACCCTTGGTGGCGCAAAAAACAGGGCCCATACCGCCTTCGCAGACCGGGGTTACCACTGTTTTCTTTGGGGGATATGTATACCCATCTTGGGTATTGTTGCGGCTTGCACAGATGTTCTTGTAGTAAAAACATGCTGTAGCCCTCGCGGAATGGTCGTTAGTAGCTAGCTATTTGATAGCTAGTGACGACCAGACCGCATCGAATCGACCGCAGACCACCCACACCGTTGCGGTGTGGGGTTTGCCTTACAGCACTTCAAAAATGCCTGCAGCGCCCATGCCGCCGCCGATGCACATGGTGACGCAGACGCGCTTGGCGCCACGGCGCTTGCCTTCGATCAGCGCATGGCCGGTCAGGCGCTGGCCGGACACCCCGTAAGGATGACCCACGGCAATGGCGCCGCCGTTGACGTTGAGCTTGTCACCGGGAATGCCCAGCTTGTCGCGGCAGTAAATGACCAGCACGGCAAAGGCTTCATTCAGCTCCCATAAGTCGATGTCGCTGACCTTCAGGCCCAGGCGTGCCAACACCTTGGGGATGGCGAACACGGGGCCAATGCCCATTTCATCGGGCTCGCAACCGGCCACTGCAAAGCCCAGGAATCGGCCCAGAGGCTTCAGGCCTTTCTGCTCGGCAATCTTTTCGTGCATCACAACCACGGCACCGCCGCCGTCGGAGAACTGGCTGGCGTTGCCGGCCGTGATCAGACCGCCGGGAACGGCAGAGCGCAAGCCGCTGATGCCATCTTTGGTGGTGCCGTCGCGGATGCCTTCGTCGTTGCTGACCGTGACCTGCTTGGTCGTCAGGCCCATGACCTTGTCGGCCACTCCCATGGTGACGGTAATCGGCGCGATCTCCGCGGCAAACAGGCCGGCGGCCAAGGCTGCGGTAGCCTTCTGCTGGCTGGCGGCTCCGTATTCGTCCATGGCGTCGCGGCTGATGTTGTAGCGCTTGGCCACGTTCTCGGCGGTTTGCAGCATGTTCCAGTAGATCTCGGGCTTGTTCTTGACCAGCCAGGGGTCAGCCAGCATGTGCTGGTTCATTTCTTGCTGCACGCAGGAGATCGCTTCCACACCGCCGGCTACATAAATGTCGCCTTCGTTGGCAATGATGCGCTGTGCGGCCACTGCGATGGTTTGCAGGCCCGACGAGCAGAACCGGTTGATGGTCATGCCCGACACGGTGACGGGGCAACCGGCGCGCAAGGCGGCCTGGCGGGCGATGTTGGCACCTGTGGCGCCTTCGGGTGTGGCGCAGCCCATGATGACGTCGTCCACCTCGGCGGCTTCAATGCCGGCGCGCTTGATGGCATGCTCGACAGCGTGGCCGCCCAGTGTGGCGCCGTGGGTCATGTTGAAGGAACCCTTCCAGCTCTTGGCCAGGGGGGTGCGGGCGGTAGAAACAATAACTGCGGATGTCATGGTGATTCCTTGTTCGGTAAATAGCCGGATCGCTTAGTTGAAGGTCTTGCCTTCAGCGGCCAGTCGGGCCAACAAAGGCGCTGGCTTCCAGAACTGGGCATCGTCCAGCGGGTTCAGGGCAAAGCGGTTCATGGCTTGCACCACGTTGAACAGACCCACCTGGTCGGCATAGTTCATGGGGCCGCCGCGGTGCGCCGGGAAGCCGTAGCCAAAGATGTAGACGATGTCGATGTCGCTGGCCTTGTTGGCAATGCCTTCTTCCAGAATGTGGGCGGCTTCGTTGACCAGGCTGAACACCAGACGCTGCACGATTTCCTCGTCCGAAATCTTGCGCGGTGTGATGCCCAGCGCCTTGCGGTGCTCTTCGATCATGGTCACCACTTCGGCGTTCGGAATGGCGTCGCGTTTGCCGGCGACATAGTCGTACCAGCCGGCACCGGTCTTCTGGCCAAAGCGGCCTTTTTCGCACAACAGGTCAGCGGTCTTGCTGTACTTCATGTTTGGCTTTTCCTGGTAGCGGCGCTTGCGGATAGCCCAGCCGATGTCGTTGCCCGCCAGGTCACCCATGCGGAACGGGCCCATGGCCATTCCAAATTTTTCCATTGCCTTGTCGACCTGGGCGGGGGTGCAGCCTTCGTCCAACAGGAAGCCACCCTGGCGGCCATACTGTTCGATCATGCGGTTGCCGATGAAGCCGTCGCACACGCCAGACACCACGGCCGTCTTGCGGATCTTCTTGGCGACCGACATCACGGTGGCCATCACATCCTTGGCGGTTTCCTTGCCGCGCACCACTTCCAGCAGCTTCATGACATTGGCCGGGCTGAAGAAATGCAGACCGACCACGTCTTGTGGACGCTTGGTGAAGGATGCGATCTTGTCCACGTCCAGCGTGGACGTGTTGGAGGCCAGAATGGCACCAGGCTTCATGACACGGTCGAGTTCCTTGAACACGGCTTCCTTGACGCCGATTTCTTCGAACACGGCCTCAATGACCATGTCGGTACCGGACAGGTCGTCGTAGCTCAGCGTGGTGGTCAACAGGGCCATGCGTTGGTCGTACTTGTCCTGCTTCAACTTGCCTTTCTTGACCTGGGCTTCGTAGTTCTTGCGGATGGTGGCCACGCCGCGGTCCAGTGCCTCCTGCTTCATTTCCAGCATCTTGACGGGGATGCCGGCGTTCAGGAAGTTCATCGCAATGCCGCCACCCATGGTGCCGGCGCCGATGACGGCGATGGAGTTGATGGTGCGCTGCGCCGTGTCAGAAGGCACATCCGGAATCTTGGAAGCCGCACGCTCGGCCAGGAACAGGTGGCGCAGGGCCTTGCTCTCGGATGTGAGCATGAGGTTCAGGAAAATGTCGCGCTCGGCCGCCATGCCGTCGTCAAACTTCTTCTTGGTGGCGATTTCCACGATGTCCACGCACTTGGCGGGCGCGGGGAAATTCTTGGACATGCCCTTGACCATGTTGCGGGCAAACTGGAAGTAGGCATCGCCCTGGGGATGGCGGCACTTCAGGTCACGCACCAAAGGCAAGGGGCGCACATCCGCAACAGAACGGGCAAACGCCAGGGCCTCTTCGGCTAGGGATTCGGCAGACGCGGACATCTTGTCAAACAGCTTCTGGCCGGGCAGCATGGCCAGCATTTCGCTTTTGACCGGCTCGCCACTGACAATCATGTTCAGGGCCGCTTCCACGCCGAGCACGCGGGGCAGGCGTTGCGTGCCACCGGCGCCCGGAATCAGACCCAGCTTGACTTCAGGCAAAGCCACGCTGGTGCCGGGTGCCGCGATACGGTAGTGGCAACCCAGGGCCAACTCCAGCCCGCCGCCCATGGCCACGGTATGGATGGCTGCAATCACGGGCTTGGCGGAGTTTTCCAGCACGCTGATGACGCTCAGCAGGTTGGGCTCCTGGCCCGCTTTGGGAGATCCGAATTCCTTGATATCAGCACCGCCCGAAAAGGCTTTGCCCGCACCGGTAATGATGATGGACTTGACGGCAGCATCCGCGTTGGCCTGGGCCATACCGTCGGTAATGCCCAGGCGGGTGGACAAACCCAAGCCGTTGACCGGTGGGTTGTTGAGCGTAATGATGGCGACGTCACCATGGACTTGGTATTGGGCAGTCATGCTGGGATTCCTCGAAAGTAATGGGGGAACAACCAAAATAGAACGATCGTTCGATTTTAATTGTAGGAGGTTTTGTGGCTTTGAAAAGGCCGCTTGTCACGGTTGGGACAAACTAGACTTCAAGCCATTCCTTGCGGATAGCCTGATTGGCGCGCAGTTCATCCGGCGTGCCCTCGAACACGATGTGCCCGTGTCCCATGACCAGGCAGCGGTCCGATATGTGCATGGCAATGGTGAGCTTCTGTTCGATCAGCAGGACCGAAATGCCCCGCTTGCGCAATTCCTTGAGGTACTCGGCCACCAGTTCCACGATCTTGGGTGCCAGGCCTTCAGTCGGCTCGTCGATGATGATGAGATCCGGGTCACCCATCAGCGTGCGGCACAACGTCAGCATCTGCTGCTCGCCGCCAGACAGTACGCCTGCCTCGGTATGCTCGCGCTCCTTCAGGCGAGGAAACATCTTGTACATGTCGTCAAAAGACCAGCGGGGACTCTTCTTGCCGCTCTTTTGCCCCAGCAACAGGTTCTGGTGCACCGTGAGCTTGGGGAAAATGTCCCGGCTCTCGGGCACGTATCCCAAGCCCAGGTGGGCGATCTCGTAGGTCTTCTTGCCCAGCGACTCCTTGCCTTGCCAGAGGACCGATCCCCTGCAATCGACCAGACCCATGATGGACTTGGCGGTCGTGGAACGACCCGATCCATTGCGGCCCAACAATGCCACGATTTCGCCCGCGTTGACGTGCATGTCCACGCCGTGCAGTACGTGGCTTTTGCCATAAAAGGCATTCAGATTCGAAACCTTCAGCATCTCAGTGTCCTCCCGCCTGTGCGTCGGCCACCGACGAACCCAAATACGCCTCCTGTACCTTGGCATTGGCCCGCACAGCATCAGGGGTGTCAAAAGCAATTACCTCCCCATAGACCACCACCGCAATCCGGTCGGCCAGTCCAAACACCACGCCCATGTCGTGCTCGACAGTCAACAGCGTCTTGCCTTCGGTCACCGACTTGATCAGGGCAATGAAACGCGTGGTTTCACTGCGGCTCATGCCGGCCGTAGGCTCGTCCAGCAACACCACGCTGGCGCCACCGCCAATGGTGATGCCAATCTCCAGCGCACGCTGTTCGGCATACGTGAGGTTGACGGCCAGCACGTCGCGCTTCTTGTCCAGGTTGATCATTTCCATCAACTCTTTGGCCCGGGCGTTGGCGTCGTCCAGATTGACCAGAAACTTCAGGAATGTGTATTTGTAGCCAAGGCTCCACAGCACACTGCAACGCAGGTTCTCGAACACACTGAGTTGTGGAAAGATGTTGGTAATCTGGAAGCTGCGCGACAGGCCCTTGCGGT
This sequence comes from Rhodoferax sp., assembly GCA_030645355.1. GTDB lineage: Bacteria > Pseudomonadota > Gammaproteobacteria > Burkholderiales > Burkholderiaceae_C > Allorhodoferax. The sequence continues at coordinate 16,370 of JAUSNJ010000150.1, read as the reverse complement.
TGATCTCGAACGGCTTGAGTCCAATGATGCGTTCGCCGTGCAGGATGACATCGCCACTGCTGGCCTCGAAACGGCCGCTGATCAAATTGAACAGCGTGGATTTTCCAGCGCCATTGGGGCCAATCACCGCAACCCGCTCACCCGCACGCACCGCCAGGTTGACACCCCGAATAATCTCCGACTTGCCGAAACTCTTGCGCAAATCCCGCAACTCCAACGCGGGAGTTGTTGTGGCCTGGTTAGTGGAGCTCATAGGGCCTCCCTTCGCTTGAGTTCACTCTCAATATCTTCCTGTATCAGGCCCCACTGTTTGATGAACCTCCTGCGCACCATCTCGAACAAACCCAGGCCTACCGCCATCACGGCGACCATGCCCAGCCAGCTACCGACACTGGAAGCGTCCAGCGTGGCACCCAGGTAATGCAGCTCGGAACCCAGGGTCGCGTTGAGCTTGCGGTGGTAGACCATTTCCAGAATAGCGCCCACACCAAAGAGGCCCGTCAATCCGGTAACGGCCATCGCAAGGTAGGTGGACCACAAGCCTTTGAGCTTGCCAAACTTGGCCACGCGCAGGTTCATCATGATCAGGCTGGCAATCCCGCCTGGCGCATACATGACCATGAACAGGAACGTCAACCCCAGGTACAGCAGCCAGGCCTTGGTCAACTCGCTGAGCATCACAAACGCCAGCACCATCAGCACCGCACCAATGATGGGGCCGAAGAAGAACGTGGCACCACCCAGAAAGGTGAACAGCAGGTAAGCGCCCGAGCGGCCAGCCCCCACGACTTCGGCCGTCACGATCTCGAAGTTCAGCGCTGCCAGGCCGCCCGAAACGCCGGCAAAAAACCCGGCGATGATGAACGCCGTGTAGCGAATGCGCTGGGGGTTGTAGCCAATGAACTCGACACGCTCCGGGTTGTCGCGCACCGCGTTGAGCATGCGCCCCAAGGGCGTACCGGTAAAAGCAAACATCAGTGCCACCGACACGAAGGTGTAAGCCGCAATCAGGTAGTACACCTGCGAGGCCGATGCAAAGTTGATGCCCATGAACGGTTGACCGATGACGCGGTTGCCCGAGACCCCCGCTTCACCACCGAAGAAGTCCGAAAACATCAACGACATGGCAAACACCAGTTCAGCCATGCCCAGCGTAATCATGGCAAAGGTGTTGCCTGACTTGCGCGTGGTGACAAACCCGAACAGCACGGCAAACGCCATACCAGCCAGCCCGCCCACCAGAGGCACGGCGCTGACGGGTATCGGCAGACTGCCGCGCCCCACCGCATTGAGGGCATGGATGGCCATATAAGAACCCAACCCGGTGTAGACCGCATGGCCAAAGCTCAACATGCCGCCCTGGCCCAACAGCATGTTGAACGACAGGCAGGCAATGATGGCAATGCCCATCTGGGACAACATGGTGACCGACAAACCACTGTCAAATACGCTAGGGGCCAGCAATAAGACGAGCGCAAAGAGGCCCCATACGACCACGCGCCCCGTTTTCATAGATTTCATACCCGCTTAACCTTCCCGCTTGCCCAATAGGCCCCTGGGGCGAAATATCAGAATCAACACCAGGAACAGGTAGGGCAGGATAGGCGCTACCTGCGACAGGGTGAGTTGTGCAACCGAGCTGCTGCGCAGTGCATCGCCAATCTTCAGTCCGGCCTGCTCCATGACGGTCAGGACCGAGTAGTCGAACGCGATCGCGAAGGTCTGAATCACCCCAATCAGAAGCGACGCCAGAAATGCGCCCGACAGTGACCCCAAACCTCCGACCACCACCACCACAAAAATGATCGACCCCACGGTGCCCGCCATGGATGGCTCGGTGACAAAGGTACTGCCACCAATGACTCCGGCCAGACCCGCGAGCCCAGTGCCGGCTCCAAACACCAGCATGAACACCAGCGGCACGTTATGCCCCAGGGATTCCGCCATGTGGGGATGTGTCAGCGCGGACTGGATCACCAGGCCCACGCGGGTGTGGGTCAACAGCAGCCACAGGCTCACCAGCATCAGCAAGGCGACGAACATCATGAAGGCGCGGGTCAGCGGAAAAGGCGAGCAGACCACGCGCACCGTAGCATCGGCCGCGCTGCACAGCTCGGCCGACGCGCCGCCCCAGACCAGACTCAGGCCATTGACCGCGTGGTTGATCAGCGTGAAAGCAGGGCCACGCAGGCTCTCGGGCGGATTGAATTCCAGCGCGGTACGGCCCCAAAGGAGCTGCACCAGTTCATAGATGATGTAGGACAGCCCGAACGTGATCAACAGTTCGGCGACGTGGCCATACTTGTGCACGCGGCGCAACGCCAGACGCTCGAAAAGGGCACCCAATGCTCCAACAACCACCGGCGCTATTACCAGTGCAGGCCAAAACCCCAACACACCCGACAGGGTGTAGCCCACATATGCGCCCACCATGTAGAAGCTGGCGTGCGCAAAGTTGAGCACACCCATCATGCTGAAGATGAGGGTCAAACCAGCACTGAGCATGAACAGCAGTAGTCCGTAGCTCAACCCGTTCAGCGTGGAAATGATGAAAAACTCCATCGACAACTACCTTTCGACCGCAACAACGCCAGTATCCCAACGTTCAAAAGAAAGGCCCGACCGCATATACATCAATCGGGCCTGAGACCGGTGCTACCGGTGTGAGCTTAGCCGGGACGCTTCATCTGGCAGCTGGTTGGCGTGCTGGCCACATAGGGCTCATACGTCTTCACGGGCGCCAGTGTCATGGTGGTGTTCTCCGGGCTGTAGGGGAACTTCTTGTCCGCCTTCTGCCACACGGTCATGAACAGGGCCTGCTGCAACTGGTGGTCTGTCTTGCGCATCTCGACCTCACCATTGAAGCTCTTGAACTTCATGCCTTCCATGACCGCAGCCACCTTGACCGGGTCAGTGGATTTGGCCTTGGCCATGGCTTCGCCCAAGATGGAATAAATGGTGATGATGGAACCGGTGTAAAAGTCGTCGTTGAACTTCGTCTTGAACTCGCCCATCCACTTGTCCATCTGGCCACCCATGTTGTAGTGGGCGTACGCAACCTGGTACACGCGACCCGCTGCATTGGTGCCCAAGGCGGTTGGCGTCCCCGTGACACCGGTGTAATAGGTATAGAACTTGCCGTCGTAACCACTTTCGTTGGCCGCCTTGATCAACAAGGACAGGTCAGAGCCCCAGTTGCCGGTAATCACCGTATCCGCACCGGATGCCTTGATCTTGGCAATGTACGGCGCAAAGTCGCGAACCTGGGCCAGTGGGTGCAGGTCTTCACCCACGATCTGGACATCAGGACGCTTGCGTGCCAGGTTTTCCTTGGCAAATTTCGCAACCTGCTGACCGTGCGAGTAGGTCTGGTTCATCAAGTAGACCTTCTTGTTGTCCTGCTTGTCGGCCATGAACGTGGTCAGCGCTTCCATCTTCATGGACGTATCGGCATCAAAACGGAAGTGCCAGTAGTTGCACTTGCTGTTGGTGAAGTCTGGGTCCACGGCTGCGTAGTTGAGGAAAATGATTTCCTTGCCAGGGTTACGTTCGTTGTGCTTGCTCACTGCATCGATCAATGCACCTGCAACAGACGATCCATTGCCCTGGGCAATGTAGCGAACGCCCTGGTCCACCGCCGATTTGAGTGCATTCAAGCTCTCGGTCGGGCTTAGCTTGTTGTCCAGGCCCACGACTTCAAACTTGACGCCAGCCGGATTGGACTGGCTGAACTTTTCGGCAAAGAACTGGAAGCTTTTCAGCTGATTGGAACCCACTGGGCCCATCAGGCCGGTCAATGGATCAATCCAGGCGATCTTGACTGTCTCACCCTTTTGGGCCATGGCAGTTTGGGCACACAACACGACAGAAGCAGCGGCAACCAACTTAAAAGCAAATTTCATTCACTATCTCCTATAAAAATTCATCACACGTCTGAAGAGTACAAGCTAATGGGCGATTCAGGGCAAGGGTTTCCACCCATGCCATATCGCCAAGGTGACTACGATCCCAGCCCCAGTCACGCAGTCGGCAACTGGTAGTCTTTCAACAGTTCACGCAGCTTGATCTTCTGCATCTTGCCGGTGGCGCCCAATGGAATGGCCTCTACAAACACCACGTCATCGGGAATCTGCCACTTTGCGGTCTTGCCCTCGTAGAACGCGATCAACTCCTCCCGCGTGACTTCCGCACCCGGCTTCTTGACCACGGCAATGATGGGGCGCTCATCCCACTTGGGATGCTTCATGCCTATACAGGCTGCCATGGCGACGGCCGGGTGCGCCATGGCCACGTTTTCCACATCAATGGAACTGATCCACTCGCCGCCGGACTTGATCACGTCCTTGCTGCGGTCGGTAATCTGCATGTATCCATCCGGGTCAATCGTGGCGACGTCGCCGGTCGGAAACCAGCCATCGACCAGGGGTGAACTACCCTCGCCCTTGAAGTATTCGGAGATGACCCATGGGCCCTTGACCAACAGGTCGCCATAGGCTTTGCCGTCCCAGGGAAGCTCCTTGCCGTCGTCGCCAACGATCTTCATGTCGATGCCAAAAATGCCGCGCCCCTGCTTGAGGCGTACCTTCATCTTCTCTTCCGCACTCTGCTCCAGATGCTTGTTTTTCAGTGTGCAAAGGGTGCCCAGCGGCGACAGCTCAGTCATGCCCCAGGCATGCAACACCTCGACACCGTATAGGTCGTTGAAAGCCGTAATCATGGCCGGTGGGCAGGCCGAGCCGCCAATGACCGTGCGCTTGAGCGTGGAGAAGCGCAGGTTGTTGCTCTGCATGTGGCCCAGCATCATCTGCCAAACCGTAGGCACGCCGGCGGCGTAGCTCACCTTCTCGCCTTCGATCAGCTCATAAATCGATTTGCCGTCCATCGCCGGACCCGGAAACACCAGCTTGGCGCCGGTCATTGCGGCGGTGTAGGGAATGCCCCATGCATTGACGTGGAACATGGGCACCACCGGCAGGATGGAGTCACGTGCGCTCACGCACATCACATCGGGCATGGCCACGGCATAGGCGTGCAGCATGGTGGAGCGGTGGCTGTACAGCGCGGCCTTGGGGTTGCCCGTGGTGCCGCTGGTGTAGCACATGCTGGATGCCGAGTTTTCATCAAACTGTGGCCAGGCGTAGGCCGTCGGCTGCTTGCCGATCCAGGCCTCGTAGCTCTGCAGCCCGGGGATACCGGTGTCAGCCGGCAGCGCGTCAGCGTCACACAGGGCGATGAAATGCTTGATCGTGGTGCAACGGCTGTGCACGGCCTTGACTATGGGCAAGAACGTCATGTCAAAGCACAGCACCTGGTCTTCCGCGTGGTTGGCAATCCACACGATCTGGTCCGGATGCAAGCGGGGATTGAGGGTGTGCAAAACACGCCCGGTGCCGCTCACACCGAAATACAGTTCCAGATGGCGGTATCCATTCCAGGCCAATGTCGCAACACGGTCGCTGAAGGCCAGATCCATTTTGTCCAGCGCATTGGCCACCTGGCGCGCACGCGCCGCCACCTCTTTGTAGGTGTAGCGGTGGATGTCGCCTTCGACCCGTCGCGATACCACCTCTGCCTCGCCGTGGTGCCGTTCGGCAAACTCGATCAGCGACGAAATCAGCAGTTGCTGGCTTTGCATTAACCCTAACATGGATACTCCTTGTGGCGATGGTTACGAAAATGAATCATAGTAGCTTGTAGGCAAAAGGGAAGTGTCGAAAAGTACCTGCGCGACAGCTGTCACTTGGTGAATTTCTCACCCGGACTGACCATGGTCAAGCCCACGAATCGCGAACCCTGGCGCGAATCTTTGCTAAAACCCACGGCGAAGCCGCCCAGGTCCAGGTGTTTCATGCCGGCCAGCGCGGCCACAAACCTGGTGCGATTCAGATCCCGGCCGGCCAGTCGCAGTCCTTCGACCAAAACCATGGCATTGATGTAACTTTCCAGCCCCAGGAAAGACAAATTGGTGTAGCCCGCCTTTTGCATGGCAGCACGGTACTCCCTGGCCAGGGGATGCGTGAAATCCCACGGAAAGGGCACGACGGTACTGACCACCACGCCCACACCATCAGCCCCCAGGGCGCGCAGCGTGGCCTGGGTGCCCATCACGGACAGGGTGTAAAAATGCATGCCCTTGCGCACCTTGTTGTAGCTCTTGATGAAACTTACCGTGGGTGCGCCCGCCGTGATCATGATGATGGCCTCGGGACGCTTGTCGTACAACGCGGCCACCGCCTTGTCGGTGTCCGACGCGTTTTGTTCGATGGGCGCATCGGCATAGACCTGTCGACCACGCTTGTCCAGCGCCCTCTGGACACCGGCCAGCCCGTCCTTGCCAAAACCATTGTTGCTCCACAACACCGCAATCCGTTGGGTACCCAAGGTTGTCAGGTGCTGCACCATCTTCTCGGTTTCATCGCCATAGCTGGCGCGGACGTTGAAGATGTGGTTGATGGGGGGCGTGCGCATCAGGTCGGCCCCGGTGAAAGGCGCAACCAGGGGCAACGGAGGATTCTCCTTTTCCAGCAGCGGCAGAACAGCCGCCACGTTGGAGGTGCCGGTCATGTTCATCAGCGCGAACACCGGCTCCTTTTCAATCATGTGGCTCACGACCTTGACGGTATTGGCCACCACGTAGCCGTCGTCCATGGTCAGGATGCGGATCTTGCGTCCGTAGATGCCGCCCTTGTCGTTGACGCCGTCGAAATACACCTTGGAGCCATTGACGATATCGCGCGCCAATTCTGCCAAAGGGCCGCTCAGCGCGGCCGGCTGACCCAGCAGAATTTCGGTGTCGGTAACGCCCGGCTCCGCGGCATGCGCGCCATGCATGACAACACACACAGCCAGCCCCAGCAGCCTGGCGAAAATTCGCGATTGCATACGCATTGCCGTCTCCATATTATTTTGATTGCTGATTCAGCGCCAACAACGAACGCGAGTCTGCGCGCGCAGACCCGTGCAGGCAAATGGTGTCGTCCGGACGACACCAGGCGGGGTCAGGGGACCGAAATGCTGGCCTGCGTCAACGAGGCATCCAGCACCAGCTTCTTGGGCCAGGGTTGCCACGTGACACCCAGCGTGGTGGTGTTGGGATTGCCGGTTCGCGCAAAGGCACCCAGGCTGGCCATCATCGCCGCCGACAGGGCCAGGCGACCGGGCTTGTTGGCCGTGCTGTTCACGGCGTTGGAGAACACCGAGGGCCCGAAATTCCCGAACAGGAACGGCAGGTCAAAGGCATGGGCCGCCCCGTAGACCTCGTTCCAGGGAGCGGGCTCCTGTGCCCAGTTGAACTGGTAATGCCACACCGAGCCGGGCTGCTGCGTGATGAGCGTGTTCAGCACGTTGTCGCGACTGGGCGTCGTGAACACGCTGCCCAGCAATGCGGTCTTGGCGTTGAAGCCGGTCACCGGTGTTGTCACCGGAAGATAGGAGGCATCCAGGATGTCGGCCGAAGTCAGCGTTGTGGGCAGGTCCGGGTTGAAATTTGCCATCAGGTTGAAGCGATCGGCATCGGTAATCTTGAGGCCGTTCTTGCCACCCAACAGCGTCAGAAATGGCGCGAACAATTTGCCTTCGTCCGCCGTATTGCCAGCCAGCACCGGCACCTTGTTATAGCTTCCCGCAGCCATGGCTGCGATCGGATTGGTGGGAAGCACCACGCCATCCGGAATAGGCCCGGACCCGGTCAGGCCGTTGACCAGCAGCGTGGTCAAGATCGTGCTGCCTGGCTTGGCCCGGAGGTAGTCGGCAATCTGTGGGCTGGTCTGCGTGGCAATGTAGGCGCTGGCACTGGCGGTATCACTGGCCTTGCCGTCCGCAATCAGCAGCTTGGCCAACAGCGCGTTGCCCTGCGCCAGATAGGTGCTGGCAGGATTCAGTGTGGGCAGCATGCCGGGTGGCAGATTGCTGGCCAGTGAAATTCCGCCGCTGATGGGCACCGCCTTGTGGAACAGCCCGGCCGCCAGCGGCGAGGCCAGCAACGCCCAGGTGTTGATGGCACCGGCAGATTGCCCCATCAGCGTGACGTTGTCTGCGTTGCCGCCAAATGCGGCTGCGTTCTTCTTCACAAACTTCAGCGCCTGCACGATGTCGAGCAGCGCAAAATTGCCCGAATCCTCGGCGGCATTGGAGCCGGTCTTGATCTGCGGCAAGTTCATGAACCCCAGCACACCGACCCGATAGTTGGTCGTGACCACCACCGCGTTGGCCACCCTGGCCAGGGCCGCACCATCGTAGACCGGATCGGCCGAATAGCCCGAGATATTGCTGCCACCGTAGACGAAAACGATGACGGGCAGATTGGCACTGTCGCCCGCAGGCCGCCAGATGTTCAGCGTCAGGCAATCCTCGCTGCCCACTGGCGTGTTGAGTGTGCTGGCAATGCTGCTGTCATAGCGGTTGTTGGCGCCCGGCCCGTAGATGCGGCCGTTTTGCAGACAGGCGTTGCCGAATGCCTTGGTGGCCAGCTGGCCACTCCAGCTGTCGGGCTCGACAGGCGCCTTCCAGCGCAAGGCGCCCACTGGCGGTTTGGCAAAGGGCACGCCTTTCCAGGAGTAGGTGCCCGTGCCCGCGGTGTCGTTGTTGCCAACAATGGCGCCATAGCTGGTGCTGCGGCTCATGTCGACCTCCACGGTGCCGCCCGATCCCCCGCACGCCCCCAGGAGGGCTGAAAGACCCAGGACTGCCAATATGTGTTTCTGTATTTTCATGTGTTGTGTCTCCTCGTAGGGGTAATTCGCAGCTTGCGCAAACGACTGAAATCCATTGAAATCCACGGCTCGCAATGCGATGGAGTGGCGCAGAAATTCTAGGAATCAACCCTGGATGCGCCGCTATCCCAACGCATCCAATCTTGTGACTTTGGAGAGCCATTTCTGCAATGAATCGAAGCAGTTCATCCACCTGGGTCAAGGGCGTTGTTGACATGTTTGCGTCGCAGGGTCTGGATGTGCCGAGACTCCTGCAGTGTGCCGGCATAGCCCCGGCGGAACTGGAGCGGCCCGGGGCACGCTTGGGTGCCGATACCGTGACCCGACTATGGGACCTGGCGGTCAGCTGGTCAGGCAATCCGTCGTTGGGACTTGACCGCAGCCTGGTGGACCGCTACGTGAACTTTGATGTGGTAGGCCACGCCATGTTGTCCAGCCCCGACCTGCACAGCGGCCTGAAAAATCTGGCCCGCTACCTGGCGCTGGTGTCCGATGCGGCCACATTTGTCCTGCAGCCTGACGCGCGCAACCATTGGCTGGTACTGGGCCACACCGGCAATACCCTGCGCGTACCCCGCCAACGCCAGGAGTACGGCATGCTGGCGTTGCTGGCGCTATGCCAGTGGCTGACCCGGCGGCCGGTACCGGCGATGGCCGTCGAGTTTGCCTTTCCCCCGCCGGTCAGCGAGCAGCCCTACCGCCTGGCTTTTGACTGCCCCATGCGCTTCGGACAGCCCGCGACCCGACTGCTGCTGAGTGCCGAAGACCTGGCCACGCCCCTGCCCTCGCGCAGCCCGGCCATGCTGGCGCTGCACGAGCGCGTCATGGACGAGCAACTCAGCGGCCTGGGTGCCACCAGCATCCGCCACAAGGTGCGCGACGCCGTGATGCAGCGCCTGGGCCAGGGAGAGCCGCGCCGGGAAGACATCGCCGCCCATCTCGCGCTCACGGACCGCACGTTCCAGCGCCGCCTGCGGGCTGAAAACACCTCGTACCAGCAACTGCTGGACGACGCGCGCTGCGAGTTGGCCCGTAAATACCTGGCTCAGGAATCCCTTCCACTGAACACCATCGCCGACCTGCTGGGTTTTGGGGACCCAAGCAATGTGTTTCGCGCCTGCAAACGCTGGTTTGGCGTGTCCCCTGGGGAGTACCGCAAAACTTTGACGGCCCATACAACCGATGCGGGCAGTCTGGTCCAATAGGCCCCATGTTTCCCATCGTCTCCCACACGCCCATCCAACGATTCTTGCAGGCACAGTGCTGGTATACCGCGCTCCCGGCCCTTGAGCGAGACGCCATTGCATCCCAGGTCTTCACGCTGTCGGCCGCGCGCGGCGCGGTGGTCCTGCCGGCCAATGAACCGACCCAGGGCTGGTATGGCGTGCTGCACGGACTGGTGAAGATCTCGGGTCGCGCAACGAAGGGACGGCGTTCGGATTTTTTGGGCGTGGCCGCGGGTGACTGGTTTGGTGAAGGCGCCGTCCTGAAAAACGAATGCCGCCGCTACGAAGTGGTGGCATTGCGGGACACGGAGCTGCTGTGCCTGCCCAGCGCCACGTTTCACACGCTGTTTGCGTCCAGCATCGGCTTCAACCAGTTCTTGGTCGGCTGCATGAATTTGCGGCTGTCGCAGGCTATGGCCATGATTGAAGCCGGGCGCACCCGCAGCCCGGAACAACGGATCGCCCTGTCGCTGAGCCGCCTGTTCTGGAACCGCACCCGCCAACTCGATTTGACGCAGGACGAACTCGCCAGCCTGGCCGGCATGTCCCGCCAGACCGCCAACCGGGTGCTCAACGCGCTGCAGCAGCAGGGTGTGATCAGTTTGTCGATGAACCGCATCCGCGTGCTGGACGACGCGGCCCTGACGCGACTGCTGGAGTAGTAAACCCCTTGCTCCTGTGGGTTTGCCGGTGCTGCAAGACAATGGCGCCATGCTTGAGACTCCTTCCTATGACCCTGCGCTACTCCTTCCCGGTTGGCGCTGGAACAACAGCTTTGCCACTTTAGGCCCCGGTTTTTACGCCCCCATGGCCACACAGCCCCTGGCACAGCCCTATCTGGTGGGGCACAGTGCCGCAGCGGCGACCCTGCTGGGCCTGCCACCGCAAGCGCTGCAGTCCGAGCATTGGCAACAGATCCTGGCCGGCAATCAGATCGCCGCCGGCTCGCAGCCGCTGTCCAGTGTCTACAGCGGCCACCAGTTTGGCGTGTGGGCCGGACAGCTGGGCGACGGCCGCGCCGCGCTGCTGGGCGAGCTAGTGCCGCCAGAAGGCGAAGCAGGCGTGGCCCAGGAAATCCAGCTCAAAGGCTCGGGCCTGACGCCCTTCTCCCGCATGGGCGATGGCCGGGCCGTGCTGCGCTCCAGCATCCGCGAGTTTTTGTGCAGCGAAGCCATGCATGCCCTGGGGGTGCCCACCACCCGCGCCCTGTGCGTGATCGGCTCCGACCACCCGGTGTACCGCGAGCGGCCCGAAACCGCGGCCGTAGTGACCCGCCTGGCACCCAGCTTCATCCGTTTTGGGCATTTCGAGCATTTTTGCCACCACGGCCTGCACCCCCAGCTGCGCCAACTGGCGGACTATGTGATTGACCGGTTCTACCCCGAGTGCCGCACCGACACGCCCCATTCGCAATTTAGTGGCAATGTCTACGCCAACTTTCTGCAAGCCGTCACCGAACGAACCGCCAGCATGGTGGCGCAATGGCAGGCCGTGGGCTTTTGCCATGGTGTCATGAACACCGACAACATGAGCATTCTGGGCCTGACCATCGACTATGGGCCGTTCCAGTTTCTCGATGCCTTTGACCCCGGCCACATCTGCAACCACTCGGACAACCAGGGCCGCTACGCCTTTTACAAGCAGCCCAATGTCGCCTACTGGAACCTCTACTGCCTGGGCCAGGCCCTGCTGCCGCTGATTGAAGACCAGGATCTGACCATTGCCGCCCTGGAGACGTTCAAGTCGGCCTACCCGCAGGCCTTTGACGCCTGCATGGCGCCCAAGCTGGGGTTTGCAGCCGTGCGCGACGGCCAACGCGCCCTGGTCGACGCACTACTGCAGCTGATGGCGACCGACAGGGTGGACTACACCATCTTCTGGCGCCGCCTGAGCCATTGGGTCCAGCAAGCAGCCGGCGCGAACACGCCGGACACGGCGGTGCGGGACCTGTTCATGGACCGGGACGCCATTGACCAGTGGCTGCTACAGTATTCAGAGCACCTTAGCGATACTCCACGAGGGCTAGCGGCAAGTTTGATGTTGAAGACCAACCCCAAATACGTGCTGCGCAACCACCTGGGTGAATTGGCCATTCGCGCCGCCCAGGACAAGGACTTTGCGGTCGTAGCACAATTGCTGCAGGTGCTGGAGCGGCCGTTTGACGAACACCCCGCGCTGGAGACCTTTGCGGCCTTCCCGCCCGACTGGGCGGGCAGCATCTCCATCAGCTGCAGTTCCTGAACCCACGTCCAAAGAGCCATCCCATGACCCATCCCACTGCCTTTCCGATTACCAAGACCGACGACGAATGGAAGGCCCTGCTGGCGGCCAAAGGCGCCGAGCCCCATGCCTTTGAAGTGACGCGCCATGCCGCCACCGAGCGCCCCTTCACCGGCAAATACGCCGACAACTACAAGGACGGAACCTACCACTGCATTTGCTGCGACAAGCCCTTGTTTACCGCCGGTACCAAGTTCGATGCCGGTTGCGGCTGGCCCAGCTTTGACCAGGCGATTGCAGAAGGCGCCGTAGCAACCCGCGTCGACCGGGCGCACGGCATGGTGCGCACCGAAGCCCTGTGCGGCCACTGTGGCGCCCACCTGGGCCACCTGTTTGACGACGGCCCCACCGACACCGGCCTGCGCTACTGCATGAACTCGGCCTCGTTACACTTCACCCCTGCATGAAAATACTGATCGATTTTTTCCCCATCCTGCTGTTTTTCGCGGCCTACAAGCTGCACGCCTGGTTTGGCATAGGCAAAGACGAAGCCATTTATTTTGCAACCCCCGTGCTGATGGGGGCTACGGTGCTGCAAATGGCCATCGTCTACGCCATCGACAAAAAGCTGACGGCGCTGCACAAGGTCACACTGGCGCTGATTCTGGTTTTTGGCAGTATCACATTGGCCTTGCACGATAAGCGCTTCATCATGTGGAAGCCCACGGTCTTGTACGCAGGCATGGCCATCGCCTTGGCAGTCTCCATCTGGGGCATGCGCAAGAGTTTCCTGAAGGCCATGCTGGGCAGCCAGCTGGAGCTGCCCGACCCGGTCTGGCACAAACTTAACGTGGCGTGGGTTTTTTACGCCGCCTTCATGGCGATCAGCAATGCTTACGTGGCAACCTACTTCAGCGAAGACGCCTGGGCCAATTTCAAGATCTGGGGCTACGTGTTTCCGCTGGCCTTTCTGATTGGGCAAGGCTTGTACATTGCGCCCCACCTGCGGGCCCAGGATGCTAACGAAAAAGAGAGCACACCATGACTACCGGCCCCACCGCAGACCAGCTGAAAACGCGCCTGATGGAGCGCCTGGCGCCCACCCGCCTGGAGGTTCTGGACGAGAGCTACCAGCACAACGGCCACGCCGGATCCAACGGCACCGGCTTTGGCACACATTTCCGCGTTCGGGTGGCTTCACACTTGTTTACAGGCCTGAGCCATGTGGCCCGCCACCGCCTTGTGTATGATGCGCTGCAAGATTTCATTGCCCAGGGTCTGCATGCCCTGGCCATTGAAACCGAGAATTCGCCAAACACAACCCCCGTTTGACCCGCCGTAATGGCACCCATTTTTTGAGCATCCTCGAAGGAAAACGCATGAAGAAGCAAATTTTGTCCGCATTCGCGACTGCCACCTTGCTGGCCGCCCTGGCACCTGCCGCCATGGCCCAGAACGTGGCCATCGTGAACGGAAAAGCCATCCCAAAGTCGCGCATTGACGCACTGGCCGAGCAGGTCAAGCGCTCCGGCCGTCCCGTATCGCCTGAAATGCAGGGTCAACTCAAGGACGAAGTCATCGCCCGCGAAATTTTCATGCAAGAAGCCCAGGTGCGTGGCCTGGACGCTACCGAAGACTTCAAAACCCAGATCGAACTGGCCCGCCAGGCCATCCTGATCCGCGAACTGTTCGGCGACTTCCAGAAGAAGAACCCGGTTACCGACGAGGAAATCAAGGCCGAATACGACAAGTTCGCTGCTCAGAATTCCGGCAAGGAATTCAAGGCCCGCCACATCCTGGTGGAAACCGAAGACGAAGCCAAGGCCATCATTGCCAAGCTGAAAAAAGGCGGCAAGTTTGACGAAATCGCCAAGAAATCGTCCAAGGACCCAGGCTCTGGCGCCAAGGGTGGCGATCTGGACTGGGCCAACCCCGGCAGCTATGTCAAGGAATTCTCCGAAGCCCTGTCTGGCCTGACCAAGGGCAAGATGACCGAAACACCGGTCAAGACCCAATTCGGTTACCACATCATCCGCCTGGACGATATCCGTGACGCCCAGTTGCCCAAGTTTGAGGATGTGAAGCCGCAAATCGCCCAGCAGCTGCAACAGCAGAAGATCGCCAAGTTCCAGGAAGAACTGCGCTCCAAGGCCAAGATCGAATAAGCTCACAGCATCGCTGCAAGCACCCCAATGAAAACGCGGCTTCGGCCGCGTTTTTGCATTCAGCCGTCCACTTCACTGACTCTTTGAAACGGAACCGCCATGAAACTGCTGCGCTTTGGACCTCCCGGCCAGGAAAAACCCGGCGCACTCGACGCCCAGGGGCGGGTACGCGATCTCTCCGGCTTGGTGGATGACATTGGCGGCAGCGTTCTGCTGCCCGCCACGCTGGCCAAGTTGCGCGCCCTGGACCTGTCCACCCTGCCCTTGGTGGATGGCACGCCGCAACAGGACCTGCGCCTGGGCCCCTGCGTAGCGCGCACCGGCAAGCTGATCTGCATCGGCCTGAACTACTCCGACCACGCGGCCGAGGCCGGCATGCAAGTGCCGCCTGAGCCGGTGGTGTTCAACAAATGGACCAGCGCCATCGTTGGGCCTGACGACGCCGTCGAAATCCCTCGCGGTTCGGTCAAGACCGATTGGGAAGTGGAACTGGGCGTCGTCATTGGCCAGGGCGGGCGCTACATCGCAGAAGCCGACGCCATGGCGCATGTGGCGGGCTACTGCATCGTCAACGACGTGTCTGAGCGCGAATTCCAGATCGAACGCAGCGGCACGTGGGACAAGGGCAAGGGCTGCGACACGTTCGGCCCCATGGGCCCGTGGCTCGTCACCGCCGACGAGGTTCCCGACCCGCAGACCCTGCACATGTGGCTGGAGGTGGACGGCAAGCGTTTCCAGAACGGTTCCACGGCCACCATGGTCTACCAGGTGCCGTTCCTGATCAGCTACTTGAGCCGCTTCATGAGCCTGCAAAGCGGCGATGTAATCTCCACCGGCACCCCGCCCGGTGTCGGCATGGGGCAAAAACCACCGGTGTATCTAAGGGCAGGCCAGACCATGCATTTGGGCATCGACGGCCTGGGCACGCAAACCCAGTTGGCGGTGCAGGCCTAGTAGGGGCTGGGCGGCAGAGCGTTCTGCGCAGGTCAAGGAGGAGCCCGCGCAGCGGGCGGGGGACACGGAGCAGAACGATCTGCCTCCCTGCCCCGGGTAAGCTCTGGCCCCCAGGGCCGGCTGCTGGGATAATCGCCCCATGTCTCTGCTCGATTACCAACTCGAACTTCTGGCGCCGGCACGCGATGCCGACATCGGCATGGAGGCCGTCAACCACGGTGCCGACGCCGTTTACATTGGCGGCCCCGGATTTGGCGCGCGCTCCAGCGCCGACAACAGCGTTTCCGACATCGCCCGTCTGGTGCGCCATGCACACCGCTTCAACGCCCGCATCTTTGTCACCGTCAACACCATCCTGCGCGACGACGAGCTGGAAGGCGCGCGCACGCTGGCCTGGCAACTCTACGACGCCGGAGTGGACGCGCTCATCATCCAGGACATGGGCCTGCTGGAGCTGGACCTTCCACCGATCCAGTTGCACGCCAGCACCCAGTGCGACATCCGTACGCCCGAGAAGGCGCGCTTCCTGCAAGATGCCGGCCTGGCGCAAATCGTGCTGGCCCGCGAGCTGACGCTGCAGCAAATCGCCGCCATCCGCGCCGAAACAAGCTGCACCCTGGAGTTCTTCGTGCATGGCGCGCTGTGCGTGGCGTACAGCGGCCAGTGCTACATCAGCCACGCCCACACCGGGCGCAGCGCCAACCGCGGCGAGTGCAGCCAAGCCTGCCGCCTGCCGTACCAGGTGGTGGACGACAAGGGCCGCTTCGTCGCCCACGACAAGCACGTCTTGAGCATGAAAGACAACAACCAGAGCGAGAATCTGGCAGCTCTGGTGGATGCGGGCATCCGAAGCTTCAAGATCGAAGGCCGCTACAAGGACATGGCCTATGTGAAGAACATCACCGCGCACTACCGCGTGCTGTTCGATCAGATCCTGGAAGAGCGCCCCGAGCTGGCGCGCGCGTCCAGCGGCGAGTGCACTTTCAGCTTCCAGCCCGACCCGGACCAGAACTTCAACCGCGAGTTCACCGACTACTTCGTGCAGGGCCGGCAGGAAGACATCGGCGCCTTCGACACACCCAAGAACCCGGGCC
>JAUSNJ010000143.1 GCA_030645355.1 Rhodoferax sp. | reverse complement strand
GACGAGGCTGGCCGGGCCGTTCCCGAAGGCACCACTGGCGAGATCGTCGTGCGCGGTGCCACCGTCATGGCCGGTTACTGGAACAATCCGGCAGCCACCGACGGCGCCCTGCGTGACGGCTGGCTGTGGACAGGCGATATGGGGGCCATGGATCACAGTGGCTTCCTGACGCTCAAGGACCGATCCAAGGACGTCATCATCAGCGGTGGCTCCAATATCTACCCCCGTGAAGTCGAAGAAGTGTTACTGCGCCACCCCGGAGTTCGCGAGGTTTCCGTCATTGGTCAGCCAGACCCTGAATGGGGTGAAGTAGTGGTTGCGTTTGTCGTCGGATCCCATGTTGCGGCCGATGAGCTGGATGCGCTGTGTCTGGAGGAGATCGCGCGCTTCAAGCGCCCCAAACACTACCATTTTGTCGACCAGCTACCCAAGAACAACTATGGCAAAGTGCTCAAGACCACTTTGCGCGATGCATTGAAGACGAAGGAAAGACAATGATGTTAGAAAGTCGAACCGCCCTGGTCACCGGATCAACCCAAGGCATAGGACTGGCCATCGCACGCTCGCTGGCACACAGTGGTGCAAACGTGGTGCTGCACGGCATTGAACCGAACGACCAGGGCGATGCCATCGCCGAAACCCTGAAGACGACCTATGGCGTGCAGGCCGTCTATGTCCGCGCCAATCTGGCCCTGGCAAACGAAGCGTCTGAACTGGTGGCCAGTGCAAGTCAATTGCTGGGCGCACCGGACATTTTGGTCAACAACGCGGGTATTCAATACACCTGCGGTATCGAGAGTTTTCCCGTCGACCGTTGGGACGCGATCTTGGCGGTGAACCTGTCCGCAGCCTTCCACAGCATGAAGGCGGTGGTGCCGTCCATGCGCACGCGGGGCTGGGGGCGCATCGTCAACATTGCCTCGGTGCATGGTCTGGTGGCATCGGTCAACAAGGGGGCCTACCTGGCTGCGAAGCACGGTTTGGTCGGGCTGTCCAAGGGCGTTGCGCTGGAGACCGCAACACAGGGCATCACGGTGAATTGCATTTGTCCGGGCTGGACCGACACTGCCATCATCCAGCCCCAGATTGATCTGCGTGCCGCCAAGTTTGGGGGCGACCGGGCCGCCGGTATTCGCGACCTTTTGAGCGAGAAGCAGCCGAACCAGACCTTGCTACCACCCGAACGGATCGGTGACGTCGTTGCCTTCCTGTGCAGTGATTCCGCAGCGGGAATCACCGGGGTTGCACTGCCCGTGGATGGCGGCTGGACCGCGCAGTAGGAGTAGACTTCCTATGGACTACTCCACTACATCCCTGGCCAGCGATGCCGACCTTTTCATGACAGACCACGACGAGCCGACTGACCTCAAATCGAGCGCCGACAGCAAGGGGCAGTTTGCACCGCATGGTGAATTCACGCTCCGATCAGACGGTGAGATCCTGTGCTATGAAGCGACCGGGCCTTTCAATCTTGAATCGATGCAGGCACTGCGCATCACACGCATCAAGGCCTATGAACGGTGGCAACCTACCAGGAAATTTGCAGCCGTCGTCCACTGGCACAACAGTGCATTGATGTCGCCAGAGGCATTTCACGCCTACCGGGACGGCTACATTCAATTCATCCAGAACACCCAGGCCGAGGCTGTCGTGGCCTGGGCGGCAGATGCGGATGTTGAAGGCATGTACCTCATGGTGCAAAAGTTCGCGGAAGTCTTTGCATTGACCCGCACCAATTTTCGCTTCTTTACCGATATCGCACCGGCCCAAGCCTGGGTCCGTGAAAGCCTCGACCAGTTGAAGTCCGGACCGCCGTCCTGATGCGATTGGCCCCAGAGATCGTCCTGGCGAACGAAGTGCAAGTTGAATTGGCCAACTAAAAGAATGAGCCTGCATCCGCAACTCCACTTCCGCCCAGTTGATGAAGGCGACGACCTGGAGGCGCTCACCGCCCTCATCCGCGCCGCCTATGCGCCGCATGCGGCAAGCGGCCTGCGGTATTGGGCTACGCACCAGTCGGTGGAAGACACCGCCAAGCGCCTGGCGGCCGGGCACGGCTTCGTGGCCTTGCAAGATGATCAGGTCGTTGCCACGGTCACCCTGCGTGAGCCCGAGCCCGACTCCAAGGTGCCACTGCTGCGCGAACCCGGTACATGGTCTTTCGGCCAATTCGCCGTCGCGCCAGAGTACAAAGGCAAAGGGTTTGGTCGCCAGATACACGACTTCGCGGTGGCGTTCGCCTGTACGCACGGTTGTCAACGCATGGCGCTGCACACGGCGCAACCGGCAACGGCGCTGATTGCGATGTATCGCTCCTGGGGCTACGCTGAGGCTGGCACCTGCGACTGGCGCCCGCATACCAACTACCTGAGTGTCCTCATGTCAAAGGCGCTCAGCCCACCACCGGCATCACCGCAGTGCTAGTGGCTTGTTTTCGCGCCGCAGGGTCACGGCGTCGGCCTGTGCAACCGTGGCCTCGCCCGCCTTCAAATGGAACAGGCGCATGGAATCGCGGACCCCCTGCACCTGCTGCAACAGCGAAGCCGCAGTGGCGGCCAGTTCCTCCACCATGGCGGCGTTTTGTTGGGTGATGGTGTCCATTTGCGTAATGGCTTCGTTGATTTGGGAAATCCCCATCGTCTGTTCGGCGGACACGCTGCTGATCTCATCCAGCACGGTGCTGACCTTGTCCACCGACTCCAGTGCGGTCTTCATACGGGTGAGCGCCACACCAGTCTGGTTACTGCCGGCAGTAATGCGTTCGGTTGATTCGGTAATGAGTTGCTTGATTTCCTTGGCCGCCGCTGTGGTGCGCAGGGCCAGCGCGCGCACTTCAGCCGCCACCACGGCAAAACCCCGCCCCTGGTCACCGGCGCGGGCGGCCTCCACGGCCGCGTTCAGCGCCAGGATATTGGTTTGAAACGCTACGCCTTCGATCAGGTGAATGATTTCGGTGATGCGCACGGAGGACTGTGAAATACCGTCCATCGATTGGGCCACAGACACCACGGACTCGTTGCTGCGCGTGGTGATTGCACTGGCTTCATGTGCCAGCTCCGAGCCGCGCCGGGCGGACGATGAACTCTGCTGCACCGTGCCGGTGATCTCGTCCATCGAGGCCGCTGTTTCCTCAAGACTGCTGGCCTGCGACTCGGTGCGCGCCGACAGATCCTGGTTGCCGTCCGCAATCTCTTGCACGGCAAGGTTGAAGTGCTCGATTTCCTCTCGCACGTCGCTGACCACGGTGCGCAGGTTTACCGACATCTGCATCATGGCCTGCTCCAGCTGACGGATCACGCCGACACCATTCACGGTGATTCTGTGCGCCAAATCACCTGCAGCAAGGTGGTTGGCATCGAACACCAGCACAGTGAGCGGCTGGATGGTCAGGGACCAACTGGTCCAAACGGTGATACCGGCCGCTGCGCAGGCCATCAGAACCAGCGCCACAAATGGAAAACCGATGGCAATCCCTGTGACCAATGCCGACATCAAAACCAGTTGCACCAGCGCCAGCTTGGCCACGACTCCGGGCTTGAACAGATTGAGGAATCGCCCCACGAGATCGGTCCGCACCACGTTGCCTCGATGCAAGGCCAGCGTCTTGCGGCCCGCCTTGGCCTCGGCCCGCATCTGCGCGTAGAGGGCCTCTGCTGCGGCCACGGATTCCCGCGAAGGGTTGGTTCGTATCGACAGGTAGCCGGTCACCTTCTCACCGTCGACCATGGGGGTGACATTGGCACGCACCCAGTAATAGTCACCGTTTTTTCGGCGGTTCTTGACCAGCCCGGTCCAGGGTTGCTTGGCCTGGATGGTGTCCCATAAATCGCGAAAAGCCTCTTCAGGCATGTCGGGGTGGCGCACCAGATTGTGGGGCTGCCCCATCAATTCCGCGTGGGAGTAGCCGCTCACGTCGACAAAAGCCGCGTTGCAATAGGTGATGCGGCCCTTGAGGTCGGTCACGGAGGCCAGGGTCTGGTCCGCTGGAAAGCTGTAGCCTTGTTGGCTCACGGGCAAATTCGCACGCATGGTCGGCCTCCTGGTGACGGGTCGGGACTAGGCGGACTGTCCCATCGATTTGAAAACAAGTCATTGACATACATCAATTTCTTACCCGGTGGCTGGTCAGGCGCCCGCCGCGCGGCGTGTCCCACATTGCCGTCCCCATGTCCCGCATTGCACGCGACAAGCGCTACCGTTTGTCCTAAAGTTGCGCCACAACCGAGGATGGAGATGCCTGTCATCTGACAAAAGGCGCTCCAGACCTCCATAACGAGGACACAACACATGGCACCGATTGACCAGGTACACCTGAGCTTTAACCCGCAAACCCTGACCCTGCTCAACGCCGTATTGGGCCTGGTCATGTTTGGCGTGGCTCTCGAACTGCGCGTGGAAGACTTCAAGGCCGCGCTGCGCACACCCAAAGCACTGGCGCTGGGCCTGCTGGGCCACCATGTGCTATTTCCGGCCATGACCTATGTGCTGGTTTCCATCCTCAAGCCAGAACCCAGTATCGCGCTGGGCATGATTCTGGTGTCGAGCTGCCCGGCCGGGCACATCTCCAACTTTCTGGTGCACCACTCCAAGGGCAACACGGCGCTGTCAGTCAGCGTCAGCGCGCTGTCCACGCTGGTGGCGCTGTTCATGACGCCGCTGAACTTTGCCTTCTGGGGCAATCTGCACCCGATCACTGCCGCCCTGATGAAGGAAGTGGCCATGAGCCCTTGGGAGATGCTGGAAGTCATCGTCATGCTGCTGGGCGTGCCGCTGGTGCTGGGCATGTGGGTGGCCAAGCAGTTTCCGGCGTTTGCGCACAAGGTGCAAAAGCCTATGAAGATCTTGTCCTTCATCATTCTGATGGCCTTTATTGGCGGCGCGCTGGCGGCCAACCTGCAGCACTTTCTGAACTACATCCAACTGGTGGTGGGCGTGGTGTTCATCCACAACCTGATGGCGCTGGTCACCGGCTACAGCCTGTCGGCCGCGGTGGGGCTGCCCGAGCGCGACCGCCGCGCCATCACGTTTGAAATGGGCATCCAGAACTCGGGGCTGGGCCTGATTTTGATCTTTAACTTCTTTGGCGGCCTGGGCGGCATGGCCATCGTCACCGCGTGGTGGGGCATCTGGCACATCGTCGCGGGGCTGACGCTGGCCACCTACTGGAAGAACCGCCCGCCGCTGCCGGCCAACGGCGATTCCGGGGCCCCGCGATGAGCCGGGTGCTGATCACCGGCGGCGGTGGCTACCTGGGCAGCCAGCTGGTCGCACGCCTGGCGGCCCTGCCGGATGGCCAGCGCCCCGAGGTGATCGTGTCGCACGACATCCGCGAACCCAAAACGCGCCTGCCCGGTGTGGAATACGCCGTCGCCGACATCCGTGCCGACGCGATGGCCGACATCGTGAGCCAGCATCGCATCGATGTGGTGGTGCACCTGGCCTCCATCGTCACGCCGGGCAAGGACAGCAACCGCGCATTTGAATACGACGTGGATGTGAACGGCACGCGCAATGTGCTCAAGGCCTGCGTGCGCCATGGCGTCAAACGCATCGTGGTTTCCAGCAGCGGTGCGGCCTATGGCTACCACGCGGACAACGCGCCCTGGTTGACCGAAGACATGCCGGTGCGTGGCAACGAGGTGTTTGCCTATTCGCACCACAAGCGCCTGGTGGAGGAGATGCTGGCGGCCTACCGCAGCAACCACCCGGCGCTGGAGCAGGTGGTGCTGCGCATCGGCACCATCCTGGGCCCCACGGTGCACAACCAGATCACCGACATGTTCGAAAAACCCCGCCTGCTGGCCATTCGTGGTTCGGACAGCCCCTTCGTCTTCATCTGGGACCAGGACGTGGTCGGCATCATCCTGCGCGCTGTTGAGCATGGCCCCGCCGGCATCTACAACGTGGCCGGTGACGGCGCGCTGACGATCCATGAGATTGCCCAACGACTTGGCAAGAAAACCCTGCGCTTGCCCGCGTGGCTACTGCGCGGAGCGCTATCTATTTTGAAGCCCCTGGGACTGACGCAATACGGCCCGGAGCAGCTGGACTTTCTGCGCTACCGCCCGGTATTGCTCAACACCCGGCTCAAGACGGTGTTTGGCTACACGCCGACCTACACATCGGCACAAGTGTTTGACCTCTACCGCACCGCCCGTGAGCAACAGCGGGCCGAAGCGAAATGAGCCTGCGCAGCTTCAGGGACCGCTGTGTGGTCATCACCGGCGCGGCTGGCGGCCTGGGCCAGGCCTTGGTCGGCGCCTTTCTGCAGGCGGGCGCGAACGTGGTGGCGCTGGACCGCGATGCACAGGCGCTGGATGCGCTGCAACACAGCGTCTTCACCAACACCCCCAACCAAACGCCTTCACTGCTGACGACGGTTTGCGATGTCACACAACTGCCCTCGTGCGAGGCGGCCATGGCACAGGCCACGGCGCGCTTTGGTGGCATTGATGTATTGATCAACAACGCCGGCATCGCCCACCGTAGCGCCTTTGCCGACACGCAAGTGGACGTGCTGCGCCGGGTCATGGACGTCAACTTCTTTGGCGCGGTGCACTGCACGCGCGCCGCCCTTGCCAGCCTGCGGCAACGCAAAGGCATGGTGATTGCCATCTCCAGCGTGGCCGGCTTCTCGCCATTGATAGGCCGCACGGGTTACGCCGCCAGCAAACACGCGCTGCACGGCTTCTTTGACAGCCTGCGCACCGAGGTGCAGGACGATGGCGTGGACGTGCTCATCGTCTGCCCCTCCTTCATTGACACCGGCATTGACCGCGCCGCGCTGGGTGCCAATGGCCAACCGGCCGCGCACGCACGCACCACCACCGGCGCCACGACTCAGCCCGCCGAGGTGGCCAATGCCATCCTGCGGGCAGCGCAGCAACGGCGCCAACTGCTGCTGTTCAGCTTCACGGCCAAGGCAGCGTGGTGGCTATCGCGCCTGTGGCCCACGCGCTATGCCGCCATCATGAAGCGGCGCCTGCGGGCCGAGATTTTTCCAAGCACAACACCTTGAACGGGGAGACATCACACCATGCACAAAACCTTTGCAAAGACCTTGGGGACGGGCTCGTTGCTGCTGACCGTGGCGCTGGCCAGCGCGCACGCTGCCGACTTCACTGTCAGCGGCCCCGACGGCAAGCCCCTGCCGCTGGTGATGGTGACGCGCAGCGCCACGCAGCCCACCAAGATTGACGACTCCGACAACGGCTACGCCGCATCCGGCAAGCTGCAGCAGGGCACGTTGGAGCACACCCGCTTCAGCGACGCCCAGGGCCGCGTGCGCCTGCCCGACGACGCCCAGAGGCCGGGGGGCGACTACCAGGTACGTCTGCGCAAGCCCGGCTTCAAGGACGTGGTCATTACACCCGCCGCTCTGGCCAAACCCTCTTCCTGGCGCATGGAGGCCGAGACCGACCCCAAGGCCCTTGCCGAGCAACGCCCCTCCAACGCCTGGACCGCCACGCTGCTGGCCGGCCGCGACGACCTGAAGAAGGAATTCATGGCGCAGTGCGGCTTCTGCCACCAACAGGGCTCCGCCTTCCTGCGCCGCGAGCGCAGTGCCGAGGAATGGGCCACCACCATCCACCGCATGGTGCGCTATGGCGCGCGCCTGTCCACCGAGGCACAGAAGGAAATGCCCGCCCTGCTGGAAGCCCACTGGAGGGACATCAACGCCCACCCCGAGAAGGTGCCTGCAGGCACGCCGTGGGTGCCGGAGCTGGCCCAGGCCGCCATCACCGAGCTGCCAATTGGCGACCGCTTCTCGCAGATGCACGACTTTGTGCAACACAGCAACGGCCTGGTCTATGTGGGCGACAACCTGCAGGACCGTCTGTACGAGATCAACACCCAGACCGGCGCCTACACCGTGTACCGTGTGCCACCGCAACCCGGCGATAACCTGGGCGGCCTGCTGGCCGGGCGCCTGCGCGACTTTCCCAAGCACGAGACCTACCAGGGCATCCACTCGCTGGTGGAGGCTCCCACGGACGGCCACATCTTCATCACGCCGTCCTACCAGCGCCGCCTGATCGAGTTCGACCCCAAGACCAAGCAGTTCATCAACCACGAAATCGGCAGCGGCTTCTACCCGCACACCGTGCGCATGGATGCGAAGAACCGCGTGTGGTTCACGCTGGCACTCAGCAACCAGATTGGCATGCTGGACCGCGCATCGGGCAAGTTCACCACCTACGACCTGCCATTTCGCAGCTTCATGGAGAAGATGACCGTCAAGATGACGCCCTTCTTCTTCAAGCTGATTGGCTGGGGCCTGCCCGTCACCAACTGGGTGAAGATTGACCACCAGTCCACGGGCGTGCCCCTGCCCTATGGCATTGAGGTCACGCCCGACGGCAAGGTCTGGGTGGCTCGCCTGCACACCAACGAGATCGCCTCGCTGGACCCCGCCACGGGCGCCATCACCATGATCCCCACGCCGCTGAAGAACCCACGCCGCCTGCGCGCCGACCGCGATGGCAACTTGTGGATAGGCATGTTCAGTGAATCGGCCGTGCTGCGCTATGAGCCCTCCAAGGCCCAGTTCACCACCTTCAATCTGCCGGTGCAGCCGGTAGGCAGCGACACGCCGTATTCGCTGAACGTGGACCGCAAGCGCCACCAGGTGTGGGTCACCGGCACCAACTCCGATGGCGTGCACCGGCTGGACATCGCTTCGGGAAAATGGACGCACTTCCCGCTGCCGCGCAAGGCCACCTTCACACGCGATGTGGAGTTCACCGACGATGGCCGCGTGCTGCTGACCAATGGCAGCTTCCCGTCCTGGCACATTGAAGACTACCAACCCACCTTTATCCAGCTCAACCCCGAGGGTGCCGCGCGATGATGGGCCGTCTGGGGTCATTCTTTGTGTCCTGCCTGCTGGCGTTCACCGCCGGCCACATGTTCAACTACACCGTCATCCTGTACCTGCAGGAGGTGGTGGGCTCGGACCTGCTGTCGGGCATAGGCTTTGGCCTGGCCTTTGGCAGCAGCATCGTGTTTGGCTGGTTTGCCGGCGTGGTGTGCGACCGCATGCCGCCGCACCGGGTCATCCACGGTGCACAGGCATTGTTTCTGATCGGCCTGGCCTGCCTATGGTGGGCACACAGCGGCGCCAGCGAGCAGACGCGCGTGGCCTGGGTATTGATAGGCGCCTTCTGTGGCGGGCTGGCCTGGTCGTTTGTCGGCCCAGCGCGTCTGACCACGCTGGCGCAAATGGCGCGGCCCGAAGAACTGCGCCCGGCCACCATCATCTTCAACCTGCAGGTGCTGGTCGGCTTTGGTCTGGCGCCGCTACTGATCGGCGTGGTGCGCAGCCGCGCGGGCTGGGGCACGGTCATGGGCCTGTCGACAGCCGGCTTTGTGCTGGCCTCCATCCTGGTTGCCAACTTGCGTACCCAGGCCAACGCCATACCCAGCGGCAACTCGGTGTTGGCCGACATCGGTGAGGGCTTTCGCGTGGTTGGCGCGGCCCCGCTGCTGAAACAACTGATGCTGGCCGCCGTGCTGGGCTATGCCATGACCGGGCCGCTGCAAATCTTGCTGCCCAAGCTGGCGCGCGAGATCCTGCTGTTGACCGAGCTGCAGCGCGGCGCCTACCTGGGCCTGCTGGCCTTGTCGCTCATCGTCGGTGGCGTCACCGCGCTGGCGCTGGCCAAGCGGGTCCACCACGGTCGTGTGATGTTTGGCGGCATCGTTGCGGGCTGCCTGGTGTTTGCGTCGCTGAGCCAGATCGGCAGCGTCACACTCTCGGCCACCGGCCTGGCTTGCGTGGGCATTGCCGGTGGCATGGTGATCAGCCTGGTGGTCTCGGGCATTCAGGCCCAGGCACCGGCTGCGCTGCGCGGGCGGGTGATGAGCATGTATGCCATTACCTCCCAGGTGGTGCCTGCCTTGTCGGGTGTCGCGGCAGGGGCGCTGGTGAATGCGGTGGGCGTGACATCGGCGATTCAGCTTTCGGGCTTGGTGCTGGCCGGTATCGTAGCGCTGGCGGCCTGGCGGATGGGGCGTCTGCGGCGGTATTCGGGGCAGAGTTCATAAGACAAATTGGCCTGTAGCCCTCGTGGAATATGCATGTTTCGCTATTACGTTTATAGCAATGTGACGCTGTGGGCAGAGATTGGGGCAGGGGGCCGCGCCTCATGGTGTCAAACGCCCACAAATCGGCGCAGCCCCCTGCCCCAATCTCTGCGGGCTGCGGTGCTTGACGCCTAGAATTGCCTGAAGCAATTTGCAGACTCTGCAAAGCACATTTGTTAGGCCCAAGAGAATGCTTTCCCTCGACGCCGGAAATTTTGTCCTCCGCCCCTCAACGGATGAAGATGTTCCATCTATCGTAGAGGCCGTACACGAATCTGCGGCTACTGTTGGTGCCTGGATGAGTTGGGCAACACCGAGCTACTCCCATGCAGAAGCCATTACCTGGATTCGAGCATGCGAGGTCAGCCGCGCCGAAGGCACTGGTTACGAGTTCGGTATTTTCACATCGGCGACTGGTCGCTTCGTCGGCGCAGCTGGCCTGAACCAGTTCAACACGGTGAACAACTTCTGCAATCTCGGCTACTGGGTCCGAGAGTCAGCTCAGCGTCAAGGGGCCGCTATTGCTGCCGTCGCTGCACTTCGCAGCTACGCGTTCAACGAACTCGGTCTTACGCGGGTTGAGATAGTGGCTGCAGTAAGCAACGAGCCGAGCCTATCGGTCGCGCGCAAGGCTGGTGCTACGCTGGAGTGCACGGCCAGAAACCGGTTGCAACTTCACGGAAGGCCGGTCGATGCTTGCGTGTTCTCCTTCATTCCGGCGCCTGGGGCCTAACCCCTTGGGAGCGCTGTTCGCGGAGGCAGGCACAAGACACTTCAGGAGATCTCATGTTCGACCACGTCAAATTCGGAGTCAGCGACTTTGCAACGAGCAAAGCGTTCTTCCTCAAAGCACTCGAACCGCTCGGCGTAACTGTCGTCACGGAGTGGCCACCGAACGGAGTGGAGCTTAGCCAACCAAAGGGAATCGTTTCATTGTGCTTGTTCCAGACCGAAGAGAAGCCTGCGCATCTGCACCTGGCGTTCACGGCCGAGAATCGCCAACAGGTCGACGCTTTCTATCACGCGGCGCTGGAGGCGGGTGGCACAGACAATGGAGCGCCGGGTCTGCGCCCGCACTACCACGCGAACTACTATGCGGCCTTCGTCATCGGCCCGGACGGGCACAACATCGAGGCGGTTTTCCATGAACGCGTCATTTGAAGGCGATCTCGGTTTTACGCATCGCAAGCGCAAGAACGGGGACATCGAGGTGCTGCACCACGGTCGCGTCGCTACCACGCTTCGCGGCACAGACGCCATCGACTTCGTGGACGAAGTTGAACAATGCCTTGCGGCGGATGCGCAGCAACTGATGGCGCGCGTCACGGGCAACTACAAGCATGGAAACGAACGCACCGCGAGCAGCCACCCGAGGAATCGACGGTGAAGCCAATCCAGCCGATGCCGAAGGCCTTATCGCGCTGACAGTTGCCGAAGCGGCCTGCTCGGCCTTCCGATAGCCATGCGCGTGCTGGGGTTGGCGTGGTCCTTCATCTCCCGCCGCAACGCCACTGCGTCTGGCACGCCCGCCGCGTCCTTGTGGTCCAGCCTGAACACACGCATTGCATCGGATACCGCTCGGGACTGAAGCTCCAGTGCAATCGCCGAATCGGAAAAACTGCCCACCAATTCGGTGTTCTCCTGGGTCAGGCCCTCGATGTGTGAAAGGGCCTGGTTGATGTGCGCAATGCCGCCACTTTGCTCCGTGGTGGCCGAATGGATTTCGGCGATCAACACACTGACCTGACCTGCCGTGCCAACAGCTTCTTCCATGGTGACGCGGGCGTTGTCGGTCAGACGGGTGCCCGCTTCAACCTTGGTGGCCGAGTCCTGAATCAGCTGCTTGATTTCCTTGGCGGCCGACGCCGAGCGTCCCGCCAGGCTGCGAACCTCGGACGCCACCACGGCAAAGCCGCGTCCCTGCTCACCGGCACGCGCCGCCTCGACCGCGGCGTTGAGCGCAAGGATGTTGGTTTGAAAGGCAATGCCTTCGATCACCTGGATGATCTCGCCGATGCGGTGCGATGATTCATTGATCTCTTGCATGGTCTGCGTCACCGCCTGCACCGCCACGCCACTGCGTTCGGTCACCTGCGCAGACTGCCCGGCCAACTGTGCGGCCTGGCGCGCGGCGTCGGCGGTCTGCGCCACGTTGCCACTGATTTGCTCCATGGACGCGGCCGACTCCTCCAGGCTGCTACCTTGCGCGGCCGTGCGTCCCGCCAGGTCTGCGCTGCCTGCGGCAATGCGATCCGTGGTCTCGACCATGCGGTCCAACTCGGTGCGGGCGTCGCTCACGATGGAGCGAATATTGACATTGAGCTGATTCAAGGCGCGCTCCAGTTGACCCAGCACGCCGTCATGCTGGCGATCCAGACTCCGGCTGAGATCACAAGCCGCCAGGCGGTTGGCAAAGTCGACCAGACGGCGCAGGGGTTGCGTGGTCATGGCCCGCAGTCCCCAAGTTGCCAGTGCGCTGGCGCCCAGCACGACGGCCAGCGCGCCGACAGTGACCACGCCCGACAGCGCCGCCACCCCACCCGCCGCGGCGACACCTGCGGCCATTCCCACCCCGCCCAACACGAACGCCACGGTGGCGATCTTGGCGTTGACGCCAGGCTTCAGCCAGCGAGTCAGCCGTCCGGGCCAATTGTCCTTGTAAACGGCCCCGTGCCGCAGTCGGTGCACGAGCGCTGCACTTTGCCGCTCGGTCCGCATCGTGTCGTACAGGGCCTGCGCCGCGCGTATCTGCTCAGAGCTGGGTTGGGTGCGCACCGACAGATAGGCTACCGGCCGGTCGCCTTCCAGCAGAGGTGTCACGTTGGCAACTACCCAATAGTGATCCCCGTCCTTGCGGCGGTTTTTCACAACCCCGGTCCAGGGCAAACCCGCGCCCAGCGTGGCCCACATGTCGCGAAAAGCTTCCTCGGGCATGTCCGGGTGGCGCACCAGGTTGTGTGGCTGGCCCAAGAGTTCTTCCTTGGTAAAACCGCTGAGCTCAACAAAGACTGCATTGCAGTGGGTAATGCGCCCTTTCAAGTCCGTTGCTGATACCACGGTCTGGCCCGCTGGAAACGGATACTCACGCTGGGTCACTGGTAG
The DNA here is from genome assembly GCA_030645355.1 of Rhodoferax sp. Lineage (GTDB taxonomy): Bacteria > Pseudomonadota > Gammaproteobacteria > Burkholderiales > Burkholderiaceae_C > Allorhodoferax. Next base: position 62,378 of record JAUSNJ010000143.1, on the reverse strand, counting down.
ATTGGTGCGCATCTTGGCAGTCTTTAGTTAGCTTGTGAGGAGCCGGTCACGGGCCATCACGGCATGCAAAACAATGGTTTATATTGGTAATGACTTATAACCGCTTTCTCCTGTAATCACGGTCGCCGGCGTGGACCCACACCTTACGGGACCTGGCGACCCGGCGACCTGGGGGATGGGGCACCTACGCCGGTGTTCCTGGCAGCGTCAATAGGCAAATCGGGCTGCAGCCCTCGTGTAGCAAGGGCATTCCACTATCAAACCGATAGCGAGCTGGGGCTACGAGGCAGAGATTGAGGCAGTGTCGCTTCACGCCTAGAATCGCCCGAGGCAATTTGCGGGTCTGACGAAGTACATTGCGTTGCGCCTCGTTATCCACTCATCCAAGGGACAGAACAATGGCATCAAAGCAAATACCTGCAACCGCGATCATTCCGTTCCAGCGTGAAAGGACTGGACACATCACAGTCATCGCACGTCTGTCCGGGAAGCCTATTCGGTTCCTTGTGGACACCGGTGCGGGTGGGACCTGCATTCACTCCGAGCTACTCCAGCGTTACAAACTGAACCTCACGTCCAAAACAGAGAAGGGTGGCGGAGTCGGAACGTCGAGTATGAAGATGACGACAGTGGCATCCCATGGACTCTCCCTGCAAGGTGTAGACCTCTCGGCATTCAAGCTCATCGCGATGGACCTGTCTCACGTCGTCGCTGGACTTGCAAAGGCAAAGGTCGAGGCGATCGGTGGGGTCCTGGGCGCTGACGTCCTTCATCGCAAGCACGCTGTTATCGACTATGCCCGCAGCATCATCCTTCTCTCGCACTAGCCATTGGAGACCAAGATGTCACATCGAACCGGAAGTTGCCTCTGTGGAGCCGTCCATTTCAAAGTCAGCGCTGACCCTTTGATCGCCAGGATTTGTTGGTGCCGCACCTGCCAGAAGATTTCTGCCAACGGAACCGCAAACGCGATATTTCCGAGCGCAGCCATCGAAGTCACCGGCTCAATGAGCTGCTTCACCAGCATCGCGGACAGCGGAAACCAGATCTCACGCCATTTCTGTCCTGGCTGCGGCAGTCATCTGTTCGCCAGCTCGTCGGCGACACCGCAGTTCAGAGTCGTGCGGCTCGGCACACTGGACGATCCATCGTCCATCCGGCCCGAGGTCAACATGTGGTCAGCCAGCGCGCCGAGCTGGGCTTGCCTGGACCCAACCCTCAGGTTTGAGACTCAGCAACCGGCGCCACTTCAGCAACCACGGCCATGACCAACTTCAAGAAGATCGGATCGACAACGATTCTGGCAACGCACAGGGCGTCCTGCCACTGCGGACGCGTCGTGCTCGAACTGGACCTGCCAAACGGGGTCGTCGATCCAAGGCGGTGTGATTGCTCGTTATGCAGGCGAAAAGGCGCCATCGCGGCATCAGTGCCTTTGGCGGCACTGAGAGTTGTCCAGGGCGCGCAGGACCTGAAGGTCTATCAGTTCGGCACCATGACCGCACGGCACTATTTCTGCGGCCACTGCGGCATCTACACCCATCATCAGCGACGATCAGACCCGAACAGTTTTGGATACAACGTTGCTTGCCTGGAGGGTGTAAACCCGTTTGAACTGGGGTCTGTACCAACGTCGGACGGCATCCATCACATCTCAGATCGAAACGCCGGCAGTGCGGCCTAGCGTCAGCCAGACACCGATAGGCGAAGTCCGTGTCGAGCAAGACCACAACATGCGCTTGCGCAAAGTTAGCGCGGAGCACGAGGCCATCATCTTCAAGCTTGGGAAGAAGTACGGAAAGGGCAATAGCTTCTCCGAGCAAGTTGTCAGCGTCTATCTCACCGAGGTGGAGTTCAACGTCATGGCGGCAATGCCCGGCACCGTGGCAAAGAAATCACTCACGAGGCAAAGTACAGCGGGTTTGCTTTGTCACAGGCAGCGGGTTAACTCTACGTAAATGACCCCATACGGCACATCAGCCAATGCCCGCCTTCACCACCCAGCCCCTGTCCCCATCCACATGGCCTGACTTCGCTGCGCTGGTCGAGCGGCACAACGGTGTCTGGGGTGGATGCTGGTGCATGGAGTTCCACCCTGAAGGCAAAGAACGCGGCGCGCATCGCCGCGCGCAAAAAGAGCAGCGCGTTCGACAGGGCACCGCGCATGCGGCACTGGTGTACGCCGACGCTGCCACGTGTGTCGGTTGGTGCCAGTTCGGCCCGCCAGAAGAACTGCCCCGCATCAAGCATCTGCGCGTCTACAGCGAAGTGATCGCTGCACCACCGCAATGGCGCATCACCTGCTTCTTCGTCGACAAGGCCTACCGAGGACAGGGCGTGTCCTCGGCCGCCCTGTCCGGCGCGCTGGAGCAGATTGCCTTGCAGGGCGGCGGCGTGGTGGAGAGCTACCCCGAAGATGTCACGGACCGCAAGGTGTCGGCCGCGTTCCTCTACAACAGCCGCCTGTCGATGTTTGAGCGCCAGGGCTTCGAGCGGGTTCGCCGCATCGGCAAGAGCCATTGGGTCGTAGCCAAGGTGGTGCAGGCGATCACGGGCTGACGCTGGCGCTGTTGACACGCGCGCCGAATCCGGTCAAAGACGTTCTGGGCCTTTCGTGGAACGAATGTTTCACACGGAAATCCGGCTGTAGCCCTCGTAAATACTTACTGTCTAGCTATCAATAACGCAGCAAGCAGCAGGAGTGATAGATTCACACATTCCGACATCATTTCAGAAGCAGAGGCAGGCAATGACCAGCACACCCATACAGGCAACGGATGAGATCCTTGTCCCCTTCCCGGCGGCCGAAGTATGGCCAGTGTTGGTGGACTTCGCCGGATATCAGCATTGGTGGCCCAAGTCCCTCGCAATACGGGTGATTGCGGACGGCGCCGGGCTGGTTGGGACGCAACTGGAAATTCGCCCCGTAGGCGGGCGCCCCTTTCAGTGTCAAGTTGAAGCCGTGGAATGGCCGAGTCGCATACGCATGCGATATTTCGGTGGGTTCATCGATGGCTTCGGGGAATGGCGCTTGGAGCCACTAGGCCAACAGACGCGTGTGATCTACCAACTCGACGTCCAGGCACACGGCTGGCTGGTTGTGCTCCTGGGCAAGGTACTCAATCTTGCGCGGCTCCACTCGCGATCCATGCAAACCGTCCTGGAGAACCTCAGGCTTGTGCTGGGTCACTAGCACTTTGAACCGCTGGCCCGCCAGGGCAGGCGCTGCGCTGCTTCGTTGAACGGGTCAAGGATGGCAGCCCGGGGGCGTTCCATCATGACGCAGGTGGTGCCCCGGCGCAGACGAAAGTGGTCGTTGTCGATGCGCTCTTCCGTCCACGGACCCGACTCCCCGGCAGCGGCTGCTATCTGTCGTTCGACCGTCATGGGCAAGCGCCCATGGAATGGGGACCGGTCCACAAAGCTTGGGGCCGCCAAGCTTGCCAGCGCCTGGCGTGAAAGGGTCAGGTTCAGGGCTGGCGCGGGCGCCGTCGGCGCTTCAACCAAAGTGCTCTCGGCCGATGGCGCTGCCACCGCACCATTCTCCGCAGGAAGCGCCAACCCCGCCGCCCGGGAATGTTGCGTGGTGTCAGCACGGCGCAGCCGATCCGGCGGGGGCGTCGGCTCAGGCCTGAGCCGCTTCGCATATTCGGTGGACAGTGCCGGCAGTGCTGGCAGCCAGACCGCGACGGAAGGCGCCAGCACGGGGCTTGGGTACGCACGCATGGCGCTGCCCATCGTCCACCAGGCCAACAGACCCAAGAGATGCAGGCCCACCACAACCAGGCCGACGCCGGCCTGGCGCCCACGGCGCAACAGGCTCACGCCCATGCCCCAGTCTTCTCTGATGACCACCATCTGTACCCGCTCCCACTTCGCCAAGAGCCCGAAGTATAGGAGGCGGCAATCAGCGAATGAACCGCCCCTCGCGCGACACCATGGTCAGCTCCACAAAGCGCGATGCGTTCAGGTTGGCCTCGTTGAAGCTCACGGTGAAGCCACCCAGGTCCAGGCTCTTGATGGCCCAGGTGCTGTCGATGAAGCCGGCGCGCGTGGGGTTGCGTCCGGTGCGGCGCAGCGCCTCGGCGAAGACGCGGGCGTTGATGTAGCCCTCCAGCGCCAGGTGCGATGGCTCCTGCGCCACCTGGGCGGCCTTCCAGGCCTGCTGAAAATCGCGCACCACGGGCATGACCAGGTTGCCGGGCAGCGGCACGATTTGCGAGATGGCCATGCCGGTGGCGTCCGCACCCAGGGTCTTGATGGTGGCCGCGGCACCCATGATGGACAGGGCATACAGCGGCATGCCCTTGCGCTCCAGTCGCGAGGCTTTCACAAAATCGATGGTGGGCTTGCCCGCCAGACCGACCAGCACCGCCTCGGGCTCGGACTGCGCAATCTTCTTGGCCGCAGCAGCCGCGTCCGAGGAATTGTTCTCCACCGTGGCCACCATGATGGCTTCGAGCTTGTGCTTGGCCATGGCTTGCTGGGTCGCGGTAAACACTTCCTTGCCAAACGAATTGTTCTGGTAGGCAATGGCAATGCGCTTGATGCCGATGGTGGCCAGGTGTTGCACCAGTTGTTCGGCCTCGTCCGCATAGCTGGCACGGATGTTGAACACGTTGCGAACACCCTTTGGGCGCACCGACAGTGCGCCGGAAAACGGCGCGAAGAAGGGGATGCCCGTCTCGATCACGCGGGGCAGCATGGCCTCAATCATGGGTGTTCCCATGCAGTTGAAGAGCGCGAAGTTGCCGCGGTCCTCCAGGAAGCCGTTGACGTTGGCCAGCGCGCGCTTGACGTCGTAGCCATCATCGGCAACGGTGAGTTCAATGGCGCGGCCATGTACGCCGCCTTTGGCGTTGAGGGCGGCAAAGGCGGCCTTGGCACCCTGGTGCATGGCCTGGCCCAGTTCACCCAGCGGCCCGCTCAGCGCGATGGACTGGGCGATCCTGATCGGACCGGTGTCGTCCGCGCGGGCAGGCAGATGGCCGGCCAGTGATCCGGCCGCCAGCGCGCCCAGCACCCGCCGACGCGACAATTTTGCAGAAACAAATGTGGGGGGCATGCGGTCTCCGGGGCCAAGAGAAAGACGCAGATGCTACGCCTCACATGGAATGCAAAATGTCCGTCGAATGACATTTGAACGACTTTTTTGTGGGTACATTCCCTAGGCCGTCAAAGCCGCCGCCGCGGGGCTTTTCCTTCTGAAAACGCGCCGTGTGCCTGATCTTCAGGGCCGCTATCGGCCCTTGACGGGGCCAGCGTGAAAGGCAATAGTGGTGCATTGCCGGCGTTGACCGGGCACACAACAAGAACCGTCGTTGACCAGGAGCTTTGCCCATGCGCAATACCACCACCCCACCCCAGTCGGTCGCACGCCGGCTGACCCTACTGTCCATTGGCATCATTGCCGCCATCCTGGTGCTGCTGGCCATTGGCATCGGTCTGGTGGCCGGGCGCACCGCGCGCCAGCAGGTGCAGGATTCAGTGGCCGACAAGGTCCAGAGCATCGCCAATGCCATGGCGGCCACGGACGACACGCAGCGCGACCTGGTGCAGCGCGCCGCCAAGACCTTGCAGCAATCCTTTGAAGCCACCATGACGCATGACGAGGCCACCGGCGAGATCAAGAGCTATGGCGCCACGGTCAACAACAACTTTGGTGATGTGGACAGTTTCACCGGCAACACCGGCAACCTGGGCACCATATTTGCCAAGAAGGGCGACGATTTTGTCCGCATCACCACGTCGCTGAAAAAACCCGATGGCGAGCGCGACCTGGCCTCGGTGCTGGAACGCACCCATCCGGCCTACAAACAGGTGCTGGCAGGAAAGTCCTACACCGGGCGCGACGTGATGTTCGGCAAGCCCTATATGGCCCACTACGAGCCGCTGAAAAACGCCGAGGGCAAGCCCATCGGCATCCTGTCGGTGGCGCGGGACCTGACACCACTACAGGCCGATCTGAACCAGCAGGTGGCCAACGCCAGGTTCTTTGACACCGGCGGTGTGTATGTCATCGATCCGCGCAGCACGCCGATGGATGCCGTGTTTCTGGTCCACCCCAACGCCAGCGGCAAGAAGCTCAGCGATGTTTCACCCCGGGCTGCGGAGTTTCTGGAGGCGCTGGCCGCCGCCGACGACGGCCGGGTGGACGGAGCCGCCCCGCTGCTGCAGGCCGATGCCCCGGACCGCTGGGCACTGATGCGCAAGGTCAAGAGCGGCAGCGCCTGGGTGATTGCCGAGGTCTCTCAGAGCGAATCCACGCGGCGGCACTGGAGCAATATGGCCATGATCTGGGGGCTGATGGTGCTGGCCACCGTGCTGCTGGCCGCCGCCATCTTTGTGGCCGTGCGCCGCACCGTGGGTCAACCGCTGCGTGAACTCACCACAGTCGTCAAGGCCGTGGCCGAGGGTGACCTGACCCACTCATTCCAGTCCGACCGCAACGATGAAATCGGTGCGCTGGTGCGCGAGGTCGAAGGCATGCGCATGCGCTACCAGACGGCGCTGTCGCAGGTGCGGGAATCGGTGGACAGCATTGGCACGGCCAGTGCCGAAATCGCCAGTGGCAACATGGACCTGAGCACGCGCACCGAGCAGACTGCGACCAACCTGCAGCGCACGGCCTCCAGCATGGAGCAACTGACCGCCACGGTGCGGCAGTCGGCAGACTCGGCCCGACAGGCCAACCAGCTGGCCGCATCGGCAGCCGAGGTGGCGGCGCGCGGTGGCGCGGTGGTGGGCCAGGTGGTCACCACCATGGACGACATCAACCACAGCTCGCGCAAGATTGCCGACATCATCAGCGTCATTGATGGCATCGCCTTTCAGACCAACATCCTGGCGCTCAATGCCGCGGTGGAAGCCGCCCGCGCCGGCGAGCAGGGCCGCGGCTTTGCCGTGGTGGCCAGTGAGGTGCGCAGCCTGGCCCAGCGCAGTGCCGAGGCGGCCAAGGAAATCAAGACCCTGATCAATACCTCGGTCGACAAGGTCACATCGGGTAGCGCGCTGGTGCAGAACGCCGGCACGACCATGGATGAAATCGTGAATTCCGTGCAACGGGTCAGCGACATCATTGGCGAGATCAGTTCCGCGGCCAGCGAGCAGTCCGACGGCATTGGCGAGGTCAACAACGCGGTGAACCAGCTCGACCAGATGACCCAGCAAAACGCCGCGCTGGTGGAGGAATCCGCGGCCGCGGCGTCGAGCCTGCAGGAACAGGCCCAGCGCCTGGCGCAAGCGGTCTCGGTGTTCCGGCTCGGCGATTAACGCCGGCTTCGCACCGCCTGGGCCAGGTCTTCCAGCACCGGCACCGTGTCGTCGAACGCCAGGCAGCCGTCGGTGATGCTCTGGCCATAGGTCAGCACCTGACCGGGCACCACGCTTTGCGCACCGGCCACCAGGTGGCTCTCCAGCATGACGCCGATGATGGCGCGCTGGCCACCCGCAATCTGCCCCGCCACGTCGTGCGCGACCTCGGGCTGGCGCTCGAAGCGCTTGCCACTGTTGGCATGGCTGCAGTCCACCAGCACGGCATTGGGCGCACCGGCCTTTTGCAGCAACGCCGCCGCCTGGGCGATGTGCTCGGCCGCAAAGTTCGGCCCACTGCGACTGCCCCCACGCAGCACCAGGTGGCCGTGCGGATTGCCGGAGGTGGTCAGCACGGCGGGTGCCCCCTCGTGTGTCAGCGACGGAAAGCAGTGCGGATGCTGCGCCGACAGGATGGCGTCCACCGCCACCTGCAGGTCGCCATCGGTACGGTTCTTGAAACCCACCGGCATCGACAGGCCCGAGGCCAGCTCGCGGTGGATCTGGCTCTCCACCGTGCGTGCGCCAATCGCGCCCCACGACACCAGGTCGGCGTAGTACTGGCCCAGCGTGGTATCCAGGAACTCGGTGGCAATCGGCAGGCCCTCGGCGGTGATGTCCAGCATCAGCTTGCGCGCCAGGCGCAGGCCGCGGTTGATCTGGAAGCTGCCGTCCAGCGCGGGATCGTTGATCAACCCCTTCCAGCCGACCACGGTGCGCGGCTTCTCGAAATACACGCGCATCACCACCAGCAAGTCGTCGGCCAGGCGTGCCGCCAGTGGAGCCAGCCGGCGCGCATAGTCCAGCGCCGATACCGGGTCATGCACCGAACACGGCCCCACCAGCACCAGCAGCCGGTCGTCCTGTCCCAGAATCACCTGGGCCACCGCGCGGCGGGCCTGCTGGATGGCGAGCGCACCGGCCTCGTCCAGCGGCAGCTCGTCTTCGAGAATGGCGGGCGAAATCAGCGGGCGCACGCTGCGAATGCGAATGTCGGCGGTAGAGGGCATGGGGATGGTATTGGGAGGGAGAGAGGGAGCGCTGTATTTTAGAGTCCGCACCGGGCAATGGACTATCATTCGCCGCAGCCCACTCTGTGCCCGGTGAACCTATCTTGCCCACTTCTCCTTCACAGCCGGAACCCGCGACCCAGCCACAGACCGAGTCTGCGGCTGGTGCCAGCCCGTACGACCGCATGCAGGCCGAGGTCAAGGCCCTGCAGCAGCAGGCGCAGTCCACCCAGGCGTCCCTGAAAAAACTGCAGGCGCAAGAACCGGTTGATCCCGTGTCGGCTATCGTGTCCGGGGTGCCCGACGTACCCGTAATGGGCGGCACGGGTCTGGTCGTGGCGTCGGTGCTGGCAGTGGCGCTGGCCCTGGTCTGGTGGTTTCTGTGGCGCCGCCCCCCAAACCAGCCGCTGGACGCGGGGCACACGAAAATTTCCGAACTGCCGGACGACAGTGCCTATGGGCAGCAGCAGCGGTCCACCCGGCCCGCGGAACAGTCCCGCAGGGCACCACCGCCTGCCCAGGAAAGCCCCCAGCCAGCACTTGCGCCCACGGCCATCCCCGCCAGCCCGTTCGCAAAGCCGGAACCCGCCATGGGTTTTGACTCCGAGGCCGCTGCCACGGAGGTGATGCGGGTGCGCAAATCCCTGGCCGAGAAGCGGGAGGCACGCTTCCTGTTGCGCGACGAGCAGGAGCCGGCGATCGAGGAGGTTGCTGTTGACGTGCCAGCCGACGCGCACCCTGCAGCACCCGATCCGTGGAGCATGCCCGGAGAAGCCTCCTACCGTGACGCCGCCCCTTCGTTCGACATCGATATCCACTTCACACTCCCGGACGACCCGGCGGAGCCAGAACCCATGCATGAACCCGAGCCTGAACCGCTGGCAGACAGCCCGCCCGTGTCGACCGAGCTGGATATCAATATCGATGAGGCCGAGGCCGAACCCGAACCCGCATTCAACGCAGCAGTGGCGCCCGACTACGCCACCACGCTGGCCCTGGCCCAGGTGTCTGAAGAACTGGAACAGCTCAACGAGGCGCGTGACCTGGCCTACGAGGTCCTGCAGTCGGACGATCCCGCTCTGCAGTCCGAGGCGCGTGCCCTGCTCGAGCGGCTCAGCGAAGTGGAGTCAGAAATGGGGCCCGAGTCGGTCCGCTGGGACGACTTGCGCTAAGCCAGCGGCGCCCAGACGGGGTCAGCGCAGGCTCAGGAAATCGAAATCGGTCTCGGGTCCCCGGCCCGGTTCGGGCTTTCGCGCCAGGGTTAGATCCTCGGGTGGTGGCGCAACAACCGGTGGCACCTTCATGGCGCCCAGTGGTGTGCCACGCGTTTCCAGCTCCAGCTCGGGATCGTCGTTTGTATCGGCTGTTGGACTGCGTTTCCAGGCACCGCGGTGTTCCGCGCCAGCGCGGTGCACGATGGCGCTGCCCACGACAGGATGCGCGTCCTCGCCCGGAAGCGGTGCAGGGGCCTGCGCCGGGATGCGCATCAACTCGGCAGCGCTGCTATCACCGCCGCTGTCAGGGCCCCGCACGATGCGTTTGGCGACAGCGTGCAGCAGCAACAGATCGCGGTAGGCCTGCAGGTCGAAGGTCGGGCCATCGGTATCCGTGGCGTGGTGGTAGATGCAGCTTTCGATGTATTCCAGAACACTGGCGTCCGGCCACATGCCAACGATCTGCTTCAGGATCTGCGGGTAGTGCTCCAGCGAATGGCCCTCCTGGCCAAAGTCCGCGAACGGCGGCACATGGCCCGTGAACCAGGCATTGAACTCGGTGCGCATGAACTCAAATTCGGACTCACGCCCCAGCGCGTGGTAAATCTTCAGCAAATCCAGGCACACCAACGGGCTGGACTCGCCACACTGCGCAATGCGCGTGGTCAGCAAGTCAATGGCCTTCTGGTGTTCGCCCAGTGACACGAAGAACTCGGCTTGCTGGCGCACATCGAGCAGGTCTGCCGAATCGACAGAGCGCAGACCGCCCGAACGGCTGTCCGAGAAATCACGCGCCGGGGAGCGTGAGCTGGCGTTGGCTGGTGGCCGATGGGCGGAGGCCAGCGCCGCTGGGACCGATGGTGCCTCCATCAAATCCAGATCAAAGTCCAACTCGGCCAGGTCTGCAATTGACCCCGCCAAAGCCAGGTCGGGCGCGACATCCGGCGTGCGCTTTGGCTCCGGCTCCTGTTCCGCTACCGCTACCGCTACCGCTGCCGGTGTCGGGGAAGGCGCGGGCGCGGGAGCGACCGACACGGGCGCACGCTCCGGATCGCGCATCTGGTCGGACAGCAAGCTGTCACCGGCGTCCCAGCCCCGCTGCCAGCTCGGAACCTGCGCCACGCGGGAGCGTCGCCATGCCCACGCCAGCCCCAGCATACTCGCCAGGCACAGCGCCATCAGCGTGTAGACCAGTCCATTGGCATAGCGCTCCGACTCGGCGCGCTGCACCTTGGCCACCAGCTCCATCAGACCCTTCTGGTTTTCTGCGGTGACCGCGTACAAGGACTTCAGGTCTTTCTCCATGCTCTGGGCCTGGGCGGCGTCACGCAGCATGGTTTCGGGGGTGGCGTTCAGCGCGGCCCACTGCGCGGCCGCCTCGGCCCGCTTTTCGGGATTTTCCTGGGGCAGGGCCAGCAGCTCAGTGGTCGCGCGCAAGACCGGGTCGACCTCGACCAGCAGATCCAGCGGGTCGAGCTTCAAACGGGACTTGCCTGCCGCCTTGGCCGGCTTGGCACGCGCCACAGGGGCAACGGGCGCAGCCGCTGGAGCAGACACCTGCGCGGGTGGTGCAGCCTTGGCCACTGCCGATTCAGACACCGCTGCGCGCCGTGGTTTCTTGGGGGCCGCCACAGCCAGACCATCCGGCGCCGGGGCCGGGGCCGGGGTTGCTGGCGCAGGCTGCGGCTTGGCACCGGCAGCGGCCACCACGGGCAAGTCGACCGCGGAGCCGGCACGTCGGGCCGCTAGTGGTGCCACCACGGGTTCCACCACATGGGTCGACACCTCGGGAAACAGGGTGTAGCGCTTGGAAGACTTCTGGGCGCATCCGGCGCGCAGGTTGATGGTGACGATGGGCTCGTCAATCAGAGTCGATGCCGTTACCCTGACCGTCGCGCCCCTGGGCGAGCCAGGTGCCGCGGGTTCCACCGCCACGCTGACCCGGGCCGCATCCAGCGGAGTTTCGCCATAGAAGACCTCGGCCCCCATGCACACCGACTGGATATCTTCACTGGCATCCAGCAGCAGCTGCACACGCACATCCAGGGGCTGGCCTACAAACACCGCACCCTGCGCACGTCCCAGACCCATGGCTGCACTGCCCATGGCGGTGCACAACAGGAGCACCCCCACGGCAAGAGAATTGGCCTTGAACGCAGCTTTCATATGCAGCCGATTCTCGCATAGCCCCCCGCAAAATAGGCCTGGGTGGCTCTCAAATCAATAGCATCTACTCATCGTCAAGATTGACCGCCTTGTGTGCGGCCATCAGTTGTGTCTGGGTCTGGCTGGGCACCTGGGCGTAATGGGAGAACTCGATGCTGTAACTGCCCTGCCCCGCCGTCAGCGACTTCAGCCGGCCCTGGTAGTCGTCCAGCTCGGCCAGCGGAATCTGGCCGTTGATGGCCGCCGTGGCCGCGGGCCGCGGCTGCGTGCCGGTGACATGGCCGCGCTTGCTGGACAGGTCACCGGTCAGGTCGCCAATGGAGGCCTCTGGCGCCAGCACCTCGATGTTGACCATGGGCTCCAGCACGATCGGGTGTGCCTTGCGCACCGCCTCCACCGTGGCCTTGCGCCCGGCCAGCGTGAACGCAATGTCCTTGCCGTCGACCGCATGGGTCTTGCCGTCATACACGGTGACCCGCAGGTCGTGCACCGGGTAGCCCGCCACGACACCATCGGTCAAGGCCTGGCGCACGCCTTTTTCCACGGCGGCCATGAAGACCCCGGGAATGGCGCCGCCCTTGACCACGTCGACAAACTCAAAGCCCGCACCGCGATCCAGCGGCTCTATGCGCAGCATCACCTCGCCAAACTGGCCGGCCCCGCCGCTTTGCTTCTTGTGGCGGCAGTGCCCCTCGGATGGCTGGGTAATGGTTTCACGGTAGGCAATGCGCGGCGGGCTGGTGTCCAGCTCCATCTTGAACTGCTGTTGCATGCGGGCCAGCTTGGTGCGCAGGTGCATGTCGCCCAGGCCACGGATCACCGTCTCGTTGGTGTGGGGGTGGCGCTCGACCTTGAAGCAAGGGTCTTCGAGTTCGAGCTTGTGCAGGATTTCAAACAGGCGGTGCTCGTCGCTCTTGCGTTTGGTTTGCACCGCCAGGCCCTGCATGGGCAGCGGAAACTGCAGTGGCTTCAAATGGATGTGGTCTTCATCGTGCGAGTCGTGCAACACGCAGTCAAACTCGATTTCCTCCACCTTGGCCACAGCCCCGATATCGCCCGGCCCCAGGCTGGGTACTTCGATATAGTCCTTGCCCTGCAGGCGGTACAGATGCGCCACCTTGAACGGCCGCTTGCCCGAACCAACGAACAGCTGCGCGTCTTTGGCGACGGTGCCCTGGTGCACGCGAAACACCCCCATCTTGCCGATGAATGGGTCCATCACCACCTTGAACACATGGGCCAGCACATGCAGCGCGTCATCCGGTTGCGCCGCAAAGGCCTGGGGCTGTGCGCCGGGCTCGCCGCGGTAAAACGGGGGCGGGTTGCCTTCGGCCGGATTGGGCGCCAGCTGGGCCAGCGCGTCCAGCAACTGCGGCACGCCCGCGCCGGTCTTGGCCGACACAAACAGGATGGGAATCAGGTGCCCGGCACGCAGCGCCGCTTCAAACGGTGCATGCAGCTCGGACGGGCTGGGGTCCACGCCGTCCTCCAGGTAACGCGCCATCAGGGTGTCGTCTTCTTCAATGATCTGGTCGATCAGGGCGCGGTGCGCAGCGGCGACCGACGCAAAGTCGCTGTCGCCATCGGTGTGGCCCAGCAGCTCGACCACATCCTGCCCATGGTGGGCGGGCACATCCAGCAACAGGCACTGCTTGCCAAATCGCTCGCGAATCTGGTTGACCAGGGCCTGCAGATCCACGTTGTCGGCATCGATCTTGTTGATGACGATCATGCGGCACAGTCCGCGCTCGCCAGCCAGGTTGAACATGCGTTCGGTGGCCAGCTCGATGCCGGTTTGCGCATTGATGACCACCAGCGCCGTGTCCACGCCCGCCAGCGCGGCAATGGCCTGCCCGGCGAAGTCGGGGTAGCCCGGGGTGTCGATCAGGTGAATCTGTGCACCGCCCCACTGCAGCGTGGCCAACGCGGTCTGTAGCGAATGGCCGAACTCCTTTTCCAGGGGGTCAAAGTCGCAGGTGGTGTTGCCCTTTTCCACGGTACCCCGGCTGGTGATGGCGCCCGTGGCCGCCAGCAGGCTTTCCGCCAGCGTGGTCTTGCCGGCTGCTCCGTGGCCGACCAGGGCCACGGTACGAATGGAAGTACTAGGGGTTTTGCTCATGACAGTCTTTCGGTGGCGATCCAGCAGACAGCGTGTGCCACAGCGGCAGGCGCTTGTGCGGGGCAATTACGAATCCATCTTAACTTCGCGGCCCGCATTTGTGGTGCGGGGCGCGGCGCCTGAGCACGAAAAAGTTGATGCAGGTCAGGCTTTTTGCAACCGCGCAAAGGTCTTGCGAAACTTCGCCACCTTGGGTGCCGCCACCGCCATGCAATAGCCCTGGTGCGGGTTGCGCGCAAAGAAGTCCTGGTGGTAGTCCTCGGCCGGCCAGTAGTTGGCCAGCGGCAGCACCTCGGTCACCAGGGGGCGGCTGTAGACGCCGCTGGCCGCCATCTCGGCCATTACCGCCTGGGCTTCGGCCTGTTGTTCGGGCGTGGAGTAGTAAATGCCGCTGCGGTACTGCGTGCCACTGTCATTGCCCTGGCGGTTCAGCGTGGTGGGGTCGTGGATGACGAAGAAAATCTCCAGCACCTCGCGCGTGCTGATCTGCGCCGGATCAAACATCAGCTTGACCACTTCGTTGTGGCCGGTGGTGCCCGTGCATACGTCCTCATAGCTGGGATGCTGCACATGGCCATTGCTGTAGCCGGATTCCACATCGACCACCCCTTTGACCTGCACATAGACCGCCTCCGTGCACCAGAAGCAGCCCCCGCCGAGGGTGATGGTTTGCAGGGTGTTGGGGGGGGTGGCAGCAGTCATGGGTTTCCTTGGATGGTGCACAAGTGTCGCGCAGGTGCCAGAAATCTTACGCTAGCTGACACATTAGGGAAACAACCACCTACCGGGTGGCGAAAAACCATGCAAGATGGGCACTTATGCAATGGATGCCCAGGTGGCAGTCCATCCAGTGACTTTGTGGAGAAAAAATGAGTCTTTCCGACATCAAAATCAGCGTGAAGCTGGGGGCCGTGTTCCTGATCCTCGTGATATCGACCGCGATGGCCGGCGGCTTTGCGATGTTCGAACTGGCCAAGATCAATGGCAATACCGAGGATATGGCCACCAACTGGTTGCCCAGTGTGTCGCTGGTGGGCGACATGCAGATCCACCTCAACACCATCCGCCGCGCGGAGATGCAGCACGTCATCGCCGTACTGGGGGAAGAAAAATCGCCAGAGGAAGACACCATCAACAAGGCCAAGGCCAAGATTGTCGAGGTCGGCGAGAAATACAAGGCCATGGTGACCGGCCCTGAACAAGAAAAGATGTGGGCGGAGTACCAAAAGAACCTGGCCCGCTACTACGACGCGCAAAAGAAGCTGCTGGAACTCTCCAATATCGGACCGGCCGAAGCCATCGCATCGACCGCCTACATGAACGGAGAATCACAGGCCGCGCTGCGAGCCCTGTTCAAGACACTGGATGGCCTGATTACGTTCAACAAGCAGGGGGCAGAAGAAGCCTACAACAGCGCCAAGTCCACCTACTCCGTGGCACGCGGTGGTCTGATGCTGGTGGTGCTGATTGCTGTCGCCCTGGCCGCCGGCCTGGGCTTGTGGATCACCCGTCTCATCACCCGCCCCTTGGGATTCGCGGTTCAGGCAGCGCAGGGGTTTGCCAAGGGAGACTTGACGGTGTCACTGGACGCCAAGGGCAAGGACGAGATCTCGCTGCTGCTGCATGCCATGGAAGACATGCGAACCAGTCTGGCCGGGGTGGTCTCCAACGTGCGCAGGGGCTCGGAGTCGGTGGCCAACGCCAGCGCCGAAATTGCGCAGGGCAACCACGACCTGTCCTCCCGCACCGAACAGCAGGCCAGCGCCCTGGAAGAAACCGCTGCCAGCATGGAAGAGCTGGGCTCCACCGTGCGCGGCAATGCAGAGTCAGCACTGCACGCCAACCAGTTGGCCGCCGATGCATCCGTCGTGGCCACCCAGGGCGGCGAAGTGGTCAACCAGGTGGTGCAAACCATGAAGGGCATCAACGAGTCCTCGCGCAAGATTTCGGACATCATCAGCGTCATTGACGGCATTGCCTTCCAGACCAATATCCTGGCGCTCAATGCCGCCGTGGAAGCAGCCCGGGCCGGCGAGCAGGGCCGTGGCTTTGCCGTGGTGGCCAGCGAGGTGCGGTCCCTGGCCGGGCGCAGCGCCGAAGCCGCCAAGGAAATCAAGATGCTGATCAACGCCAGCGTGGAGCGCGTTGAGCAGGGCACGACACTCGTGGACAAGGCCGGCGAGACCATGACGAGGGTCGTCGATTCGATCAAACGCGTGACCAACATCATGGTCGAGATCAGCGCCTCCAGCAACGAGCAAGCCGCCGGCGTGGCGCAGGTCGGCGAGGCGGTGAGCCATATGGACAACGCCACGCAGCAAAACGCGGCATTGGTGGAACAGATGGCCGCTGCGGCCAGCGGACTCAAGCAGCAGTCGCAGGAGCTGGTCGATGTGGTGGCCGTGTTCAAGCTCTCGGCCGAACATGAGGCCCCGGCTGTACGGCGCCAGGCTGCGCGTCCCGCACCGGTCCGTCAGACGCCCCCACCACCAACCCGGCCCGCCAAGCTGGCACCGGCGCCACGAAAGCCGGCACTGAGAGGCCAGCAGCCCACGCTGGCGCCGCCGGTCAAGGCGCCTGCCGCGCCCAAGGCGTCAACGGCCAAGGCATCCGCTGGGTCTGATGACGATTGGGAGACCTTTTAGTCTTGCGGGGCGGGTTTGGCGGGGCCGGTGGGCCGGGTGCCCCTTCTCTGGCCCACGCTCGCGGGCGGCTGTTTTCGGTTCTATTCAGTTACTGCGTTAACACTGTGGTTGGTTCGCCTGTTCTGTGGCGACCGCAAATGGGGCCGACGTAGGGACACCCGGCCCACCGACCTGGCGGTGTGTGGCGTTGAGCGCTGCAAAATACATAGCTGCATAGGCATATTCCACGAGGGCTAGCGGCCCGTTTTGCTTATAGTCTCTCTCTCCCCAACGCTGCGCCCGCAAGCCCAACCGCCCGCCTTGGGAGGTGAAGGCGCTTAGGACAGGTCCAAGTTCCGCTGATGGCAGAGAGGCGACTTTCGCGGCTATCCCGAGCAGTTGTTACGTTGGAATTCAGCCGCCGTAAGCGGTCGGATGGAATGCCCTGTTAGAGGCTTCGCCACGGCGCATGACCAAGTATCCATAAACCATGCTTCGCAGCAGCCCCATGTAACAGAACTCTCCGCACCAGAGCCCGTTGCGTCTTTATAGGCACCCACCGCACAAGTATGAGTGACCACAACGCAAATGCAAGCCACATTGAAACTAGCATTATCGAGACGATCAATGCCGCCACCGGAACTGAAGCAATGAAAAATTCGAGGGATGGAAAACTCCCAAACGGTTGAACCCTTCCAACCCAGGCGTGAGGCGCCAAACTGCTCGTTTCCAGGATGCCAAGTAGCAAGCCAAGCAAGAGCACGCCCTTCAACGAGACTCCAGCAAGACGAACAACATGAACGTGCTTCCGCATGCTTCTAACGTCGACCGTGAATGGGCCGCGACGGCACACTCAGCATTGAAGAATGGCGACCAAACTGGCCGCCGTTGTGGGCCCATTCGACAAACCAGCTAAGGCTGCGATGTGACATGACGCCTCCGAATGAGGCGGCCCATCACCCGCAGATTGAGCGGATAAGTGACCGAAAGTGCCACAAGGACAAGGATCCAATGCCACGGCTCAAAGCCCGCTTGATCGAAGCGCACAGGGAAATTCGTGGCCTCGACGAGCAAGGCAACCTCCACGGCAGCCAATCCCGCCGAAACGGCGCGACTCCACGCTGGCGTGCGAGGCGAAACTACGACTTGTCCGCGTCGCCGGCCAGTCAGCCGCAGGAAGAACCCCAATGCAATGGCGCCGAGAACGACCGCCAGCATGAACTTGCCGAGAACAGCGACAACGACAGCGCCCGATCCAGACAGCGCAACGCCAGCGACATCGGCCGCGACCAAGAAGCCATCCGCAATACGACGTTTGAGTGCCATAAGCATTTGGTTCGGTAAGCCTTAACGTAAAAATGACCGGACCACCAACACTTGCCGCGAAGCCGCCTCCTGCTGTTGTGGGTCCATGTCGATTGAAGTGTTATCCACGAGCGCGCCTCCTTCCGCCTGCTTCGGCGATAGCAGCCCGGCGAACCAGCTTTCTCTCGACATTCTCCGCCAACGGCCTATCTGGCGACTTCTTCCAAGAGCGCGGCGGATGAGCAACTGCGCGCAACTGTGCCTCGGCGAGGTCGTCTTCTGCCGGGACGAGCGTGCGTGAACCAAGAGGCGCATTTTCCATGCGACGGATGCGCCGCAAGTCCTTTGCCTTGTGCCGGGCGATCGCGAAGCGGGAGTTCGCACCTCTTTCGCCATAGGCGTTTCGTCGGTCTCGCTCAAGACTGAGCGCCTTCTTCTGCTGGGGCGTGCGACGGATGTTCATTGAGCGCTGCTCCATAAGTTGACCATCAAAATCCCCAGAAAGTGGCTCGCAGCCTTGCTTGCGCTGGTTCCACAGTTTGTTAAACGTATACCCGTATTCTGGCAGGCTGGTGGATTGGGTATTCGGGCGTCGGCCCCATTCGACGTTGCCACAGAGTCGGCACGCCCACCAACGCGTAAACGGACCAAAGCGGGCAATCCAAGCATGCAAGACGGCGAGCGTGGGCCAGAGAACGAATACCCGATCCGCCAGCCCCCACACATGCAGGCATAAGCTGCTCTCTACCGAATCCGCGGCAACGCCTGCATCTGCTCCGGCGTCGTGAAATACGCCGCAGTCGATCCAGCGCGCGCCCGCCCCTGCGCCAGTTCATGCCGTGCCACGGTGCGCAGGTGCACCTCATCCGGCCCATCCATCAGATGCAGTGCCCGGCCCCAGGTCCAGAAGAAGGCCAGTGGTGTGTCGGGCGACAAGCCCATGGCGCCAAAGACCTGCATGGCGCGATCCACCACGCGGGACTGCAGGCGTGCGGCCACCACCTTGATGGCGGCGACCTGGGCGCGCAGCGCGGCGGGCTCCACCACACCGGGTTGCTGATCCAGCATCCACGCCACCTGCAGCACCAGCAAGCGGGCCTGGTCAATCTCCATGCGCGACTCGGCGATCCAGTCCTGCACGTTGGAGAAGTCCGACAGATATTTGCCAAAGGCCTGGCGCTCCAGCGTGCGCTCGGTGGCCAATTCCAGCGCCAGCTCGCACTGGCCAATGGCGCGCATGCAGTGGTGCACGCGCCCCGGCCCCAGGCGCGCCTGCGCCATCGCAAAACCTTCGCCCCATGCGCCCAGCAAATGGTCGGCGCTGACGCGCACATCGCGCAGCACGATTTCGCAATGGCCTTCGGGCGACTGGTGGTGCACCACGGCAATATTGCGCACCACCTGCACGCCGGGGGTGTCCAGGGGGACCAGCACCATGCTGTGCTGGTGGTGGGCACTGGCATCCGCTGTATCGTCCCCGTCCGCTGCGTTGCGGCACATGACGATCAGCAGCTTGCACTGCGGATGGGCCACGCCGGTGATGAACCACTTGCGGCCGTTGAGCACCAGCTGGTCGCCGTCGCGGCGCACCGTGGTCTGTAAATTGGTGGGGTCGCTGGAGGCCACGTCAGGCTCCGACATCGCAAAGGCTGAGCGGATGTCACCGTTCAATAGTGGCTCCAGCCACTGCGTGCGTTGCTGCGCATTGGCAAAGCGGTGCAGCAGCTCCATGTTGCCGGTGTCGGGGGCGCTGCAGTTAAAGACCTCGGGCGCCCAGTGCAGGCGGCCCATCATTTCCGCCAGCGGGGCGTAGTCCAGGTTGGAGAGAGGGGTTCCCGGTTCGTCCGCGCGCAGCGTGGGCAGGAACAAATTCCACAAGCCTTCTTCACGCGCCAGGGCCTTCAGGTCCTCCAAAAACGGCGGCGGGTAGACACCCGCTTGCACCGACGCGTGCCAGGCCGCGTTGTATGGCAACACATAACGCTGCAGAAAGGCTTCAAGACGCTGGCGCAGGTCTTGCGCCCGGGGGGAGTGTGCAAAGTCCATGCAGACATTGTCTGCGTGGCGGCTGCCACCTGTCAGAACGCAGGTGACAGCCAGTTCGCACCAGGAGACGGGCCTCAGACCATCTGCAACCGCGCGTACCAGTCCACCTTGCGTGTCAGCGCCATCACGACTCCCAACACGATGAACAGGGCAATCGCGCCCACCACCATCGCGGTCTGCTCCAGCTGCAGCAGCACGTACAGCAGCCCATACAAGGCTGCAATGCCACTGGCAAATGGCAGGCCGCGTTTCCAGCTGTGCAGCATGTGGCTGGCGTAATAGCCCAGCAAGGCCACGCAGGCGCTGGCCGCCGTGGCATAGGCCACGCCAAAGGCCAGATGCTCGGACAGGCTGACCAGCAGCAAAAAGAAAATGCTGATGGCAGCACCGACCAGGAAATACTGGATGGGGTGCACCCGCAGCCCACGCATGAACTCAAACAGCCCCACCGCCACGAAGGTCAGCGCAATGAACAGCAGCCCGTACTTGGTGGCGCGGTCGGACAGCGAATAGGTGTTGATGGGGTCGAAGAAGCCCACGCCCAGGGTCTCCACACATGAGGCCTTGGTCACCGTCGCTGTGCCTTGCGGTGTGTCGTAGTCCTGTGTGCGCACGTTGCCGCTGTTGCACAGCTGGCTGCCGTTCAACACCGCCTGCTGGGCCGAACTGGCCAGGGCCGACACGCGCCAGCTGGCGTCAAAGCCCTTGTCACTGATCGTGCGCTCGGAGGGCAGAAACTGCCCGTAGAAGCTGGGGTGTGCCCAGTTGGACGTCAACTGGATCTGCGTGGCGCTGCCCAAGGGCACGACGTTCAGGCCCTCGGTGCCCACCAGCTCCAGCACAATCTCCGCAGTCATGGGTGCATCCAGGGCCGTGCTGACCGGCAAGCTGGCCTGCACGCCACGGGTGTAGGTGGTATGTGCGGTGCCGGCCTGCACTGCCAGCGCCTGCCCGTTGACCTTGATATCGGCCTGGCGAATGCCCCGTGCGTCCGACACGGCCAGCAGCAGCACGGGCGGGCTGCACTGCAGCCGGGAGCCTGCATGCAGGCGCCCACCACCGTCCAGCGCCCTCAGATCCGTCCATTGGGCGGTGATGCGCGACTTCAGCGTAAACACTTGGGTGGCATGCAGCCCGCGCGCGCGCGCCTCGACCTGGCTGTTGCCGACCACCACCAACGAGCTGGGTGCCAGCACGCGGGCGAACGCGCGCTGCTGGATGCTGGCGGCCTCGTTCCACTCCTCCGTGCACGCCATCTGCACCAGTGGGCCAAGCAGGGTCTGGCTGCCCGCCAGGCTTTGTGAGACGCTGCTCACGGCGTTCATGTGCTGCACCTGGCGATCCCGCACCAGGGCGGTGATTTGCCCCAGCCCGATCAGCAGCAGCGCGGCGACCAGCAGCAAGCCGCCGAGTTTCCCAAAAATGATTTCCTTCATCAGACCCTCCATGTTGAACAAGGTCCTGAGCGTGCGCCCCCCCGGTGAGGGCGGTGTGAAGTCTGTGAAGCGGGTGTGAAGTCTGGAAAATAAACGCTACGGAAAGCGCAACTCCACCCGCAAGCCCGGGTGGGTGTTCTCCACATGCATGCTGCCACCGTGGATCGCCATGATCTGCTGCACGATGGCCAGGCCCAGGCCAGAGCCCTTGGTCACGCCGTCCGGGCGCACGGTGGAAAAGAATTTTTGCCCCAGCTTGGGCAAGGCATAGTCCGGCACACCGGGGCCGCTGTCCTGCACCACGATGGTCGAGCCCTGCGCCTGCAGGGTGATGGTGCTGCCCGGCGGCGCAAAGGCGGCCGCGTTGTCCAGCAGATTGCCCAGCGCCAGGGCCAGCAAACCGGGTTCGACACGGACCACGGCAGGTTGCGAACTTGCTAGCAATTCAATAGCTATAGAAGACCTATCCACGAGGGCTAGAGCCAGAAGAGACTCCAAACACTCTGACAACAACCCAATTTGGGGTTGTTCAAGCTCCTGGCGTTGCTCCAGCTTGCTGAGTTCGAGCAGGCGGTCCACCAGGGACTGCAAGCGCCGGGTCTGCACCAGCACGTCGGCGGCAAACAGCTGGCGGTCGGCCTCGGGCAGGCTCTCCTGCAGCAGCTCACCCGCGCCGCGGATGGCGGCCAGCGGGCTCTTGAGCTCATGCGTCAGGGCGCGCACATAGCCCTCGATGTAGTCACGCCCTTCCACCCGCTGGCGCATGGCCTGCATCGCACGGGCCAAATCGCCCAGCTCGCCGGGGATGCGGGGCAAGGGCAATTTCTTGCCGGCCTCGGTGGCGTTGGCGTAGCGGCGCAGCCGGCGAATGCTCAGCACCACCCACAGCGTGACGACCACGCCCACCGCCGCCGACAGGCCCAGCAGCCACAGGCCGCTGACCAGCATCTTGCGCTCGGCGCGGTCGATGAACGCCTGCACCGTGGACACCGGCTTGGCCACTGTCAGCACGCCAATCACCTGATCACCGTGCTTGACCGGAGCCGCCACGTACATGACGGAGGTACGGTCATCCTGCTGCACCTCGCGCGTGGCCCGGGTTCCGTACTCGCCACGCAGGGTCCGCGCCACGTCGCGCCACTGCGAATAATCCTGGCCCACGGCCACGCTGCTGGAGTCAAACACCACCGTGCCACGCACGTCGGTCACATAGACCCGAAAGTCCAGGGTCTGCTTGTCCAGCCCCCAGATGCGGGCGTCGACGGGGCGGCGCGCATAGGCGCCCACTTGCTTGGCAAAGCGACCCTGGGCCATGGTGCCGTTGTGCAAATCATCGGCGGCCACCTCGGCCAGGATGTTGGCCGTGTCCACCATCATGTCTTCCATGACCTCGCGCACACTGGGTTTGATCTCGGCCACAAAAATCCGCAGCACAAAGAAGCCGGCCAGCCCGGTGATCAGGAAGAACCCGAACAGGATGCGGATACCCAGGTGCATGCGTCAACCCTGCGCGGGCGAATCCGACACAATGGCGTAGCCCAGGCCCCGGTGCGTGGTGATGGGATCGAACGCGGGCGTAATCTGCAGCAGCTTGGCGCGCAGGGTCTTGATGTGGGTGTCCACCGTGCGGTCCGTGCTCTCGGACGCATGGCCCCACACGGCGCCCAGCAAGGCCTCGCGGCTGCGAATGCGCCCCGGGTGGCGCAGCAACTCGGCCAGCAGGCCCAGCTCACGGCGGGTCAAGTCCAGGGTTTGCCCCTGCCAGGTGGCGCGCTGACCTTCCACATCCAATGTGAACCCAGCAGGAACAGCGGCATGGTGAGCCGCCGGAGAGGCGGCCATGGTGGACGCACGGCGCAGCAGTCCACGCACCCGTGCCACCAGTTCGCGCGGACTGAAGGGCTTGGTCACATAGTCATCTGCACCCAGTTCCAGGCCCACCACCCGGTCCACTTCTTCCCCGTGGGCGCTGAGCATCAGCACCGGCAGGTGGGCGTGCGGCGCACTTGCGCGCACCTGGCGGCACACATCCAGCCCCGAACCATCGGGCAGGCCTATGTCCAGCACCAGCGCATCGGGCGACGCGCACGCCAACTGGCGCAAGGCATCGGCTACCAGCAGACAGTGTGTGACCCGCAAGCCCGCGCGCTCCAGGGCATAGACCACGGTCCTGGCGATGGCCGGGTCGTCTTCGAGCAGGAGGATGTGGGGCGGGGACATGCGCCCGAATGGTACGGCATGTCAGCGCTGACGGGCCGACTTAGCGCCGCCGGGCCGCCCCAAGGCGCGGACGGCCCCCTAGGGGGGCAGCGAAGCGTGGGGGCACTTTTAGCGCGGCACAAAGAAGGTGGACTTCTCGCGCGCCACCCGGTTCTGCGTGCCCTGCAGCGCGGTGATTTCAAACGTGATGGGGTTGGAGCGACCCTGGTAGGACTCGGCCCCGGTCGGCGGCAACGTCAGGCGCACCGGCATCATGCCGATGCCGGTGGGCGCCACATGCAGTTGCACCGGCGTGGCAATCGCCAGCCCCGGCAGGCCCGACACCGTCACGGTGTAGTCCTGCGCCTGCTCGGTGCCGTTCATGATCTGCAGGCGGTAAACGTTTTCGATATAACCCTGCTCCACCACCCGCGCCTGCGTGCCACGGTCCTTGAGGACGTCGACGGAGAAGCCCTTGCGCATGGAAATGCTGACCACAAACACCGTGGCAGTGACCAGCAACAGCGCGCCATAGATCAGAACCCGTGGACGCACCACACGGCCCACCATTTGCTTGGCGTTCAGATGCTGCTCAATGCCGGCGCCAGAGGAGTAGCGGATCAGGCCCTTGGCGTAGCCCATCTTGTCCATGACGTCGTCACACACGTCGATGCAGGCAGCGCAGGCGATGCACTCATTCTGCAGGCCGTTGCGGATGTCGATGCCGGTGGGGCAGACCTGCACGCACAACGTGCAGTCGATGCAGTCACCCAGGCCCAGCGCCTTGGGGTCGGCCGAGCGGGAACGCGAGCCGCGCGATTCGCCGCGCTCGGCGTCGTAGGCGATGACCAGCGAGTCCATGTCGATCAACGCGCTCTGGAAGCGGGCATAGGGGCACATGTATTTGCAGATCTGCTCGCGCATGTAGCCGGCGTTGCCGTAAGTGGCGCCGGCATAGAACAGCACCCAGAACCACTCCCACGGCGAAAACGACCACTGCACCAGCTCGGCGACCAGCTGGTGAATCGGCGTGAAATAGCCGACGAAACTGAAACCCGTCACCAGCGCAAAGCCAATCCACGCGAATTGCTTGCCGCCCTTGCGCAGCAGCTTGTTTATGCTCCAGGGCGCGGCGTCCAGGCGCATGCGCGCCTGGCGGTCGCCTTCGATGCGCCGCTCGAACCACATGAAGATTTCGGTGTACACGGTCTGCGGACAGGCATAGCCGCACCACAGCCGCCCGGCCACGGCGGTGAAGAAGAACAGCGCCAACGCGGCGATGACCAGCAACGCCGCCAGATAGATCAGGTCCTGCGGGTGCAGCACCAGGTTGAAGATGAAGAAACGCCGCTCGTTCAGGTCAAACAGCATGGCCTGGCGGCCATTCCACTGCACCCAGGGCAGGCCGTAAAACACGATCTGCGTCACCCAGACCATGACCCAGCGCCAGTTGGCAAACCAGCCCTTGACCGAGCGCGGGTAGATGCGGATCTGCTTCTCGTAGGCAGAGAGAAAGCTCTGGTCTTCGGGCTCGGCGGGCACAGCCTGAATGGGAATCACGCGGGAGGAAGGGGGTTGGGTCATGGGACGGGGAAAACAACTAAACTAAATACATCTTATCCCACCGGGCAAATACTGCGCTGGTGCGGGGTTTTCGTCCAGGGCTAGGCGCCCGCCAATACCGCCTGGTTGCGCCCCTGCGCCTTGGCGGTATAGAGCGCGCCGTCAGCGGCGCGGAGCAGTTCGTCCGGTGTGCCGCCCTCCGCTGGAAACACCGAGGCCACACCCATGCTGGCGGTCACACACCCAAAGGCGGACTGGTCGTGTGGTAGCCCCAGCGCTTGCAGTGCGACACAAACCCGGTGCGCCATGTCCAGCGCATCGGCTCCCGTGGTGGCAGGGGCAATAAACACAAACTCCTCACCACCGTAGCGGGCCACCAGATCACCGGTGCGGCAGATGGTGTCCGCCAGCAGGCGCGCCACCCGTCGCAGGCAGTCGTCACCCGCCTGGTGGCCGTAGTGGTCGTTGTAGTGCTTGAACCAGTCGACATCCATCAAACCAATGGCCAGGGGCTGGCCCAGGCGCGCGGCACGGGTCCATTCGCTGGCCAGCACGGTGTCGAAGCGGCGGCGATTGGCGACCCCGGTCAACCCATCGGTGGTGCTGATCTCCTCCAGCCTGGCATTGAGCAATTGCAGTTCTGCGGTGCGTGCCTCGACCCGGACCTCCAGCAGACGCTCGGACGCCTGCAGCGTCTTGACCAACTCACCCTGTGCGTGCAGCGCCTGGGCTTGGGCTTCGGCCTTTTCGCGACGCAGGGCGTTGTAGCGATCGGCCAACGCGAAGGACAGCAACAACATTTCCAGCGCCGAGCCGATCTGGGTACCGTCGGAGGTGAACACATTGGTGGGCAGAACCCCCAGATTGCGCAAGTGCGACAGGGCCACCGCCATCAACATCGTGAAAAAGGCGGCGACAAAAAAGTACGCGCTGCGCTGGCGTTTGGTGGCGCAGGCCACGCCAACAAACAGCAGGAACAGGGCGGTAATTGCATTGATCACCACGAACACCGGGGCGAATTCCCGAAACCACAGAATCAGCACGAAAAACGACAGCGCGTTGACGCCGATGAACCACTTCATCAGCCGGTCGATGCGCGGCACCAGCGCCTGCGTGTTGAGCACACGGCGGGCAAAGAACAGCATGACCATCCCTGCCGCGGCGGCGAGCACGTTGACGCCCATCATGGACCATGCCGGTCTATCACCCCAGAGAAACTCGACCCCCAGGCCCGTGAAGGCGGCCAGCGCCACGGCCACACAACTGGCAAACACCACATAGAGCAGGTAGCTGAAGTCGCGCAGCGCGAAAAACAGCATCAGGTTGTAGAAGGCTATGGCCAGCACCACGCCGAAGTACAGGGCTTGCAGCGCATAGGAACTTCTCTCATAGCTGTAGAAGGCCTTGGGCTCCCACAAAAGCGCCGGAATGTTCAGTGAGTTGGGCGACTCCACACGCAAATACACCTGTTGGTCCGCGTGCGCCGGCAGCGTGAACGGCAAGACGATGAACCGGCTCAGGTGCGGCTGGGCCGCCATCGGGCGGGCATAGCCGACCTGAATGGACCGGTAGCCTTGGCCCTCTTCCATCGGCTGATAAAAGTCGACCTGGGCCAGCAGCGCATACGCGATCTCCAGCACCCGATCAACCGGT
The DNA here is from genome assembly GCA_030645355.1 of Rhodoferax sp. GTDB lineage: Bacteria > Pseudomonadota > Gammaproteobacteria > Burkholderiales > Burkholderiaceae_C > Allorhodoferax. The sequence continues at coordinate 35,732 of JAUSNJ010000143.1, read as the reverse complement.
TGATCGCTGGGGTTCTGCACATGCAGCCGCAGCCACACCGCAGACCGGGTGTAGGAGAACCCAAGCGCCTGGCCGCTGCGCGCCTCGGTCTTGAAGCGCTGCGCGAACTCAGGCCGGGTGACATCGGCCAGGGTCAGCGCCGCACTGGGGTCCTCGAACACCGCAAAGTGAGGGGTCAGGGAAACCGCTTCGGGCTGGGCACGTGTCACATCCAACACCAGGTCGGCCGCGGGGGCCGCGACGCTGGTGGCGCACAGCAACAAGGCGCACAGGCAAAGGCAAAAGGGCCGGTGCGGGTTACGGATAACGGATAGACAGTTCAACCACATGTGGCGAAGTATCGCGCCTTTGCCCCGGCCGCTGGCACGATTGGGAAACAACGTCGCTGCTACGATGGGGACGCCGATCCCGGCATGCCTACGAGAATCGCCATGCCCGCTAGCAACGACCAAGACCCCGGTGTCATCGAGAACCGCGCCCTGCTGCCGCTGATGGTGGTGGTGACCCTGGCGCTGGGCTGGATCCTGCAGCCGTTCTACGGCGCGATCATGTGGGGTGCCATCATTGCGCTGCTGTTTGCGCCCGTGTACCGGCGACTGCTGGCGCGTCTCAAGTGGCGGCGCACGTTGGCGGCCCTGCTGACGCTGGCGCTGATCCTGGTGGTGCTGATTCTTCCGTTTGCATTGCTGACCGCCGCGCTGGCGCAGGAGGTGGCCCAGTTTTACCAACAGGTGCAGTCGGGCGAGGTCAATCCCACCGGCTACTTTCGCGGTGTGTTCAATGCCCTTCCGGACTGGCTGACGGCTTTGCTGGATCGCTTTGGCCTGGTCAACTTCGCGGCCTTGCAGCGCCGGATCTCCGCTGCATTGGCACAGGGCAGCCAGTATCTCGCCACGCAGGCGCTGGGCATTGGGCAGTTGACCGTTGAGTTCGTCACCAGCCTGTTCATCACGCTGTACCTGGCGTTTTTCCTGCTACGCGATGGCGAGAGTCTGGCGCGTGCCCTGCGCAATGCGGTGCCGCTGGCCCCCCAGCACAAAAGGGAATTGATCAGCAAGTTCACCACCGTGATCCGTGCCACAGTCAAAGGCAATTTACTGGTGGCTGTTATCCAGGGCGCGCTGGGTGGCCTGGCATTCTGGGTGCTGGGCGTCAGTGGTGCCTTGCTGTGGGCGGTGCTGATGGCGTTCTTGTCGCTGCTGCCCGCCATTGGCGCGGGACTGGTGTGGCTGCCCGTGGCGCTGTACTTCTTTGTCACCGGCGCACTCTGGCAAGCCGTTGCGCTGTGCGCCTGGGGCGTACTGGTGATTGGCCTGATCGACAACCTGTTACGACCCATCCTGGTGGGCAAAGACACGCGCATGCCCGACTATGTGGTGATGATCACCACGCTGGGTGGCATGGTGGTGTTTGGCATCAACGGCTTTGTCATAGGCCCGGCGATTGCAGCCATGTTCATGGCGGTCTGGCATATCTATGTGACCACACGCAGGGAAGATCAGGACCCCGTCAGTCATACCGCAGCGTAAAGATCAAGTCCACCGCGCTCTGTTCCCCACTTTGCGCGCGCAGCGTGAGGCGGCGCGACAGGTCGTAAAAGATATAGAGCGTGCCCAGCGTGTCAGCCATGCTGCGCTCAAAGCTGACATAAAAATCCCGCGACAGCCGTTTGCCCAGCGTGACGGTGGCGCCCGTGCTGCCGCCGTCTGCGGTGTTGGCGCCGCCGCCCATGGACAACGCGTCGAGCCCCAGGGTCTGCGCCAGCCGGGCTGTGATGCCCGGGCCGCGGCCGCCTAACAAGGCCATGGCGGCCTGCTGCAGCATGGCGGATTCAGCGCCACCGTTTGCGGCGGAGCGCCCCAATACCAGCCATGCCAGTTTTTCCGAATCCGGCAGATCGGGGTCGGCGTAGAGCCGCACCACCGGTGCCAGCGCTGTGCCCTGAACCTGTACGCCAACCCGCTGCTGCAGGTTGGGCCGCAGCGCCAGAATGTCCAGTGATGGGTTGTCCAAGGGGCCGCTAAAGCGCAACACCCCTTCTTCTATGGCCAACTGCTGGCCGTAGGCTTTGTAGGTGCCGCGCACGGTCCGCAGCAAACCCGTGAGGCGCGGCACCTGTTTGGTGTCGGCATTGCTGCGCAGCTCCAGACTGCCCGCCAGGCGGGTGTTGAGCCCGCGCCCCCGCACTTCAAAGTTGTCGCCCAGATCCAGGGTGATGGCCACATTCGGCACCACCCGCACGCCGGTTGGGGTTGGCGCAGCCGGGGTCGGCGCCGTACTGGTTTGTGGGCCACGCACACGCACGTCGTCGCCCAGTCGCGGGGTGCTGTCGTCGGGCAGGATGAGGAGAGCCTCCATCGCCTTCAGGGTGCCGCTGATGGCCAGGCGGGCGTCGGCCAATTGGGCGCTAACCTGGCCCGACACCACCAGACGCCGGTCGGACCGTGTGCTCACGCGCAGGGATTGAGCCTCGGCCACCAGATCCATGCGGATGCGCTCGGCAGCGCTGGTACCGGTGGTATCTGCGGTATGGGGCAACCATGCCACGGAGCCCTTGACCACCAGCTGCCCACCACTGACGCCACCCGCGCCAAAGAGTTTGAAATCTTCGATCTCCAGGCGCTGGCCGTCCAGCCTGGCGCGCAGCGAGCCCTGGCTGAAGTCAATGCCATCGACCACGGAGCGCAAGGCCAGGTCTTGCGCCAGCAACGTGCCGCGCCATTGCGGTGCCGAGGCCGTGCCCGACAGGGTGGCGTTGGCGTCCAGCGTGCCGCGCATGCGCCAACCCGGTGGTGCCAGCACCGACCACGCGCCCACCGGCGGCAATTTGGCGCTGACGCTGCCGGCAAGCGGCGCGTCGGCCGGCCAGGTCCAGGTGCCGTTTTGCTGGTTCAGGCGGGTGCTGACATCGGCACGCACCTGCCCTCCCCGTTCACTGTCCCAGCGCAGTTTGGCTTTGACCGTGTCGCCCTGCGCGATCACCTCCAGACTGGCCTCGCGCAGGCCCACGCTGATCAGGCCGCCGGGGGCTTCGGGCGCCTGCAGTTGCAGGTCACCCGCGGTGCGTTCCAGTGTGGCGCGTAGTGTGAGCGTGTCGCCACTGCTGGCATGCCACTGCCCCCCAAACAACACATCACCCTTGAGGCCCAGGTTTGCCACCTGGGTCTGGCCCAGCAGTTCGAGCCAGACCAGCGGCAGGTCGTGCACGCTGCCCTGGGTCTGCCATTGCGCGGGCACTCCCGGTTTTGCTGCCTGTTGTGCCCAGCGCGCCGCTTGCCACTGCAGGCGTGCGGTGCCGGGAGCGGGCCCGGTCAATCGGACCGCCCCGGCGGACACTTCCAGAACCTGGATACGCGCGCCGTGCTGCAGCTCGAATTGGACCTTGTCCGAGGTTGACAGACTCCAGACGCCGGTTCGGGTGAGACCCTGGATCTGCACGCTGGCCGTGTCCAGGCTGGCGTGCCAGGTCGTTTCATTCAAACGGCCACCTTGCAGTCTGGACTGCAGGGCCAGTCGAAGCCGGTCCTGGTCAAATTGCGCGGTGACCGTCAGGCGCAAGCCCTGGACTTGGCCTTGTTGTTCCCAGCCACCTTGCCAACGCGCGCTGAGTTCGCCTCGGCCCTGGCGCAGGGCTCTGGGCAAGGTGACGGGTGCGCCTGGCAACTGGTCCAGCCACAGGGATAACCGGGCCGCATCCGTGACCTTGGCCGACAGTGCACCGTCGCCGCTGGAGGCGCTCAGGTTCCCGTCCAGCGTCGCCGTGGCTCCGGGCAGAGTAAGGGCCAGTTTGCCCTCGGCGGCGCCGCTTTGGATGTGCCAAGCGGCAGTGCCCTCCAGTTTGGCATCCGGGGTTAGCACCAGCAGGTGGTCGAGTTGTAAGGCGGGGCTCTTCCAGACGCCTTTTGCTGCAACGGTTTGGAGTTTCAGGCCCCGCAGCGTGTCGGACGGTTTGGCCAGGCCGGGCTTTGCGGACCGTTGGTCTGCGGCGCTCTGCAGGCGGGCGTCGAAGTGGATACCGCTTGGCGTTTGCTGCGCCGTCAGTTGGCCATCCAGCACCACCGCCTCCAGACGGGCATCCAGCGCGGCGGGGTTCATGCCCTGTGCGGTGGCCTTGACTTGCCAGGCCGACGCCATGGCCGCGCCCGCGCTGGTTCCGCTGGCTTGGCCCTGTGCGGCTATGCGCCCGCCCGCGCCCAGGGCATTCAGGGATTGAATGACCCACTGCCCATCGGTGAAGGCGATCTGCGCATCAAGACTCTCCAGCGGCAGTCGCTGTTGATTCCAGGGTCCGCTGCCGCGATTGCGCAGTTGCACGGCGGCCTGCCAACCGGTGCCCGCAGGGGTGACATGGGCCGCACCCGCCAAATCGGTTTGCGGGGCTTGCGGCCACAGCGCGGCCAGATTCAAGGCCTGCCATTGGGCTTGGGCACGGACCAGCGGCTGGGCTTGCCAGGGCTGGATATTGGCGGTCAGCGTGGCCTGCAACGCTGTGTCTGCGACCGCCACCAGCTGAGGCCGAAGTTCACTCTGCAACTCCAGCAAGGCGTCGCGCCCCGCCAGCGATCCGGTGATGCTGGCCTTGGCCTGGACCGTGAGCGCCTGCTTGCTGTTGGGCACCGTGGTCTGCACGGTGCCGTCGAGCTCTACCATCAGTGCCATGGGCGGCTGGGCCTGCAAGCGCGCCTTCACGCCATAGGTTCCTGAAGAAATATGCAGCTGGCCCTCGTCCAGGCTGTGGTTATCGCTATCAAACTTGTAGCGGCCGGTAACACTGGTGGCATCAAGACCCGGTGGGCCGACCCAGACCAGCTTATCAATCGCAAACCTCGCATCCACCCGGATCGGCAATTGCAGGTGGGCCGGGGGCTCGGTGCTGCCAGGCGGCGTGACAGGGCGGCGGTCGTCGATGGTCAACTGCCGCACACCGAGCTTGCCCAAGCGCAGTTCACCATCCCACAGCGGCAACAGGCTCCACGCGATGTCGACATCCACGGCTTCGACCGACAAGGCGCCGCGCGTCCAGCGCAGCCTGGCGATGTGGCCCCCCTGGCGCAAGGAGCCCGTGGCATCGGTAACCTCCAGGGTTTGGTCGGCAGGCAGGTAGCTGGCAGCGCGCGCCAATGCCATGTTCAGCGAGCTGCTGGAGCCACCCCAGACCCAGACGCCACCAACCAGCACCAGCACGGTCAACAATGCGGCCGCAAGGGTGTACAGGGTTACACGTAAGCCGGCCTTCAAAAGCTGAACCCCACGTTCATGTGCAAGCGCAGCAGCTTGACCTCAAGGCCGTATGCCAGGTCAATTTGCAGCGGTCCCACCGGGCTTTTCCAGCGCACGCCGGCGCCCACACCGACCTTGGGCCGGAGTTCCGACACGTGGTCGGCCACCGCGCCTGCGTCAATGAAAACAGTGCTCTCCCAGTCGCTCATCTGGCCCTGCATGAGGATGGGGCGCTGCCACTCCATGCTGCCTGTGGCCAGGTAACGCCCAGGCACAACCAGCCCGTTGGCCCGGACGGCGCCGATGTCGCGGAAGGTGTAACCGCGCACGCTGTTGTCGCCGCCGGTCAAAAACAACTGGGTGCTGGGCAGGGCGATTCCTTCCTTGGCCAGCACCGCGCCGAATTCGGCACGCAGCGCAAGGCGCCCGGCAGGCTGGGTCGACGCTGAGCCACCGGTCTCGCGGTCCAGCGGCAGATAGGTCAGCCCATGGGCGACCACGCGGGCATAGGGGTCGGTCTGGCTGCCCAGGGTCGCGCCGCCACCCACAGCCAGGCCGACGCCCCAGCCGCGCGAGGGGAAGGGCGTGCTGTCAAAGTTGCGCAGGGTGACCGCGTAGTTGGCACTCAACGCCTGCGCCAGCGCGGGCTCGGTGAAGTCGACGCTGGCCGTGTTGGCCCGGTCATACTGGGCATAGACACTGCGGTCCACGCGGTCCTGGCTCTGGCTGCGGCCCAAACGCAGGCGCTGGCTGCTGACGGTGGTGCTACCGGTTTCCTGGTCTTGCAACTGGGCCGAAGTGGTCCAGCGCCAATGGTCCGGGTCCGGCGGCGCGGTCAGCTCGGTGCTGATAGCGCGCGTTTCGCGGTCCAATGCGATTTTGGAGGCCGCGCGCCAGCCGAGCCCGGGCAGCTTGTTATGGGTGTGCTCCAGCGACACGCGCGGTCCGGCGTCGGTACTGATACCCACACCGGTTACCAGCTTTTGCAGTTTGGCTTCGCGCAACTCCACCAGCACCGGCGCGGCCGCAGGGTCGCCCGCGGTGTTCAGATTCACATAGGCGGAGTCAAAAAAACCACTGTCGGTCAGGCGCTGCTGCGCGGAGACCAGATCGGATTGGGCGTAAGGCGTGCCACGCGGCAGCCGCGCCAGCCGGGTGACCAGTTCGGTGTCATAGCGCTCCAGGCCACCAACCACCAAGCCACCCAGTTGATAGGCAGGGCCTGAATCCAGTGTCACGCGCAGGTGGGCTACATGGTTGGGAGCGTCAATGTCCGCCGTCGAACTGTCAATTTGACCGGTGGGGTATCGCACCGTGGTGAGTTGGCGCAGGGCCTGCTGTTTGGCGCTGTCCCAGCGGTCTTGCGAGAACCGCATCCCGGTGCGCAGCGACCAGTTGTCTTGAATCTGCTGTCGCTGCGCAGCGGCCAAAGGGTCCTGCGCTATGGGACCGCTGAAGATGACCGTTACTTCACTGATCAGCGTCGGCTGGCCGGGGTCGACCCGCAATGTGATCACCCGGGATTTTGTAGACCCATCGCTGGGGCGCTCGATACGGACCACTGGAGAAAAGTAACCCAGCGTGGCCACCAGATCCCGGCTGTCCTGGGCGGCAATGGCCATCAAGCGTTCCAGCTCGTTGTCGCTGAGGTCGGTCAGCGCACGGTAGCGTTGCAGCTCCAGATGGCGCTCCAACACCGTGCGGATTTCGTCGGGTGCTTCGATGCTGAGCTGAAAGGCGGACCGCGCCGTCTCGTCTTGAGCCCATGCGCCTACACACAGCGCGGCCAGCAATACCCCGATCCACGCGCACCTCATGGGCGAACGGACGGCGTGTTGGGTTCTTTCACGATGTTCATTTCAGCGTCGTGGTGTGTGCGGAGTGTCGGGCTTAATCCAAGACTACACCAAACTGGGTGGGCTCTATGTGCGGTTGCGCACGCTTTCAGCGTCACGGGCTTGCGTGGGTGCGATGGATATCTGCAACGCAGCATATGCGGACGCGTTCTTATGCTTTATGTCAAGGAGCTTGCCCAGTCTCCTGACTACGATGAATTATCAGTTCTTCGTGTTCCGAAGGAAGATTTGATGCGAACAACTCGCCGTTTGTTTCTTCGCGTGTTTTTGCCGGTTGCCACAGTTTTGGTTGGTGGAGCGCTCGCGTTCGCCTACCTGGAATTGCAGACCAAGCTCATCGAGCTGCACAACCACGAATACACCCATGTGAAACTGGGCTCCGCAGCTCTGGCCAATAGTATTGAGCCGGTGGCCCGCGATCTCATGTACTTGTCCCAAAACAGTGCGCTGCACAGTGCGGTGGATCAGCCAACACCAGAGAACATGGCGCATCTGACGCAAGACTTCTCCAGCTTTTCAAATGCCAAACGGCTTTACGACCAAATACGCTGGATCGACGAAACCGGCATGGAGGTGGTGCGGATTGACTTTCGCCAAGGGAAGGCCATCGTGGTTGCGCCGGACAAGCTGCAGAACAAAGCGCAACGCTATTATTTTGCCGATGCTCTCAAGCGCAGCCCAGGCGAAGTGTTCATTTCTCCGGTTGATCTCAACATTGAACAGGACAAGATCGAGGAGCCTTACAAACCCATGATCCGGTTTGCCACGCCTATCACCGAACCGTCTGGCAAGAACCGAGGCATTGTCATCCTCAACTACTATGGCAATGAGATGCTGCAAGCCTTCTCAAAGGCAACATCCGGGCTTGGGATGGTTCTCAACACGGAGGGTTACTGGCTCAAAAGCCCCGATGCAGCGGATGAATGGGGCTTTATGTTCAAGCGGCCCGAGCTGAGCCTGGCGGCGCGTTCGCCAGCTGTTTGGAATGCTATTGTCAGCTCCGACAGCGGGCAAATCACGCGCGATGATGGTTTGTGGACATGGGAAACGGTCTATCCGCTTCAGGCTGGGCAGACATCAAGTTCGGGCACGCATGCGGTGAGCGGCCCCAATGGACAAGAGAATGCTGCTCCACCGTATTTCTGGAAGTCGGTCACGCACCAATCCGCGGAGATTTTGAGTGGCATCCGTCAGGCCATCGTGTTGAAAGTTGCCAGCGTTTTCAGCCTGTTCCTGGCTCTGATCGCATGGGGCAGTTGGAAATTGGCGCATACCTGGAAACTGTTGGCAGATTCGGAAGAAAAGTACCAAACCATCTCCAACTTCACATACAACTGGGAAACCTGGATCAGCCCAACGGGCGAGTTGCTCTTCAACTCGAGCTCCTGCGAAAAGATCACCGGGTATCGGGCCGATGCCTTCCGGACCGAGCCCAATTTTTTGCTCAAAATCACGCACCCTGAAGACTTGGCACTGGTGTCTGAGCACCTGAAATTCCACCTGACCCAAGCCGAAAGGTGCGAATTCAGCTTCCGCATCCTCTTGCCCGACGGGACGGTGCGCTGGATCGAGCACGCCTGCCTGCCTGTGTTTGGCCAGGACGGAGAGTTCTTGGGGCGGCGCGCGTCCAGCCGCGACATCACTGAACGAAAGTTGGCCGAAGAACAGATCCGGCAACTCGCTTACTTCGATGCATTGACCGGGCTGCCGAACCGGCGCATGTTGTTTGACCGCCTCCATCTGGCGCTGACCCAGGCCAAGCGGTTCGAGCGTTCACTTGCGCTGATGTTTCTCGATCTGGACTACTTCAAGAATATCAACGACATGCTGGGTCATGAGGTGGGCGACCAACTGCTCAAGGAAGTGGCCAAACGCCTGGAAAACTGCATCCGCAGCGGGGATACCGTGGCCCGTGTCGGGGGTGACGAGTTCATCATTGTGCTGAACGAGATCACCGAACCCAAGGATGCAGCCCAAGTGGCGCAGAAAATTTTTGCGACCATGGCGGAACCGCTGCGCGTCGAGGGACATGCGCTGAACGTCACCCTGAGCATCGGCATTGCGATCTGTCCCATCCATGGGGATGACGATGTTCGGTCACTCATGAAACAAGCCGACGCGGCCATGTATGCCGCCAAGTCCGCTGGGCGCAACGCCTATGCATTCTTTGCAGACCCAAGCCAGGCATCCGAATCGGCGAAGGTTCCGTCGCCCGTCAACACACCGGTTCAACGCACCGGGTCACAAGCGACCAAAGAACTGCGTGATGCAGGCACCGTGCCAGAGTGAAAGCCGTGCCGCATTCCGTCCGCAAACTACTCCTGAATTGATAGCGGTTTACGCATATTCCACGAGGGCTACAGCCCGATTTTCCTTACAAGCCCAGCCCTGCGAAGATACCATCCATGCGCTGCTGCACGTCGGCATCCATGCTGATGGTGCGGCCCCACTCGCGCTGCGTCTCACCCGGCCATTTGTTGGTGGCGTCCAGCCCCATCTTGCTGCCCAGGCCGCTGACCGGTGACGCAAAGTCCAGGTAGTCGATGGGTGTGTTCTCCACCATCATGGTGTCGCGTACCGGGTCCACGCGAGTGGTCAGGGCCCAGATGACTTCCTTCCAGTCGCGCACGTTGACGTCGTCGTCCACCACCACGATGAACTTGGTGTACATGAACTGGCGCAGGTGGCTCCACACGCCCATCATCACGCGCCGGGCGTGGCCGGGGTAGGCCTTTTTGATCTGCACCAGCGCCATGCGGTAGCTGCAGCCTTCGGGTGGCAAATAGAAATCGGTGATCTCGGGGAACTGGCGTTGCAACAGCGGCACGAAGAGTTCGTTGAGCGCCATGCCCAGCACGGCCGGTTCATCGGGTGGTTTGCCGGTGTAGGTGGAGTGGTAGATCGGATCCTTGCGCAGCGTGATGCGGTCGATGGTGAACACCGGGAAGCTCGCTTGCTCGTTGTAGTAGCCGGTGTGGTCGCCATACGGCCCCTCTAGCGCATGCTGGTAGCCGCTGGGGTGCGTGGCGTCGGGATAGATGTGGCCTTCGAGCACGATCTCGGCGCTGGCCGGCACGCGCAGTTCGCTGCCCAGGGCCTTGACCAGCTCCGTGCGGCCGCCGCGCAGCAGGCCGGCAAACTGGTACTCCGACAGGCTGTCGGGCACCGGTGTCACCGCACCCAGAATCGTGGCTGGGTCGGCGCCAATGGCCACCACCACCGGGTAGGGTTGGCCGGGGTTCTTGATGCCATGCTCGCGGAAGTCCAGCGCGCCACCGCGGTGCGCCAGCCAGCGCATGATGACCTGGTTGCGATTCAGCACCTGCTGGCGGTAAATGCCCAGGTTCTGCCGGGGCTTGTTCGGGCCCTGGGTGATGACCAGGCCCCAGGTGATCAGCGGCGCCACGTCGCCCGGCCAGCAGTGCTGGATGGGCAGGCGCGCCAGATCGACATCATTGCCCTCCCACACCACCTCCTGGCAAGGCGCCGAGCGCAACTCCTTGGGCGCCATGTTCCACAGCGTCTTCAACAGGCTGCGCATGCCCACCATTTCCTTGAAGCCCTTGGGCGCCTCCGGCTCCTTCAGCGAGGCGAGCAACTCACCGAACGGGCGCAGCCCTTTCAACTCCGCCACACCCATGGCGCGGGCCACGCGCTCGGGGGTGCCAAACAGATTGCCCAGCACCGGCATGCTGTGGCCGCTGACATTTTCAAACAGGATGGCCGGGCCGCTGGCGCGCAGCACGCGGTCACACAGAGCCGTCATTTCCAGATAGGGGGACACCGGCTCGGTGATGCGGCGCAGATCACCGGCCTGTTCCAGTTGGGCGATGAAGTCGCGCAGGTCGTGGTAGCTCATTCTTTTCCGTTTCCGTTCCAGCGTGCGGCCAGCGTATGCGGCACCTCCAGCAGATCGAGTGCACGGGCCACGCTGAAGTCGACGATATCGTCCATGCTTTGCGGGCGCAGGTAAAAGGCCGGCATCGGCGGGCAGATGACGGCACCGGCCTCGGTGGCGCTGACCATGTTGCGCAGGTGGATCAGGCTCAGCGGCGACTCGCGCACCATCAGCACCAGGCGACGGCGCTCCTTGAGCAGCACATCGGCGGCGCGCGTGATCAGGTTGTCCGACAGGCCATGCGCAATCGCCGCCAGCGTGCGCATGGAACACGGCGCCACGACCATGCCACTGCACTGGAAGGAGCCGCTGGCTATTGATGCACCGATGTTGGCGATGTCATGCACATGGTCGGCCAGACCTTCAATGTCCGCGCGCTGCAGGCCGTGTTCTTCCTCCACATTGCGCCAGCCGGCGTTGGACACCACCAGATGCGACTCCACACCCGGCGTGTCGCGCAGCACCTGCAGCAGGCGCACGCCATACACGGCGCCACTGGCACCGGAGATGGCCACAATGATGCGCCGCGTTGCGGTGGATGGGGTGGGATTCATACGGGTGCAACTGCCAGATCGTCCAGCACCAGTTGCAGGACCGTGGCCGCCTGTTCGGGATCAAAGTCTTCGTGCAGTCGTTTCTTGACGCCGTACTGCTGCAACTGGTAGTGCCGCTGCGCGGTGAGGCCATGGCGCGCCAATGTGCTGGCCACGCAGACCAAAGGGCAGCCATCCAGCGCCAGGATGGGGCGGCCGGATTGTGCAATCTTCAGCAGGTGGGGAACGTCCCCGCCAACGCCGGCAATGCATGACATCTCGGCCACACCGCTGCGGTCCAGCCGCAGGGCCACCTGATTCGCCAACTGTGCGGCACTGGAGCAGCCCGAGCAGGAATACACCAATGGTCGGCTCTCCCCCGCACCACTCACATCGGGCCTCCGTGGCCGGTGTGGGGCGTGTGCGGGTGGCTGCGCCGGGGCAGGAAGCGCTCCAGCACCTTGTCGGGCGTCCACTGCTGCAAATCCAGCACCGGCAACTCCAGCGCGTCGATGGCGTTCTTGACGACCAGGCCCAGTTCGGTATCGCCTTCCATCGACAGGCGGCGGTTGAAGAACAGCGTGTCCGGGTCTTCCTGGCGCTGCGCCAGGCGCAAAAAGTCTTGCGCATTGGCGCTGATGGTCAGGTCGGTTGCTTCCTGCTTCTTGGAGGCCACAAAGCGCACACCGGTGCAGGTGAAGTCAAAGGTCAGGCGCGCGTCGGTCACATGGATGCGCAGCTTCTTGCCCAGCAGGTATTGGCGCACATCGGCCGGTAACTCTTTGGCCAGCACCTTGTTCAGCGCGGTGACCAGCAAAAACGATCCCGGGTAGGCCGGCAGTCGCGACAACACGGACCCCACCGGTCCGGGCAATACAAAGGCAGTGGATGGAGTAGTCATGGCAATCCCGCGTGGTTCGGTTTCAATCAGGCGACAAAAAAGAGTACGGTAAAAAAGTGGCAGCTGCTGCCACCCAGAACAAACAAATGCCACACACCGTGGCCATGGCGGATGCGCTGGTCGGCCACGTAAAAGATGATGCCCACGGTGTACAGCGCACCACCGGCGACCAGCCAGGCAAAACCATGGGGCGTGAGCGCTTCCCACAACGGCAGGACCGCCACCAGGGCCAGCCAGCCCATCAGCAGGTAGATGACCAGCGACAGCACGCGCGCACCCTTGGCAAACCAGATCTCCTGCAGGATGCCGACCACGGCCAACGTCCACACCGCACCCAGCAGCGACCAGCCCCAGGGTCCGCGCAGCGACACCAGCGCAAACGGCGTGTAGCTGCCGGCGATCAGCAGGTAGATGGAACAGTGGTCAAACTTCTGCAGGATAGTCTTGGCCCGGCCGCGCACGCTGTGGTACAGCGTGCTGGCCACGTACAGCGCCACCAGCATGGCGCCATAGATGCTGAAGCTGACGATTTTCCACGGGTCGCCCAGGCGCGCGGCAGTCACGACCAGCAGCACTGCACCCAGTACGGCCAAGCCGGCCCCAACCAGGTGACTGATGCTGTTGAATCGCTCGCCGTGGTACATGTGGGCTTGGGCGCGCTTAGGCCGTCTCGGCCAACGCCGCGCTGTCGACCTGGTCCAGTCCGGGCTGGCCGTACCAGTAGCCGTTGCAGCCGCGATCGGGCATCAGCAGTTGCAGGCGCGCCACGGCGTCCTTGGCGCTTAGTGTGCGCTTGCGCGCGGCGTCAAACACGGCGATGACCTCGGCCATGTCCTGCGATTGCGGGCTGAGGCGCACCACGTCCACACCCATGTCCTGCATGTCGTCCAGCGCATCCACCAGGTTGTAGACCCGGGCCGATTGCGTCTGCGTGCCGTTGAGCACCAAGAATTCCTCATGCTCCCGCGTCTTCAGCATCAGTCCATCCGGATGGTCCAGGCAACTGAAGCGGCAGTCGTCCTTGGGCAGGTTGCGGTGGCGGGCGGTGAAGCAGCGGGCCGAAAACGCCAGCGGCATGCGGCCATAGGAAAACACCTCGGTCTGCAGGCCCGCAGGCAGGCCCTGCTGAATCACCGCCAGGTCGCTGCGCTTCATTTCCAGCGGAATGACCCAGCGCGTGGCGCCCAGCCCGGCCATCCATTGCAGCGTCGGCAGGTTGTAGATATTGAGGTGCGGCCCGGCGACAAACGGCACTTTGCCGGCCAGGCATTGCACGGCGCCCATGTCGTTGGCTTCAACCAAAAAGTCGCCGTTGCCGGTGATCTTGTGCATGGTGCCGACTTCGGCGCCGGACTCCAGCAGCACCTGGGTGGACAGCACTACTTCCTTGCCGGCATCCTTGAGCATCTGGGCCACGTCCAGCCAATCAGACAGGCGCAGTTCGTGGCGGCGCGAGCAGACGGCTTCGCCCAGGTAGACGATGTCCACCGGCGTGTGGCTGATGGCTTCGTAGAAATTAAAAGTGGCTTCGCGCGACCAGTAGTACAGCAGCGGTCCGAGAGAAAGTTTCATGTCGTTTACTTCCACGGGCGGTGATAAGCGCCCAACGTATGCTGCTGGCCCTCGGCCACTTTGTCCAGCCCGCTCATCCAGACGGGCTTGGGTGCGTAGCGGTGCGGATTGGCCATGCAGTGGTCCATGGCCTCGCGCCAGACCTTGGTGACCTGGGCCACGTAGGCCGGGCTGCGCTGGCGGCCCTCAATCTTGATCGCCTTCACGCCCATCTTGTGCAGCTGTGGCAAGAGTTCCAGCGTGTTGAGGCTGGTGGGCTCCTCGATAGCGTAGTAGTTTTCATCCTCGCCCACATCAAAGCGGCCCTTGCATAGCGTGGGGTAACCGGCGTTTTCGCCCGGCGCATAGCGGTCGATCAAAACGCCGTTCAGGCGTGACTCGCGGCCTTGCGGCGTCTCCTGCCAGCGCACGGCCTTGGGTGGCGAGCACACGCCGTGGGTGTTGGGCGACTCGCCGGTGACGTAGCTGGACAGCGCACAGCGCCCTTCCACCATCACGCACAGGCTACCAAAACCGAACACCTCGATCTCGACCGGGGTCTTTTCGATGACCTGCTGCACCTGCGTCAGCGACAGCACGCGCGGCAGCACGGCGCGCACCACGCCGAATTGCTCGCGGTAAAAGTTGATGGCATCAAAATTGGTGGCCGAGCCCTGCACGGACAGGTGCAGGCGCAGCTTGGGGTGGTGGGTGGCGGCGTATTGCATCAGGCCGGGGTCGGCCAGGATCACGGCGTCCACGCCCAGGTCCACCGCCTTGTCCACCGCCGATTGCCACAACTGGGGGTTGGCGGCCTGCGGATAGGTATTGAGCGCCATGAAGACCTTGCAGCCGCGCGCGTGGGCGTAGGCAATGCCGTTGGCAATGGCCGCCTCGTCAAAGTTCAGTCCGGCAAAGTTGCGGGCGTTGGTGGCATCGCGCAGACCGAGGTAGACGCAACTGGCACCGTTGTCCACGGCGGCTTTCAGGGCCGGCAGACTGCCAGCGGGACACACCAACTCTATGGGCGGTGGCGTCAGGTTGTCGGCATTGGGTTCAAGGTTTTGCATAGAAAGGTGCCCGCAATGCAAGCCGCACCATGCGATCATTGCGGTGCCGCGGAAGATACGCTGATGCAAGCGCGCATGTGTTGATCCTCATCAAGCAAGAATCACAATGCCTTACGAATTCAGTCGGACAATGCAGCGTTCTCCGCCTGTATGCCTTTTTCGGCAGTTCGTCCTGCGCTTTGGTTGGCCTGTCGCCAGGACCTTGACCCGATAGGGGTCCATACAGTAAACTAATAACCAATCAGTCAGTAATTCTATGTCCTCCTCCTGCCCTTTGTGTGAAATTGCCGCCACGGTGCGTGCCAAGCGCGAACGCCGCAAAGACGCGCGCCCGGGCGAGCTGCTGGCGGCGGCTCTGGAGTTGTTCGTCGAAAAGGGCTATGCGGCGACCCGCGCGGAAGAAGTGGCCAAGCGTGCGGGCGTATCCAAAGGCACCTTGTTCCTGTATTTCGCCAGCAAGGAAGAGCTGTTCAAGGCCGTCGTGCGGGAGAACATTTCGGGCAAGTTCGGTGAATGGAATGTCGAATTCGACCACTTTCAGGGCAGCAGCGCCGATATGCTGCGCTACGCCGTGCGGGCCTGGTGGAA
The DNA here is from genome assembly GCA_030645355.1 of Rhodoferax sp. Classification (GTDB taxonomy): domain Bacteria; phylum Pseudomonadota; class Gammaproteobacteria; order Burkholderiales; family Burkholderiaceae_C; genus Allorhodoferax. Next base: position 20,115 of record JAUSNJ010000143.1, on the reverse strand, counting down.
GCACATCGGTTCTACCAAGGCATCGGGCATCATCAAACTCATGATGAGTGAAGCGGGCAACTTCCCGGAACTCGCCGCGTTTTACCAGCTGGAGGTGATCAGACCTGGCCATGGACTGTTGCAACGAATACTGCAGCGCGGGGTGGACAGTGGCGAGTTTCGCGCCATCGACCAGCGGTATGGCGTTTACACCGTATTGGCGCCCATGCTGTTCCTGGCCACGTGGAAAAGCTCCTGGGCGGCATGCCATGACACCGACATGGAAATCGACCCGGATCAGTACATTGAAGTCCAGATAGAAACCATTCTGAATGGGCTCGTCAGCCTTGTACCGACCCGTTCAGACACACCGGCCCAGTAAAATTGACTACAATCCACCAACATACCCCATGGAGTATCCAAAAATGAACATCGAAAAAGCCCGTTTCAACATGATTGAGCAGCAGATTCGCCCGTGGAATGTGTTGGATGCCTCGGTGCTGGAGCTGCTGTCCATCGTAAAACGCGAAGATTTCGTGCCCCCGGCACACAAGGGTCTGGCCTTTGCTGACCTGGAAATTCCCCTCATGGGCTCCGGCGAGGAAGCGCTTGCACTGGGTCAGTGCATGCTGGAGCCGCGCCTGGAAGCCAGGCTGCTGCAAGACCTGGCCGTTCAGCCCACCGACGAAGTGCTGGAAATCGGCGCCGGATCGGGTTACATGGCTGCCTTGCTGGGCAAGAAGGCCCAGCGCGTGGTGACCATGGAAATCGTGCCGGAGCTGGCTGTGATGGCCCGCGACAACCTGCGCAATGCCGGCATCCACAACGTCGAGGTCCGCCAGGCCGACGGCGCAAAAACCACCGCTGCGGACGGAAGCTTTGACGTCATCGTCCTCAGCGGCTCGGTCACCGAAGTCCCGCACAGCCTGCTCAGCCTGCTGAAGGTGGGTGGACGCCTTGGCGCCATCGTGGGTGACGAGCCCGTGATGCGCGCCACCATCGTCACCCGCAATAGCGCAACCGATTTCCGCACCGTGCAAAGCTGGGACACCGCCGCACCGCGTTTGCGCAATTTTCCCGAGCCTTCGCGCTTCAAGTTCTAAGTCCCTCATCAAGGCATCCATGGTTGCTCAAGTTCGTCCCAAAGACCTGGCCCACTGGCTAAATGGCATGCGCGCCTTTGGCGAACCCGTGGTGCTGGATGTGCGCGAACCCTATGAACTGCAAACCGCCAGCGTCACCGCCGACGGATTCACGCTGCTGGCCATCCCGATGGGCGTCATTCCACCGCGGCTTGCCGAGCTCGACACGCAGCAGCCCATCGCCTGCCTGTGCCACCACGGCGGGCGCAGCATGCAGGTCGCAAACTTCCTGAAGAGCCGTGGGTTCGAGCATGTTGCCAATATTGCGGGGGGCATCCATGCCTGGTCCGCTGAAGTCGACCCCAGCATCCCCCGATACTGATTTTTATGACACCGAGAAACACCACTATGTCACGCCAACCCTCCGCTTCGAACTTTCGCCTTCTGCCCCTGATACTGGCGTTGGGTGCCGCCTGCTCATTTCCGGCGCAGGCGCAAAGCCTGATCGATCTGTACACCGCGGCGCGGGGCTTTGATGCGACTTACCAGTCTGCGAAGGCGCAATTTGATGCAACCGTGGCCAAGGCCGACCAGGCCAAGGCCGCCATCCTGCCCACCGCCGGCCTGGCCATTTCGGCCACCAACACCAACCAGGAAGTGCAGCCGACACCGGCACGCAGCTACGGCACGCAAACCGGCACCATCAGCGCCTCGCAGCCGCTGTACCGCCCCGCCAACTGGGCCAGCTACGAGCAGGGAAAAAAGTCCATGGATCTGGCACAGGCCCAGCTGGCCCAGGCCGAGCAGGACCTGATTGTTCGGGTCAGCCAGGCCTACTTTGACGTGCTGGCTTCCTCCGACAGTCTGACCTTTCTGAAGAGCCAGAAAACCGCCGTGGCGGAGCAACTCGCTTCGGCCAAGCGCAACTTCGAAGTCGGCACGTCCACCATCACTGACTCGCGCGAGGCCCAGGCCCGCTACGACCTGGTACTGGCACAAGAACTGGCGGCAGAGAACGATCTGCTGGTGAAGTCCCTGGCCCTGAACCAGTTGGTCGGCCAGCAAAACGTCAAACCCAATCCGCTGAAGGCCCCCGTGGCGTTGAGCCCGGTACAACCGGCCGATGTGGACCAGTGGGTCACGCTGTCGCAGACCAACAACCCCAGCATCCAGCAGGCCGACGTGGCGCTGGAAGTGGCCCGTCTGGAAACCCAGAAGGCCACCGCCGGCCACAAGCCCACACTGGACCTCGTGGGCAGCTATTCGGCCATCAACAACAGTAGTGGCTCGTCGTCGTCCATTGGTGACAGCCGCGTGAATGTGGGCACGATTGGCGTGAACTTCAACCTGCCTCTGTTTGCCGGCTTTTCCACGCAGAACCGTATCCGCGAAACCCTGTCCCTCGAAGAGAAGGCCCGCGCCGACTTGGAAACCGCCCGACGCAGCGTGGCACAGGGCACCCGCACGGCTTACTTTGGTGTGCAGTCCGGCCTGGCGCAGGTCAATGCCCTGCAGGCTGCCGAAGCATCCAGCCAGAGCGCGCTGGACGCCAACAAACTCGGTTACCAGGTGGGCGTGCGCATCAATATCGACGTGCTGAATTCACAAAGCCAGTTGTTTGACACCAAGGCCAAACTGGCCAAGGCGCGTTACGACGTGCTGGTCGGTGGACTCAAGCTGCGCCAGGCCAGCGGCACGCTGAAGGCCGATGATCTGCAACCGATCAACAGCCAACTGGCCCAGTAATCAGGCCGCTTCAACCCAAGAGCTGCTGCACCGCCAGCGCGGTGCGCTGCGCCGCACCGCGGTGGGCCAGCCCCAACGCCCGGGCAGCGGCCCGGGCCTTTGCCAGGTCGGCGTCCGACTGCACCAGCGACAGCGCAGCGTCTACAGCCTGCGCCATGTCGTCGCGGGTGAACGCAGCACCCGCCTCCTCAGCCAACTCGGCCGCTTGGGCAAAATTGAAGGTATATGGTCCCATGACCACCGGGCAGCCACAGGCCGCCGCTTCAATCAGGTTCTGCCCGCCCAGCGGCGCAAAGCTGCCGCCCAGCAAAGCCACGTCCGCCAGCCCGAAATACAGCGCCATCTCACCCAGCGAGTCGCCCAGCCAGATGTCGGCCTGCTGGGGACCGCCAGCCCAGGCACTGCGCCGCGATACGCTGAAACCCTGCTCCTGGCACAGCTGGGCCACCGCGTCAAAGCGTTGCGGGTGCCGGGGCACGATCAGCCATTGAACGCTGGACGCTATATTTTTGCTAGCAAACTGTATAGATTCCACGAGGGCTGTAGCACGATTTTCCTTCAACACTTGCAGCAGGATCGCCTCTTCGCCCTCGCGCGAGCTGGCAAACACCACGACCGGGCGGCCCAGGCCTGCGCGCCAGCCCTGCCCCTGCGCCAGCTGCGACGCGTTGGGGGTGGCGTCAAACTTCACATTGCCGGTGATGCCAACCACCGGCGCGCCCAGCTGGCGCAGGCGCTGGGCATCGTCATCGGTCTGGGCCCAGACCGCGCGCAGGCCCTGGTAGGCCGGACGGGCCAGCCAGCCCAGACGCAGCGACTGGCGCAGCGACTTTTCGTTCATGCGTGCATTGACCAGGCACAGGGGTATGCGCACGCGTGCGCAGGCCGCCACCATATTCGGCCAGACCTCGGTTTCGACCAACAGGCCGATCCGGGGTTGAAAACGCGTCAGGAAACGCTGCACGGCGCCGGGTGTGTCCCACGGCTGCCAGACCTGCACGTCGCCCGCGCGCAGCAGACTGACGCCCTGCGCGCGCCCGGTGGCCGTGCCATGGGTCAGCAGCAGGCGCATGCCCGGCAGGGCCGCACGCAGCTGACCCACGAGCACCTCGGCAGCCCGCGTCTCGCCCAGCGACACGGCGTGCACCCAGACATAAAACCCGGCCCCGTGCGCCGAGGATGGCGCTGCGACTGACAGCTCTGCAGGCGTGGGGTCGGCATACACGCCAAAACGCTCCGAGACGTGCTCGCCATAGGCGGGCTCGTCGCGCGCACGGCGCCGCAGCTTGGCGCGCACCAGCGGCTGCAGCAGCCACATCACTACGGAATACAACGCACGCACCATCATCTGCACAACACCGGGGTGTCCAGGCATTCCCAGGCCTGCCAGACAGCATCTAAGTTGGGATAAGGTGTGTCGTACACACTGACCTGCTGCATGGCCTTGTCGGCCTGGAGTGGGGCAGTCTGTGGCCCGGTGCGCCAGGCGGTGTCAAAGTTGTAGATCTGCACATGGGGCAGGCCCAGGGCCACGGCGATGTGGCTCAGGCCGCTGTCCACGCCAATCACCCCGGCGCAGTGCGCCATGGTGTCGGTCAGGGCGTCCAGCCCCATGGATGGCCAGACCCAGGCGTCATCCAGCTCGGCGGCGATGGCCTCGCTGGTGGACTTCTCGGCGGGCGTGCCATGCGCCAGCGCGACGGAAAAGCCGCTGTGGTTCAGCCGCTGGCCCAGTTCCACCCACGACGCCAGCGGCCACTGCTTGTCGGCGCGCGACGTGCCGTGCACCAGGGCCACCTGCGGCTTGCGCGCGGCAAAGCCATTGCCGCCATAGCCACTGTGGCCAGGCTGCACCGGTACATGGGCTGCCTGCAAGCCGGGCACCAGCCCAAAGCGGGCCGACCCGGTCACTTGATAGCCAAACACCGCCGCACACAGCAGGCGCCCGCGCTGCACCGCATGCACATGCGGCTCCAGCGCAATCGCCTCGTCGGCCACCCAGCGCGTAGGCGCCTCGTAGCCCGAGCCCTCGGTCTGGTTGGCCATCGCAAAACGCCGTCCGTCCGTCGAGGTGCGGGCCAGCCAGGCCACCAGGGCCGATTTGGTCAGGCCCTGCAGGTCGATGACGGCGTCATAGGCCTGGACCCGCAACTGTGCCTTGAAGGCGCGCCACTCGGCGCGCGTCTGCGCCGCAAACGGTGTCTTGCGCCAGCGGCGCAACTCGCAGGGGATGACCTGACTCACGCCCTCGCAGCGCGCCACCAGCGGTGCAAAGGCACGTTCCACCACCCAATCGATGTGCACACCGGGCAGTTCGGCGCGCAGATCCTGCACGGCCGGCATGGCGTGCACCACATCGCCCAACGAAGACAGTTTGACGATCAAGACCCGAATATGCCCCCCACGCTCCCCCACTGCGTGTGGGTCGCTGCTGGCGCTCGCCTGACTCAATGCGCGGCCTCGGCAAAGCTGGCGTCGGGCTTGACCGAGCGCAGCAGGGCCAGCATGTCGGCCTGGATGCGCTCCAGGGCTTCGGTCGTGTGCCCTTCAAAGCGCAGCACCAGCACCGGTGTGGTGTTGGACGCACGGATCAGGCCAAAACCATCGGGCCAATCGACACGGATGCCGTCGATGGTGTTCACGGTTGCGGGGGAGGCGAAGGAAGCCTTGGCAACCAACTGATCCACCAATCCATGCGGCTCGCCTTCCGCACAGTGCACGTTGAGTTCGGGCGTGGAGAAGCTGGTGGGCAGGGCATTGAGCATGACGCTGGCGTCCGCCACGCGGCTGACGATCTCCAGCAACCTTGCCCCGGCATAGGTACCGTCGTCAAAGCCGTACCAGCGTTCCTTGAAGAAAATGTGGCCGCTCATCTCGCCACCCAGTGGTGAGCCAATCTCGCGCATCTTGGCCTTGATCAGCGAATGGCCGGTCTTGTACATCAGCGGCACGCCACCGGCCGCGGCAATCGTGGGGGCCAGGCGCTGCGAACATTTCACGTCAAAAATGATGGTGCCGCCCGGCACGCGTGACAGCACGTCGCGGGCAAACAGCATCATCTGGCGGTCCGGGTAAATATTGGAGCCATCCTTGGTGACAATGCCCAGGCGGTCACCGTCGCCATCAAACGCCAGGCCCAGTTCGGCATCGCCCGCCTTCAGCGCCGCAATCAGGTCTTTCAGATTCTCGGGCTTGCTGGGGTCCGGGTGGTGGTTGGGGAAGTTGCCATCCACCTCGCTGAACAGTTCGGTCACCTCGCAGCCAATGGCGCGCAGGATATCGGGGGCCGAGGCGCCGGCCACGCCGTTGCCACAGTCGACGACGATCTTGATGGGGCGGGCCAGCTTGATGTCGCCGACGATGCGCGCGCGGTAGGCGTCCAGCACATTGGCGCTCCGGCGCGAACCGCCGGCCTGCAACTTCCAGGTCTCTGTCTCCATCAGGGCGCGCAGGTTCTGGATGTCGTCACCGTAAATGGCCCGGCCACCGAGCACCATCTTGAAACCGTTGTAATCCTTGGGGTTGTGGCTGCCGGTGACCTGGATGCCGCTGTTGCACAGCGTGTTGGCAGCGAAGTACAGCATGGGCGTGGTGACCATGCCCACGTCGATGACGGTGACGCCGGCGTCCTGCAGACCGGCCATCAGGGCCTCGGCCAGGCCAGGGCCGCTCAGGCGCCCGTCACGCCCAATGGCGACTGTGGTTTCCCCCTCGGCCATGGCCACTGTGCCAAAGGCTCGACCCAGGCCGCGCGCCATGTCTTCGTTGATGGTGCTCGGCACGATGCCGCGGATGTCGTAGGCCTTGAAGATGCTGGGTGAAATGTGCATGTGTTTTTCCCTGTGCAGATGGTCGATGGCAAGGGTTGAATGGCGTTCGCCTTGCCTGAGCTTGGGATTGTAGGTGGGTGGCAAACTAGGACATGGCGTTCCCGCTGCCATCCTTCTTAATGGTGACGATTTCGATCAGCGACCACAGCGTGAAGAGTGCCAAGGCCACGAGTGCGAAACCTGTGTAGAAGCGCAGGGCGGCGTCCACACCAAAAGCAATCAGAACGATTCCCATTTTGAAGGCACCGCGCACAGGGTGGCCCGAGTAAAAGTTATGCAAGCCCATTCCGCCAAACAGCAGGCCGAGAATGACGTACACCCTCCTGTTCCTGGATACGGTGGCCACTTCAATCCTCCGCCAACTCAAGGACCTTGCAAACCGTCCTCCAGTTGCGATCCGTCATCGGCACACCCAGCAGTTTCTCGGCACTGGCAGCGAGCTTTGATTTGCCAACGCCTTCCGGTGCGTGCAAATAAAACACGCCATCGCCCAAATGAAACCGTTCGCTGGCCTTTTTCAGGCTCGTCAGTTTGTCCACATCGGGTCGCTGGGGCTTGGATGCAAGAAAGCCCAGATGCAGGCTTTTGGGGTCGACTTCAGCTTCCGGAAAGGGGTTGTCCGCGCAGGCTTTTTGGAGTGCCTTCAGGCCGAGAACCAGGGTGAGCGGCTCGAACCCATGGTGCTTCTTGATCTCGGCGGCCAGTTGACTGGACAGTCGTGCGGCGTTCTTTTCCGCGCTCTGAAACACCGCGTTACCACTCTGGATATACGTCCTGACCTGTGCAGCACCCATGCCCTCCAGAATGCCAACCAGGCTCTTCATCGGCAATGAATTTTTGCCACCCACGTTGATGGCCCGGAAGAAGGCAATATAAACATTCATTCGATCACCGCTTGAGAAAATGGGTTCGGACAGGGAAAGTGCTCTGGACTATAGCCCGCGCCTACACGGTTGAACGTCTGCCAACACCGCCAGGCGTGAGCGGGGCGGATGTTGGGGGCGATTTCGGAACCGCAGGTTCATGAGCCCCCGGCATCTGCCCCGCCCGCGCCTGGCTTGCGCACCGTCCACGCGGGAGGCAAATACCACTTCAGTCATAGGTCCGAAAACGGCTACTCCGCGCCGCCGCCCTGCGTATGATTCAAACCATGTCCACCGCCACCCCCGATCCAATTGCCACGCCAGACGCCAACAGCAGCGCCAGCGACGCCTGCTACCTGGCGCTGAAGGCGCGCGATGCGCGGTTTGACGGACGCTTTTTCACCGGCGTCACCTCCACCGGAATTTACTGCCGGCCGGTCTGCCGCGTGCGCACGCCGCGGCGCGAGAACTGCCAGTTTTTTACGCTGGCGGCCCAGGCCGAGTCCGCCGGCTACCGCCCCTGCCTGCGCTGCCGGCCCGAACTGGCGCCGAGTGCCACCCCAACCCCAGGCGTACCCTCGGGCACGTCCACTGGATCAACACTGCCCTGGTCGACCCAGGACGCCGCATCCATCCTGGCGCAGCAGGCCGCCCGCTTGCTGGACGAGCCCACGCTGTGGAGCGATGGCGCGCCGTCGATGGCCGATCTGGCGGCGCGGCTGGGCGTCAGCGAACGCCATGTGCGCCGCATTTTCGAGACCCACTGGGGCGTGTCGCCGCTGCAGTACCTGCAAACCCGCCGCCTGCTGATGGCCAAGCGGCTGCTGACCGACACGCAATTGCCAGTGACACAGGTGGCGGCGCTAAGTGGCTTCTCCAGCGTGCGCCGTTTCAACGCCAGTTTTGTCGAGCACTACCGGCTGCAACCGCGCCAACTGCGCCAGGCGCGCGGCCCGGCCGACGCGTTGCCGCAGGAGACGGGCATGGTGCTCAGGGGCTCGTACCGCCCGCCCTACGACGTGGCGGCCATGCTCGGATTCTTTGCCACGCGCCAGATCCATGGGGTTGAAGCAGTGGACCTGGACCAGCTGACGCTGGCGCGCACCCTTTCGCTCACGGTGGCAGGGCGCACGCACAGCGGCTGGTTGCAGGCGCGCTTTGTGCCCGACTGCTGCACCGTGGTCTTTCACATCAGCAACAGCCTGGGCGCGGTGCTGCCGCAGGTGCTGGCCCGAGCGCGCGCGCTGCTGGATCTGGACGCCGAGCCCTGGGCCATCAACCCCTGCCTGCAGGACGACTTCCCCGGGCTGGACGGACTGCGCGTACCCGGCTGCCTGGACGGTTTTGAGCTGGGCGTGCGGGCCATACTGGGCCAGCAGATCACGGTGCGGGCGGCCTGCACATTGGGCGCACGCCTGGTGGGGCGCTTTGGCAGCGACCTCACCGACCCTGCCGACCGCTCGCTTGCTGCGCAGGGCTTGACGCGCCTGTTCCCGACGCCACAGGCGCTGGTGCAGGCCAGCGGCGAAGCGCTGGGGCAGTTGGGCATCGTGCGCCAGCGCCAACGAGCCATCCAGGCCCTGGCCCAGGCAGTGGTGAACGGCGACGTGGTGCTGCAACCCGGCGTGGATATCTCCACCACACTGGCCGCGCTGCAGGCCCTGCCCGGCATTGGCCCGTGGACGGCGCAGTACATTGCCATGCGGGCGCTGCGCTGGCCCGACGCCTTTGTCGCCGGTGATGTAGCCCTGCAAAAGGCCCTGGGCGTGCAAGCCGCCAACAACCCCAAACAAGCGGCCAAGGCAGCCGAGGCTGCGTCCCAGCGCTGGAAACCCTGGCGCAGCTACGCCGTGGTGCGCGGCTGGGCCAGCCTGGCGTCGCAGTAGCTATTATTTTGATAGCTGCATATCCATATTTCACGAGGGCTAGAGCCATATTTATCATGAAACATTTCCCCAAAACCGTTCGTTGCAGTCTCTCCAGCCCCTGGGGGCCCATGACGCTGGCGGCCCACGATGACGCCCTGGTCTGGGCCGGCTTTGATGGCCAGAAGCACGAAGTGGACACCAGTGCCTGGGCGCTGGCCCCCACCCACCCCATCCTGCGCCTGGCCTGCGACGAACTGCAGCAGTATTTCGTCGGCCAGCGCCGCCATTTCGATGTGCCGCTGGACCTGGGTGGCGGCACCGCGTTCCAGCAAAAGGTGTGGCGTAGCCTGCTGGACATTGCGCCCGGTGCAACCACCAGCTACGGCGCCGTCAGCCAAGCCATAGGCCACCCCAGCGCCGTGCGTGCCGTGGGCGGTGCCGTTGGACGCAACCCCATCACCATCATCGTCCCCTGCCACCGGGTGGTCGGGCAGAACGGAGCGTTGACGGGGTATGCCGGGGGCCTGCCGCGCAAGGTCGCGCTGCTGCAACTGGAGAGCAGCCTGTGAACGCCAAAGCCACTACCCTGGCCAAGCCATGGCTCGTCGACTTCGTGCTGCTGGCGGCGATCTGGGGCGCGTCCTTCATGTTTATGCGTATGGGTGCGCGCGAGCTCGGCGCTTTTGCGACGGCTGGTGTGCGGGTCGGCATTGCCGCGCTGTTTTTGCTGCCCATCCTGCTGCTGCGCGGGCATGGAGCGGCGCTGCGCCAGCACTGGAAGCTGACCTTCGCGGTGGGCATTCTGAACTCGGCCATTCCCTTTGCCTGCTTCAGCTATGCGCTGCTGTCGATCTCGACCGGCCTGTCCTCCATCCTGAACGCCACGGTGCCGCTGTTCGGTGCGGTGATTGCCTGGCTTTGGCTCAATGATCGACCGACCGGCTCGCGCATGGTGGGCCTGGCGGTGGGCTTTGCCGGCGTGGCCTTGCTGGCCTGGGACAAGGCCAGTTTCCAGCCCGATGCGTCGGGCAACGCCAGCGGCTGGGCCGTGCTGGCCTGCCTGCTGGCGACGCTGTGCTATGGCATTGCCGCCAGCTTCACCAAGCGCTACCTCAGCGGCGTGCCCTCGCTGGTGTCGGCCACCGGCAGCCAGCTGGGGGCCGCTATCGGACTGCTGCCACTGGCCTGGTGGTTTTGGCCCGACCACACCGTGTCGCTGGATGCCTGGCTGGCCGTGATGGCGCTGGGCGTGCTGTGCACCGGCGTGGCGTACATCCTGTACTTCCGGCTGATCGAGCGGGCCGGCCCGGCGCGCGCGCTGTCGGTGACCTTTGCCATACCGGTGTTTGCGCTGATCTATGGCGTACTGCTGCTGGGTGAGGTGGTCACGCCGTGGATGCTGCTGTGCGGTGTGGTTATCGTGGCGGGGACCAGTCTGTCCTCGGGGCTGGTGCGCTTCAGCCGCAAGTGAGCGTTCGGGCACATTCCCAGTACGCGTTTTGACTTCAACCAAGGGGGCTTCCCGCGTATAGTCCGATGAGCGGTCGTGAGTTCGACGCAGGCTCATCGTGAAAGGCATGCAGGATGCGTACTTCGCTCGGGATAGTCTCCATGGCGCTACTGGCTTCGGTGGCCTGCATGGCCGATACCGTCTCTGCCGCGCGGTGGGTTGACCAGGAGTTCCAGCCCTCCACCCTCACACGCGAACAGCAGCTGCAAGAACTCCAGTGGTTCATCCTGGCTGCCGAGCGCTTGAAGCGCCAGGGCATCCAGTCCATCCGGGTGGTGTCCGAAAAAATTGACACCCACGACTACGAGTCCCGCACGCTCAGCCAGGCATTTACCGAAATCACCGGCATCGCGGTTCAGCATGACGTCATGCCCGAAGGGGACCTGGTAGACAAGCTCTACGCGGCCATCAAGAGCGGCAAGTCTGCATACGACGGCTGGATCTCGGACTCCGACCTGATTGGCACCCACTACCGCTACGGCTCGGTCGTGCCGCTGTCCGATTTCATGCAGGGCGCCGGCAAGGACTACACCAACCCCGGCCTGGACCTGGCGGACTTCATTGGCACGTCCTTCACGACCGCACCCGATGGCAAGATGTACCAGTTGCCGGACCAGCAGTTTGCCAACCTTTACTGGTTTCGCGCCGACTGGTTCGCGCGCAAGGATCTAAAGGACCGTTTCCGCGCCCGGTACGGCTACGAGCTGGGCGTGCCGCTGAACTGGTCGGCCTACGAGGACATTGCCAATTTCTTCAGCAACGATGTCAAGGAGGTCGATGGCAAAAAAGTCTTCGGGCATATGGACTATGGCAAACGCGACCCGTCGCTGGGCTGGCGTTTCACCGATGCCTGGCTGTCCATGGCAGGTGCCGCCGACCGCGGGCTCCCCAATGGGCTGCCGGTGGACGAATGGGGCATACGCGTGGCCACCGACCAGTGCACGCCGGTGGGCGCGTCGGTGGAGCGCGGCGGCGCGACCAACTCGCCAGCCGCCGTGTTTGCACTGAGCAAGTTCGTGCAGTGGCTCAAACAGTATGCGCCGCCCGGGGCGGTCAACATGACGTTCTCGGACGCCGGTCCGGTGCCCGCACAAGGGCAAATCGCGCAACAGATTTTCTGGTACACCGCCTTCACCGCATCTCTGACCCAACCCGGCACGGCCGCCGTCAACAAGGACAGCAGCCCCAAGTGGCGCATGGCGCCATCTCCCCACGGCCCCTACTGGAAGACCGGCATGCAAAACGGTTACCAGGATGTGGGCTCCTGGACGTTCCTGAAGACCACGCCTGTGGCCAATATGACCGCTGCCTGGCTTTACGCCCAGTTTGTCACGTCCAAAACCGTGTCCCTGCGCAAATCGATTGTGGGCCTGACCTTTATCCGCGAGTCCGACATCAAGCACGACTATTTCACGCGCAACGCCAGCCGTTACGGCGGGCTGGTGGAGTTCTACCGCAGCCCGGCGCGCGTGGCCTGGACGCCCACCGGAACCAATGTTCCAGACTACCCGCGCATGGCACGCCTGTGGTGGGCCAACGTCGCCACCGCGATCAATGGAGAGCGAAGCCCGCAGGCTGCGATGGACAACCTGGCCCTGGCCATGGATGAGGTATTGGCCGACCTGCAGCGCACTGGCATGCAGCACTGCACGCCCAGGCTCAACCCGCGGCGCGATGCGGCCAAACGCCTGACCAGCAAAGGGGCTCCATGGGAAAAACTAGCAGCCGAGAAACCCAAGGGGGAAACGATTGCCTATGAGCGGCTGCTGCAGGCCTGGAAAGAGGGCCGCGTGCAATGACGCAGACCGGCATCTCCACAAGCGCGCTGCCGCGCACGCGCCTGGCCTTGCTGCTCTTTGTCGTGGCTACCAGCATCACCATTGCCGCGCAGACCTGGTGGGCGGTCGCACAGGACAAACGGCAAACCCTGGCATCGGAGACCACCAATGGCCTGGTCGCCGTGCGTCTGCTGGAAGAGCATGCCAGCCAAACCCTGCAGGACGCCGTGCACACCCTGGACCGGGTGGCACGTGCCGTGCGCGCGGCCACTCCGACCAGTAACCCGGACCAGATTCGCAAAGTCGTCGCCAGCCATGACATCGGACACAGCCGCCATCTGAAGGCCCTGCAATACGTGACACCACAGGGCATGAGCTGGATCAGTTCGCCGGACTACCCCACCCACGCAACGCAAGCGTCCGAGCGCAGCCACATCCAGTACCTGCTCAGCCATCCGGAAGACCATGCGGTGCAAGTCGGCCACCCCTATGCCAGTGCCTATGACAGCCAATGGGTAATTCCCGTGGCACGCACCCTGTACAGCCCGGCCGACCAGCCGGTGGGCGTGGTGAGCGTGGACATCCGTCTGTCGTATTTTGGAACGCTGTACTCCCGCGTCGCCAAGGAGAACAATGCCAGCGTCACCCTGCTGTCGGACGAGGGCTTCATCCTCGCACGCTCGCCATTCGAGGCGCGCTACGTGAACCGGGACGTGGGAGACGCCCCGCAACTGGTCACCCTGGGCGGCAGCGCGGCGGAAGGATCCTTCAATGACGAGTCGTTCGTGGACGACGACGAAGGCCAGAAGCTCTACACCTATCGGAAGCTGAGTGGCTTTCCGGTTACCACGGTCTACGCGCGGGACTACGAGAGCGTGTTGCGGCCCTGGGAACAGCGCACCACCCAGCGTCTGCTCCTGGCAGCCTTCAGCATTGCGCTGGTTGTGGTGCTGACCTATTTCCTGCTGTTCTACATCCGCAGCCTGCAACGCACCCAGCGTTCCTTGCGTGACAGCGAAGCCAAATTCTTCGGCATGTTCCGCCAGTCTCCGGTGCCCCATACGCTGGTGCGGGACAACGATGGGCAGGTCGCCGAGGTCAATGACGCCTGGCTGCAACTGTTTGGCTACCAGCTCGACGAGGTTGTCGGACACACCGCCCTGGAACTGGGCATTTGGCAGAGCCCCGCACAGCGCCAGGAGGTCGTGACCAAAATCTCGACCGTGGGCCGGGTGGACCGCATCGAAGTGGTGCAGTTGCGCCGCGACGGCCAGGCCATGGTCTGCCTGATGTCCGGACGCAGCTTCCAGGCGGGTTCCGAAAAGTTGATCCTGTTCAGCCTGATGGACGTCACACGCCAGCGCGAGGCCGAGCTGGAGATTCGCAACATGAACCAGCAGCTCGAACGGCGTGTGCAGGCACGCACCGAGACACTGGAAATTGCCAACCATGACCTGAGCGAAGCGCTGGCCTCGGTGCGTGCCATGCAGTCCGAATTGCTGCGATCCGAAAAACTCGCCGCATTGGGGTCGCTGGTGGCCGGCGTGGCGCATGAGCTCAACACACCCATTGGCAATTGCGTCACGGTAGGCAGCACACTGCAACACCAGGTGGCCGAGCTGGCGAAGGCGTTTGAAAAGGGGGAATTGCGCCGCTCAGCGCTGCAGCAATTCACCGACAACGCGACGCGCGGCACTGAAATCCTGATGCGGGCCCTGACCCGGGCCAGCGAACTCATTCGCAGCTTCAAACGCGTGGCCGTTGACCAGTCCAGCGACCAGCGTCGCATGTTCGATTTGAAGACCACGCTGCAGGAGGTGTGCCTGACGCTGGAGCCCATGTACAAGAACACGGGCTATCAGTTGCAACTCGCCGTGCCGGACGACGTCGGGATGGACAGCTTTCCCGGCGCATTGGGACAACTCATCACCAACTTTGTCAGTAACGCCCTGCAACACGGATTTGACGGCCGCGCAACAGGACAGATGCGGCTGTGGGCGGAGGTCCATGCACCGGACCGGGTGGCACTGCATTTCAGCGACGACGGCGTCGGCATGTGCGACGACACGCGCAACCGGGTGTTCGATCCGTTCTTCACGACCAAGCTGGGTCAGGGAGGCTCCGGTCTGGGCATGAATATCGTCTACAACATCGTCCGGGACGTACTGGGAGGCGAGATAGATGTTGCCTCCAGTCCGGGCAACGGCACCCACATCACGGTCACCTTGCCGCTGTGTGTGCCGCAATCGGGCTCACCCGATGCCTAACGCAGTTACTGACGGATCACGTCGACACCGACCGGTGGTTTGAACTGGAAGCTGGACGGCTCCAGCACTGCGTTGGCTTGAAAGCCCGTGAACCGCAGGCTGGAGCGCTGGCCGAAGCTGTCGACCATTTCCAGCACGGCCAGATCGCCAGACCGAAAGCCCACACGCACGCTTTGGAGCGCGCTGTCCTTGGCCTTCGGAAGCGCCAGCACCCACTCCAACCCGTCGCTGGCGGGATCCGCAGTCAGCGCAAAATCGGCCTGCAAGGCCTTGAGATCGGCGGCCGAGGCAATCAGCGCAGCCGGTGTGGATCCCAGCGCCTGGGTCTGTTTGCGCGCGGTCACCTGGTTCAGGTCCACGTCGAACAGCCACAGGGTCTGGCCATCGGCCACGATGGTCTGCTCGAACGGTTTTTTGTAGACGAAGCGAAAGCGTCCGGGGCGGGAAAACTCGAACGTTCCGCTGGACGTCTTGGCACGCGCGGCCTGTCCGTCCTTGGCCGGCAGCGTGACCACCTGGGTGAAGTCGGAGCGCCCGGACTTCACCGACTTGATGAAAGCCTCAAGGCTTTCCATGCCTCCCGCCCTCGCGGATAGGGCACAAGTAGCTATCAAAATAGTAGCAGCAAAAATTTTCTTCACAGGCACTTTCGTCATTCGGCGCGGGCCGGCACCAGGATGTCACGCTGGCCGTTGGTACTCATGGAGCTGACCAGTCCAGCCTTCTCCATGTCTTCCACCAGGCGGGCGGCGCGGTTGTAGCCAATCTTCAGGTGGCGCTGCACCAGCGAAATGCTGGCCTTGCGGTTCTTTAGCACGACTTCCACGGCCTGGTCGTACATCGGGTCCTTTTCACCGCCCCCATTGCCATCAACGCCCGACTCGCCTTCGCCGTCTACAGAGCCGCCCTCCAAAACACCTTCGATGTAATTGGGTTCACCCTGGCTCTTGAGGTAATTCACGACGCGATGCACTTCCTCGTCGCTGACAAAGGCGCCGTGCACGCGAATGGGCAGGCCGGTGCCACTGGGCATGTACAGCATGTCGCCCATGCCCAGCAGGGCCTCGGCGCCCATCTGGTCGAGGATGGTGCGGCTGTCAATCTTGCTGGACACCTGGAAGGCGATGCGGGTCGGGATATTGGCCTTGATCAGGCCGGTGATCACGTCCACGCTGGGGCGCTGCGTGGCCAGAATCAGATGGATGCCGGCGGCGCGCGCCTTTTGCGCCAGACGGGCAATCAGTTCCTCGATCTTCTTGCCCACCACCATCATCAGGTCGGCCAGCTCGTCGATGACGACGACGATGTGGGGTAGACGGTCCAGCGGCTCGGGGGATTCGGGTGTCAGGCTGAACGGGTTGTAGATGAATTCCCCACGCACCTTGGCCTCGGCAATCTTGACGTTGTAGCCTGCCAGGTTGCGCACACCGAGCTTGCTCAGCAGCTTGTAGCGCCGCTCCATCTCGCCCACGCACCAGGTCAGGCCATAGGCGGCCTGTTTCATGTCGGTCACGACCGGGGCGATCAGGTGCGGAATGCCTTCGTAGAACGACATTTCCAGCATCTTGGGATCAATCATCAGGAAGCGCACATCGCTGGCCTCGGCCTTGTACAGCAGGCTCAGAATCATGGCGTTGATACCCACCGACTTGCCCGAGCCGGTGGTACCGGCCACCAGCACGTGGGGCATCTTGCCCAGGTCGGCGACGATGGGGTTACCCACAATGTCCTTGCCCAGGCCCATGGTCAGCATGGACCTGGCTTCGTTGTAGACCTGCGAGCCCAGAATCTCGGACAGGCGAATGCTCTGGCGCTTGGCGTTGGGCAGCTCCAGTGCCATGTAGTTCTTGCCGGGAATGGTCTCCACGACGCGGATCGACACCAGGCTCAAGCTACGTGCCAAGTCCTTGGCCAGGCCGACGATCTGCGAGCCCTTGACGCCGGTGGCCGGTTCGATTTCGTAGCGCGTGATCACCGGGCCGGGCTGGGCCAGCACTACGCGCACCTCCACGCCAAAGTCCTTGAGCTTTTTCTCAATCATGCGGCTGGTCATTTCCAGCGTCTCGGGGGCTACCGTCTCCTGGCGCGCCACTGCGCCATCGAGCAGATCGACCTGCGGCAGCTTGCTGTCGGGCATCTCGGTGAACAGCGGCTTCTGGCGCTCCTTGGCCACCCGCTCGCTGCGCGGCAAATCCATGATGACCGGTTCGATGGCGACCGGCTGCGGATGGTGTTCGACTGTCTCTTCGCGCTCTTCCATCAGGATGACTTCGCGCTCGCGCATGGCCTGCTGGCCCAACACCCGGTCCTGCGCCTGTTCGCGCTGTTGCTTGCGAGACTGCACCAGGGCGTCTACCCAGGCGCCAATGCGCTCGGCCACATGCATCCAGGAAAAACCAAACACCAGGGCCGCACCGATGACGCCCAAGGCAATGGACACCAGGCCGGAGCCGGAAAAGCCCAGCCACTTGACGCTCAGAGCCCCCAGCCAATAGCCTAGTGCACCACCGCTGTGGTCTGGCAGCCGGGCCTCCAGGCTGTACAGGCGCGCCCACTCCAGCGACGTGCTGGCATACAGCAGCAAGGCCAGGCCCAGCCAGAACACCCATTTTCTGGGGATGACCATATGCGCGGCCTCACCCCGCAAGCGATTGGCCAGCAGGGACAACCACAGCCGAACGCCGACGGCAATACACCACCAGGCCGAAAAACCCATCAGGTAGTAGCTGACATCGGCCACCCAGGCCCCCAGGCGCCCCACCCGGTTGGCCAGCGGCAGCCCTGCACCCGACGTGGACCATGCCGCATCCTGTGGTGAATAGGTCAGCAAGGCCGTCAGCCACAGGACCAGAACAACAAATCCGGCGATCAGCGCAATTTCGTTGGCAAAACGGCCCATGCCGGTGGGCGCGGGTGCTCTCGTGGGGCTGGACGAATGGAGGGTATTGAGAGAATAGGTCATGGAAAATACAAACAGGCGGGGCAAGCTTACCGCAAGCCCTTGGTGGCTGGATCAGCGCGGCTGCGCACGCCGCTCGTTGACCCGCACACCGCCATTGTCCAGCAGATGGATGAAGCCCTGCTCTTCAAAATCCTTCATGACCCGGCTGACCATCTCGCGCGAGGCACCCACCATCTTGGCGATGTCCTGGCGGGACACCTTGTCGCGAATCAGCAGTGCCCCGCTGGCATCCAGCACTGCCGAGTCCAGCAAGACCTTGGCCACCCGGCCATACACGCCCACCAGGGCCAGTGAACTGATGTTTTCGTTGCCCTGGCGCAAGCGGTGCACCAACCCCCGCATCACCGCAAGGGCCATTTCAGCATTCTCCGAAAGGCACTGCAGGAAACTGTCACGCCCCAACACCAGGGCATCGACCTGCTGATCGGCCACCACCGTTGCCGAATGGGGCGCGTTGTCTATCAGGCTCATCTCACCTACGTAATCGCCCGAGGTCAGCGTCGC
Organism: Rhodoferax sp.; assembly: GCA_030645355.1. Lineage (GTDB taxonomy): Bacteria > Pseudomonadota > Gammaproteobacteria > Burkholderiales > Burkholderiaceae_C > Allorhodoferax. The sequence continues at coordinate 1,726 of JAUSNJ010000143.1, read as the reverse complement.
CAGGATGACCTCGCGACCCTTGCTATCTGTCATCAGCACGCGGGTTCGCCCCGCCAGCACAATATAGAGCGCGTTGCTCATCTTGCCCTGCTCCACCAGGATCTCGCCGCGCTTGAAGCGCTTCTTGGACACGGTCGCAGCCAGCGCCTCCGCCTGCGGCGGCGTCAACATGGTGAAAAGGGAAACCCTGCGAATCAAATCCAGGTTGCTCAGCATTGACATCAAATCAGCTCCGGGAAATACAGCGCGGTGTTTCTTACAATGGGGTTTGCATTGAAATGACCGGTACTGCCCCGAAATGTACACGGCCCGCATCCATACAGACGCAACAAAAGGTTACCCCATGTCCGATCCCAAACACGCCAAAGTCCTGATTCTGGGCTCTGGCCCCGCCGGCTACACGGCCGCCGTCTACGCCGCACGCGCCAATCTCAACCCGGTTCTGGTCACCGGCATGGCCCAAGGCGGTCAACTGATGACCACCACCGAGGTCGACAACTGGCCCGCCGACGTCCACGGTGTGCAGGGACCGGAGCTGATGCAGCGCTTTTTGGAGCACGCCGAGCGCTTCAAGACCGAAATCCTGTTTGACCACATCAGCGCGGTAGACCTGAGCAAGCGCCCGTTCACCCTCACTGGCGACAGCGGCCAATACACCTGCGATTCGCTGATCATCGCCACCGGCGCGTCTGCCAAATACCTGGGACTGCCGTCCGAGACCGCCTTCATGGGCCGCGGTGTCTCGGGTTGCGCCACCTGCGACGGATTTTTCTACCGCGACCAGATTTGCTGCGTGGTCGGCGGCGGCAATACAGCCGTCGAAGAGGCGCTGTACCTGTCCAATATCGCCAGCAAGGTCTATCTTGTGCACCGCCGCGACAAGTTCAAGGCCGAGCCGATTCTGGTGGACAAGCTGATGGAAAAGGTCGCGGCCGGCAAGATTGAACTGAAGACCTTCCGCACATTGGACGAGGTGCTGGGCGACGCCTCTGGCGTGACTGGCATCCGGGTCAAGAGCACCCAGGACGGCACGACCGAAGACATCACCCTGACCGGCTGCTTCATCGCCATTGGCCACGCACCGAATACCGAAATCTTCCAGGGCCAGCTCGAGATGGCCGGCGGTTACATCATCACCCAGGGCGGCCTCAAGGGTTTTGCCACGCAGACGTCGGTGCCCGGCGTGTTTGCCGCCGGCGACGTGCAGGACCATGTGTACCGCCAGGCCATCACCAGCGCGGGCACCGGCTGCATGGCGGCGCTCGACGCCCAGCGCTTCCTCGAGCAAGACTGAACGGGCCCACGCGGAAATTCGCTATAATCCAAGGCTTTGCTGAATTCTGCCCGTGAGGGCTAGTGTTCAATGGCAAACACCGCCAAGCAATTGGCGGGGGGTTACCGCCACCCTTTTTCATTGGCGAGGTGAGGCTAGAGCGAGACGCAGGCCGCCGGGGTTTTCAAGCAATTGAGCCAGGCAGTTTGGGTCGCCAGTAATAGCCGTTTAAGAAGTATCGGAGTGTCCTTATGGCACGCGTATGTCAAGTCACGGGCAAAGGCCCCATGGTCGGGAACAACGTTTCCCACGCCAACAACAAAACCAAGCGCCGGTTCCTGCCGAACCTGCAATACCGCCGTTTCTGGGTCGAGAGCGAAAACCGTTGGATTCGTCTGCGGATTTCTAACGCAGGTCTGCGTTTGATCGACAAAAACGGTATTGATGTTGTGC
>JAUSNJ010000137.1 GCA_030645355.1 Rhodoferax sp. | reverse complement strand
TTTGCGCTGGCCCGCACGCTGGAGTACTTCCGCATTCCGCGCAACGTGCTGACCATTTGTCTGGGCAAAAGCACCTATGCGCGCTGCGGCATCATCGTCAACGTGACACCCTTCGAGCCCGAGTGGGAAGGCTATGTGACGCTGGAATTCAGCAACACCACACCGCTGCCCGCCAAGATCTACGCCGGTGAAGGCTGCGCCCAGGTGCTGTTCTTTGAGAGCGACAAGGACGACGTCTGCGAAACCAGCTACAAGGACCGCGGCGGCAAGTACCAGGGCCAGGTCGGCGTGACGCTGCCCAAGGCTTAAGCGCCTCTCAGGCCGCCAGGCGCTCGGCGGCGCTGATCTCGTCCTCCGCCTGCAAGCGCGCCATGGCCTGTTTCAGGGCGTCAAAGCAGCGCGGGTCCAGCGCGGTCCCTACGGTTTTTTCCATCATCTCCAGCGTTTTGGGAATCGGCACGGCACCCCGGTAGGGCCGTTCGGCCGTGATGGCATCAAAAATGTCGGCGGTGGTGATGATGCGCGTCTCCAGGCTGATCTCGTCGCCCTTCAGCCCCTTGGGATAGCCCTTGCCGTCGAGTCGCTCATGGTGCGCACCGGCTATTTTGGCCAGCTCGCTGAAGGCGTGGATCTTGGAGAGTATGGATTCGGTCAGTCGGGCGTGGTCCCGCACGGCGGCCCATTCGGCCTCATCCAGCGCGCCCGCCTTGTCCAGCACGCTGTTGCTGACCCCCAGCTTGCCCACGTCATGCAGCAGCGCGCCGCGCTTGAGCCAACGCCGGCGCTGGGGGGACAGGCCCATGGCCTCGGCAATCAGGTCGGTGTACAGCGCCACCCGGGCACTGTGGCCGCTGGTGTAGGGGCTCTTGGAGTCGACCACCTGGCCGAAGGCGGTGGCGATGTCGTCCAGATAGTCTTCGTCCAGTGGTACCTCGCAACTGGCGGGCTCCAGGGCCAGCACGGCCTTTTCGATCTGGTCCGAGCGCAGCATGGTCCAAAAATCGTCCTGTCGCGCCAGGGTCTCCATGGCGGCCACCAGCGTCGGGTCAAACCACTGGCCGTCGCGCTTGCGCACTTCGTCCATGGCCGCTTCCTTGCCGTCAGCCATGTGAAAAACGTCGATCACCTGGGCCAGCAGCGCGATGCGCGCGTAGACCGGAATCGCGGTGCCGCTCAGCTGGTCGGGTTTGCCCTGGCCACTCCAGTGCTCGTCGAGGCTGTAAATGCCGGCTGCCACGCCTTCGGAGAAGCGCAACAGGCGGGCGATTTCGGCACCGCGCTGGCAGCGGGTCTGGATCAGCTCCTGCGACACCTCGGGGCCATGGCGGAAGATGTGCAGCACGCTGCGAAAGCGTTCTGCCAGGCCGGCCTTCAGGCCGGTGTGCTGCAGCACAAAGCGCACCACCTGGGGCAGGCTGTCGCCCACCTGCTTGAAGTCGCGCTTGAAGTTCAGGTCGTCGGTCAGGTACAGCTCGCAGATCCGCGCCGCATTGCTGCTGCAACCCAGGTCCTTGAGCAGCAGTGTGTAGTACAGCTCCCACTGCTGCGCCTCGGTCAGCCCGATGGAGCGGCCCAGGTGCATGCCAATCCAGCAACAGCGCACACAGTGCCCCTCGGGTTGGCCCTCGGTGATGTCGAGCGCGTGGCTCAATGCACTGATGAGTTCGGCCAGTTTGAGCCCTGCGGCAATGGGGCTGGGATCCGTGAAAGGGGTCTGTGGCATGGGCAAAGTTTAGGGAGGCTGTGTGGTCTGCGCAAGCTTTAGGGATATTGGGTGCGGCCACCGTACATCCGCCAGCGCGCTACCATGGACGCTATCGCCCCGCACCGGGTGCCAGCAGGAGAGACGCCATGAAATGGGAAGGCAACCGTGAATCAGACAACGTGGAAGACCGCCGGGACGAAGGTGGTGGGAGCAGTGGCGGCGGTGGACTGTTGGGCGGCCGTGGCATCGGCATTGGCACCATCGTCATTGCGCTGGTGGGGGGCTGGGTGCTGGGTATCAACCCCTTGACGATTCTGGGGTTGCTCAGCGGTGAAGGGGGAGCGCCCACGGCGCAGGTGCAGCAGGCGCCGGCCCACCGGCCACCGGCCGATGACCACATGGCCAAGTTTGTGTCCACCATCCTGGCCGATACCGAAGATGTCTGGACCGACGTATTTACCAAGGGTGGTGCCACGTACCAGAAGCCGAAACTGGTGCTGTGTCGCGGTGCCACGCCCACGGCATGTGGTCAGGGTCAGGCCGCCATGGGTCCGTTCTATTGCCCCGGGGACCACAAGGTTTACATCGACCTGGGTTTCTACGAGACCCTGAAAACCCGCCTGGGTGCCCCCGGCGACTTTGCCCAGGCGTATGTGATTGCCCACGAAGTGGGCCACCACGTGCAGAATCTGTTGGGTATCAGCAACAAGATGGAGCAACGGCGCGGCCAGGTCAGCCAGATCGCCTACAACGCCCTGAGCGTGCGCCTGGAGCTGCAGGCCGACTGCTTTGCCGGGGTCTGGGCTTTTCATGCCAACAATGCCCGCCAACTGCTGGAGCAGGGCGATGTGGAAGAAGCCATCAATGCGGCGGCCAGGATTGGTGACGACGCCTTGCAGGGCGGCGGTGGCCGTGCCACGGTGCCGGAAAGCTTCACCCATGGGACCAGCGCACAGCGCCAGCGCTGGTTTGGCACGGGCATCAAAACCGGCAGCGTGAAGGCCTGCGACACGTTTTCAGCCCGTGAATTGTGAGACTAGGGGATAATACCGGGTGCTCCCAGCGTTGGGCGCCATTCAGCTATCGGATGGATAGCACCCCTTTTTGCTATGCATGACCGACTTGAATACTGAACTGAATACCCCGGCTACCCCTGAAATTTCGAACGAACTGAACTCGGATACGCCCATCATGGCGTTCGCCCAGTTGCAGTTGGCCGCTCCTTTGGCCCGCGCCGTGGCCGAAATGGGCTACGAGTCCATGACCCCGATCCAGGCCCAGGCCATTCCCGTGGTGATCACCGGCAAGGACGTGATGGGCGCCGCCCAGACCGGCACCGGCAAGACGGCGGCGTTCTCGCTGCCGCTGCTGCACCGCCTGCTCAAGCACGAAAACAGCTCCACCTCTCCCGCCCGTCACCCGGTGCGCGCCCTGGTGCTGCTGCCTACGCGCGAACTGGCCGACCAGGTGGCGCAGCAGGTCAAGCTGTACGCCAAGTACACCAACCTGCGCAGCGCCGTGGTGTTTGGTGGCATGGACATGAAGCCGCAGACGCTCGAATTGAAGCGTGGCGTCGAGATTCTGGTGGCCACCCCTGGTCGTCTGCTGGACCACATTGAGGCCAAGAACGCGGTGCTCAACCAGGTCGAATACGTGGTGCTGGACGAGGCGGACCGCATGCTGGACATCGGCTTCCTGCCGGACCTGCAGCGCATCCTGTCCTATCTGCCCAAGCAGCGCACCACGCTGCTGTTCAGCGCCACCTTCTCGCCCGAAATCAAACGTCTGGCCAGCAGTTACCTGCAAAATCCGGTCACCATCGAGGTGGCGCGCGCCAATGCCACCGCCTCCACCGTGGAGCAGCATTTCTACAGCGTGCCGGAAGATGAAAAACGCCACGCGCTGCACCAGATTCTGAAGAGCCGTGGCATGAAGCAGGCCTTTGTGTTTGTCAACAGCAAGCTCGGTTGTGCCCGCCTGGCCCGCACGCTGGAGCGTGAAGGCCTCAAGACCACGGCCCTGCACGGCGACAAGAGCCAGGACGAGCGCCTGAAGGCACTGGAGTCGTTCAAGAAGGGCGAAGTGGATCTGCTGGTGTGTACCGATGTGGCGGCCCGGGGCCTGGACATCAAGGACGTGCCCTGCGTGTTCAACTTCGACATTCCGTTCAACGCCGAAGACTACATCCACCGCATTGGCCGCACCGGTCGCGCTGGCGCCGCTGGTCTTGCTGTGAGCTTTGTCGGCGGCAACAACGACGCCCGCCTGGTCGGTGACATCGAGAAGCTGATCAAGACCAAGATCGAACTCGAAGCGGTGGAGTACGACGAAGACGCACCCGATATCCGCAAGCAGGGTCGCATCAATGACGGCCGTCGCATGTACTCGCATGACGGTGAAGGCAAGCCCAACACCGGTGGCGACAACGGCCGCAGTGGCGGACGCGCTGAAAACCGTGGACAGCGAGAGGATAGCTACGCAGCGCGCCCATCGCGTGCACCACGCAGTGACTATGGCCGCCCGGCACAGGCCGCCCGCGACCCGTTCTTTGACAAACCGTATGAGCCCACTGCGGTTGGCGAAGCCGCAGCGGCCCCTTCATGGGAGGCCAGCGCAAAGCCTGCGTCGCGCAGCATTTCGGCCAACATCAAGCACAAGGTCAAGGTCGCGGCGCTGTTCCGCGCCGAATGATTACCGGCCGGGCTTTTGCTCGGCTTCGCACTGCACCTGGATCAGTTCCTGTGCCGCGTCCTGCAGGTTGAAACGCAGGGCGCTGAGGGCACCGCCCCATACACAGCCGGTATCCATGGACAGGACGTCATCCCGCCCCAGCCATCCCAGCGTTGACCAATGTCCAAACGCCACGGTCGCGTTGGCGGTTCGGCGGTTGGGTATGTCAAACCACGGCAGATAACCCGCAGGGGCACCCGCTGCCCCTTCCTTCGTGTCAAATTCCATGGCGCCTTCTGGCGTGCAAAAACGCAGGCGGGTGAGGGCGTTGACGATCACCCGCAGCCGGTCCATGCCGGCCAGGCTTTCGCTCCATAGGGCAGGTGCATTGCCGTACATGCAGTGGTAGAAGTCTGCCGCCTGTCCGCCCTGCAAAACCGCTTCCACTTCCTGCGCCAGCGTGGCGGTTTGTTCGGCCGTCCACGCTGGCAGCACACCGGCGTGAACCATCAGCAGTGGCTTGCCGGCGCGCTCCAGCAGAATGGCCATGCGCTGGTGGCGCAGCCAGCGCAGCATGCCGGCGCGATCAGGTGCGTCCAGCACGTTGCCCAGCGTGTCCTTGCGGTGCGGCTTGCGCACGCCCTGCGCCACGGCCAGCAGGTTCAGGTCATGGTTGCCCAGCAGGCAGCGGGCGGCGTCGCCATAGCCCATCAGGCGGCGCAGCACGGCGGCAGAGTCGGGCCCGCGGTTGACGAGGTCACCCAGGAGGTAGAGCGTGTCGCGGCTGGGAGAAAAATCAAAGGTGTCTAGCAGGCGTTGCAACGCTGCGTCGCAGCCCTGCACGTCGCCAATCATGTAAAGTGCCATGTGTTCATTCTCGCTTGGGTTGCATGGAAGTTTTTCTCATTTTCTTTTTGACGCTGCTCAATGGCGCCTTTGCCATGTCCGAGTTGGCGTTGACGGCGAGCCGCAAAATTCGACTGCAAACCATGGCTGAGGCGGGCGACAGTGGTGCCCTGGCGGCGCTGGAGCTGATGCGCAACCCAACCCAGTTCCTGTCATCCGTGCAGGTCGGCATTACGTCCATCGGCATGCTCAACGGCATCGTCGGTGAGGCCGCTTTCAGTGACGGGCTCGCCCACTGGTTGCGGGCCACCCTGCCCATTTCGGAGCGCGCCGCAGAGCTGTCCGCTACGGGTGTCGTGGTAACCGTTATCACTTTCATCACCATCTTGTTTGGCGAACTGGTGCCCAAGCGCATAGGGCAGCTGTATCCCGAGGCCGTGGCCCGGGTGGTCTCGCGACCCATGACCTGGGTGGCCATCGGCGCAAAGCCCTTTGTGCGTCTGCTCTCCATGTGCACCCACGGCATGCTCAGGCTCTTGCGCATCGACGCCACCGACAACCGCGCGGTAACCGAAGAAGAAATCACCGCAAGCCTGGAGGAGGGTGTGGACGCCGGCATCATCGAGCAGCATGAACACCAGATGGTTCGCAACGTGTTTGGTCTGGACGACCGGACGCTGGCATCGATGATGCTGCCGCGGGCTGACATCGAGTGGATGGATGCGACCTCCACCGTGGCGCAGTGCCTGGCGCAGGCCAGTACGGGCGGCAGCAAAGGCGCGCATTCGTGGTATCCGGTGTGTCGCGGCTCTCTGGATCAGGTTGTGGGTCTGGTCAGCGTGGCGCGTCTGCTGGAATTGGGTGGGCAGCACAGCGCCAACGTGGAGTCGATTGCCGAAGCTGCGGCTTTCGTTCCGGAAACGCTCAGTGGCATGGAGCTGATCGAGCAGTTCCGGACAACGTCAGCCCGCATGGTGTTTGTGGTGGACGAATATGGCGTGGTGCAGGGCTTGCTGACTCCACATGACTTACTGGAAGCCATCACCGGAGAGCTCAAACCCGACTCACAAACCCAGGCCTGGGCTACCCAGCAGACGGACGGCTCCTGGGTGCTCGATGGACTGATGCCGGTTGGGGAACTCAAGGCCCGCCTGGACATCGATGAACTGCCCCAGGAAGACCGTGGACGGTACAACACGCTGGCAGGGTTGCTGATGGCGGTCTCGGGCGATTTGCCACCGGTGGGCGCGCGCATTGATTGCGCGGGTTGGCAGTTCGAAGTAAATGCGCTGGAGGGCAAGCGCATTGACAAAGTGATCGCCAGAAGCCTAGCAGTTGTGTGATCGTTGCGCTGCAGTGCCAGTGCGCGCCATGCGCTCACATGCGACCTGCCAGGCGGTAGACCAGACCGCCCAGAAGTTCGTGCATAACCAGATGCCAACTGTGAGCGCCTTCTTCCAGACTGTAGGCAGTCCACGGTGTGGAGAGCCCGGTGCGAAAGTCCACCGGGTAGGCTGTTACGTTCCAGCCCGCACGGGCGAACGTGGCCATGGCTCGCGGCATGTGCCAGGCCGACGTTACCAATAGCCAGCGCCGTGTGGCGTCCACGCCCCGGAGTTGCGCGGACAGGACGGCATTTTCATGGGTGGTGCGGGAGGCGGATTCGTACAGCACTCCCTGTGTGGGCAGAGACTGGCTGGCGAAAAACCTCTGTGCCAACTGGGCTTCTGTGGGGTCGCCTTCGGACAATGCCCTGCCGCCACCGGTGTACAGCACCCGCAAATGCGGGTTGTCGTGCCGCAAGGCCACCGTTGCCGTCAATCGCTCTGCCGCATCATTGAGCAAGGGCTGCGCATGGGTGCGCGCCACGTAGCCGGGCTCAGTCGATCCGCCCAGGACCACGATCCCAAAATAGTCCCCAAGGTCGGCGCCGGGGAGCACTTCCGCGTACTGGCTCTCCAGTTGACGGATCAGCAAGTCGGGCAGGGGCTGCCAGCCCATGAGCAGCAGCAGGCCCAGGGCGGTGCCCACCAAACCGCGGGCCCAGACGGGTTTGCGCCCAAGCAGCAGGCTGGCGACCAGCAAGGCGGCAATCCACAACAATGGCTGGGTCAGCGATGCGAGAACTTTTGAGGCAATGAACACGATGAAGGGTGCGGACAGCAGAGGCTGGATGAAGCAGTTCAGGCTTCGATCGTAGAGGATGGTTTGAGTATCTAGGGTTTCTACCTAGTGGAGGACCACATCTTGTACTTGTTGGGCGAATGTTTAACCTTCACCCCTACGTAATCACTAACGGAGTACATCATGAAAATTCGCGCCATTGCATTCGGCCTCGTTGTCGGATCTCTGTCCCTGCTGTCCTATGCCCAGCAGCCCATCGTCATCAAGTTTAGCCACGTGGTGGCGAATGACACACCCAAGGGCCACGCAGCGGACTACTTCAAGAAGAAAGCCGAGGAGCTGACCAAGGGTCGCGTGAAGATTGAGGTGTATGCCAACAGCACGCTGTACAAGGACAAGGAAGAAATGGAAGCCCTGCAGATTGGTGCCGTGCAAATGCTGGCGCCTTCGCTGGCCAAGTTTGGTCCCCTGGGCGTCAAGGAGTTCGAGGTATTTGACCTGCCGTACATCTTTGACGGCTACGACGACTTGCACAAGGTGACACAGGGTCCCATGGGACGCATGTTGCTGGACAAGCTGGATGCCAAAGGCGTGAAGGGCCTGGCGTACTGGGACAACGGTTTCAAGTCGTTCTCAGCCAACAAACCCTTGCAGTCACCGGCCGATTTCAAGGGCCTGAAAATGCGCATCCAGTCCTCCAAGGTGCTGGAATCACAAATGCGCGCACTGGGTAGCCTGCCGCAGGTTCTGGCCTTCTCGGAGGTGTACCAGGCCTTGCAAACCGGCGTGGTCGATGGAACCGAGAACCCCATCTCCAACCTGTACACCCAGAAGATGCATGAAGTGCAGAAGAACCTGACGCTCACCGAGCACGGTTACCTGGGCTATGCCGTGATCACCAACAAGAAGTTCTGGGATGGGCTGCCTGCAGACATCCGCAAGCAACTGGACGATGCGCTGGAGCAGTCCACCCGCTACGCCAACCAGATTGCCAAGATGGAAAATGAAAAGTCACTGGACGCCGTCAAGAAGTCTGGCAAGACTGCGGTCTACACCCCTACCGCTGCTGAGCGCACGGCCTTCAAGAAGGCCATGATCAAGACCCACACCGACATGGAATCGCGCATCGGCAAGGATCTGATCAAGAGCATCTACAAAGAAACCGGCTTCGATCCGGCCAAGCTGTAAGCGAGCCATGAAGATTCTTGACCACATCGAGGAATGGATCATCACCTTCCTCATGGGGGCGGCGACGCTCGTCATCTTTGCCTCCGTCATGCACCGCTACGCTACCGGCTTCGCCATTCCCGGCGTCCAGGACTGGCTGCTGTCCATCAACATGGGCTGGGCACAGGAACTGTGCATCATCATGTTTGTCTGGATGGCCAAGTTTGGCGCCGCCTATGGCGTGCGCACCGGTATCCACGTGGGTGTGGACGTGCTGATCAACCGCATGTCTGACAGCCGTCGCAGCAAGTTTGTCGTTTTCGGCCTGTTGGCGGGCGCCTTGTTTACCGGCATCGTAGGAACGCTGGGTTTGCGATTCGTCTGGGAAAACGGCATGCATCACTTTGTGTATTCCGCCATGGGCATAGCCCCCAGTGATCTGCCAGAAGGCCCGACGACCCCCGACCTCGAATGGCCGACCTGGATGGTCTATGCAGTGATTCCCATGGGTTCCTACCTGATGTGCTTCCGCTTCCTGCAGGTCACCGCCAATTTCCTGCGCACTGGCGAATTGCCGCACCATGACCATGGGCATGTGGATGGACTCGATGAGGTCGAACCGCTGGAGCCTGGCAAGGACGACGCCATTTACCGGATGGACGACAACCTGCATCCACACGGCGTGGGCAGCGACACAACAAAAGACTCTGGCAAGGGAGGCCATCAATGAATGCGTTGATCATTTTGGGCCTGCTGGTGGTGCTGATGCTCACCGGCATGCCGATCTCCATCTCGCTGGGTTTGACGGTTCTGTCCTTCCTGTTCTTCCTGACCGAGGTGCCGATTGAATCGGTGGCGCTCAAGCTGTTCACCGGCATCGAGAAGTTCGAGATCATGGCGATTCCGTTCTTCATTCTGGCGGGGAACTTCCTGACCCATGGCGGGGTGGCCCGGCGCATGATCGCGTTTGCCACCTCCATGGTCGGCCACTGGCATGGCGGCCTGGGCCTTGGCGGTGTATTGGCCTGTGCCCTGTTTGCCGCAGTGTCGGGTTCCAGCCCGGCCACCGTGGTGGCCATTGGCTCCATCCTGATGCCCGCCATGGTCAAGGCCGGTTTCCCCAAGGGTTTTGGTGCGGGTGTCATCACTACATCTGGCGCGCTGGGCATCCTGATTCCGCCATCCATCGTGATGGTGATGTATTCGGTGTCGACCAACACGTCGGTGGGTGCTCTGTTCATGGCCGGTGTCATTCCCGGATTGCTGCTGGCCTTCTTCCTGGGCTTGACCACCTGGTACCGCGCCAAGAAGTTCAACTACCCCTGCCAGCCCAAGGCGACCTGGGCCGAGCGCTGGGTGTCGTTCCGCAAAGCCATCTGGGGCCTGTTGCTGATCGTGGTGGTAATGGGGGGTATCTACACCGGCATCTTCACGCCCACCGAAGCGGCGGCCATGAGTGCGGTTTATGCCTTTGTGGTGGCGGTGTTTGTGTACAAGGACATGGGCCTGAAGGACGTGCCCCGCGTGCTGCTCTCCAGCGCCAACATGAGCGCCATGCTGTTGTACATCATCACCAACGCCGTACTGTTCTCGTTCCTGCTGACCCATGAGAACATTCCACAGCAGATGGCGGACCAGATGATTGGCACCGGCATTGGCGTCATTGGCTTCCTGGTGATCTCCAATGTGTTGCTGCTGATTGCTGGTAACTTCATGGAGCCTTCCAGCATTGTGTTGATCTTGGCACCCATTCTGTTTCCCATTGCCATCAAGCTGGGCATCGACCCGGTGCACTTTGGCATCATCATGGTGGTGAACATGGAGGTGGGAATGTGCCATCCGCCGGTGGGGCTGAACCTGTATGTCGCTTCGGGCATTACCAAGATGGGCATTACCGAACTGACCGTTGCAGTGTGGCCATGGTTGCTCACCATGCTGGGCTTCCTGGTGATGGTGACCTATTGGCCGGGTCTGTCCCTTTGGTTGCCACGGATGATGGGCCTCGTGAGCTGATCGCCGATTTGCTCCACAGCAAGAACCCTGCTACCGTCCGGTCAGCAGGGTTTTTTTATGCGCATTCATACGGTTCGGGAGAGTTGTCCATGCCAGAAACACCACACGGCCTGATTGCCTACTGTCGCGAGAACCAGCGGGTATGCCCCCTGCCTGCGCGCTGGAACACGCTGTTTGAGATGCTGCCCAACCGCAAGCGCACCGCCGTCGGCTGGGAGCCGGCCTTGCCACTGACCCTGGAGGCATGGGATCACACGCCGGGTGTGCTCAAGACCCTGCGCCTGGCCGAGCACATCGAGTGGGCGGCCGAGCACGGCGCGCTGGAGCCCGTCGGGGCATTCCTCAGGGCGTTGCCCGAGGTCGAGTGGCTGCACGCAAGTTGACCGACTTGGCATAGCCCGGCGCTGTGCGCTGCGGGCTGGCCTGCTCGTAGGCATAGGCCATCGCAATGAGCGGACCTTCGGTCCATGCACCGGCCACAAACGACAGTCCGCATGGCAAGCCCTGCACAAAGCCGCAGGGCACGGTGATGTGCGGGTAACCCGCAACGGCGGCGGGTGAGGTAAAGCTGCTGCCCGACGCGTCCCCATTGATGAAATCCGTCAGCCAGGCCGGGCCGCAGGTGGGCGCAACCAGCGCGTCGAGACGGTGTTCTTTCATGACAAGGTCAATGCCTTCTTCGCGGGCATAGCGCTGGTTGTTGGCCAGGGCGTCCCGGTACTCCTGGCTGTCCAGACCACCCTTGGCTTGTGCGTTGACAAAGTGCTCTTGGGCGAAGAAGGGCATCTCTGTCGCACGGTGTTTTTCGTTGTAGGCGATCACGTCTGCCAATGAACGGATGGGTGCTGTGGGGCCATAGTCGGCCAGGTAGCTGGCCATGCCGGCCTTCAGTTCATACAGCAGCACGGTGAGTTCGGAGTCCGCATATTTTTCCGCGTTGGGTACCTCTGGCACCTCTACCAGCGTGGCGCCTTGTGCCGTCAGCACGGCCAGTTGCGATTCGACCAGAGCGGCGACCCAGTCACTGGACGCGGTGAGCTGGCCGCGCACCACGCCTATGCGTTTGCCGCGCAATCCATCACGGTCCAGAAACCGGGTGTAGTCGGTCTTTTTCTGGTCGGCCAGGGCGCTGGCCGGGTCGCGTGCATCGCTGCCAGCCATAGCGGAGAGCAGCACGGCGGCATCTGCCACGGTGCGGGCCATGGGGCCGGCCGTGTCCTGCGACTGCGCGATCGGGATTACGCCAGCGCGACTGACCAAGCCTACCGTCGGTTTGATTCCGACCAGACTGGCAACCGACGCAGGGGAGGTGATGGAGCCATCGGTCTCGGTGCCGACTGCCACGGCGGCCAGGCTGGCCGCGATGCTGGCGCCCGACCCCGAACTGGAGCCGCTGGTGTTGCGGTCCAGTGCGTAGGGGTTGCGCGTGAGCCCGCCGCGTCCGCTCCAGCCACTGGTGGAGCGTGTGGAGCGCATATTGGCCCACTCCGACAGGTTGGTCTTGCCCAGAATCACCGCGCCCGCTGCGCGCAGCCGGGCCACCAGAAATGCATCCCGTGGCGGTTTCGCGCCGACCAGTGCCAAAGAGCCCGCCGTGGTCTGCATCTTGTCGGCCGTAGCGATGTTGTCCTTGAGCAAAACTGGTATGCCATGCATCGGGCCTCGCGGCCCCGAGGCCTTGCGCTCGGCATCCAGTGCGGCCGCGATGGCCATCGCGTCGGGGTTGAGCTCGATGATGGAGTTGAGTTTCGGTCCCGCTTTGTCGATGGTGGCAATGCGTGCCAGGTACAGGCGGACCAGTTGCTGTGCGCTGGTCTTGCCAGACACCATGGCCGCCTGCAGCTGGGCCACGGTTTTTTCGGTCACGTCGAACGCTCCGTGGGGTGCTGCATGGGCGGTCATGGCCGAGCCTCCTGTCAGTAACATCAGTTCTACGAAGTCACGTCGTTGCATGGGTCGCCTTGTCGCGTCTTATCGCTATGCCGTTGCTACTGGTACACCGTCTGGTAGTCGATGCTCTTGGCATGAACGCCCAAGGTCGATTTGAAGCCTGAAATCGTGCCGATTGCATCAATGCGAAAGCAATCCATCGTCAAGTTGGAAACGAAATCGGCTATTTCCCAGCTGCTCAGGCAAAGGTCCGCGGTGGCATCGGTCGCGGCAGTGAGCGACCATGAGTAGCGCAAACCATGCGTCAGACCAATATCGCCCATATTGATGCCGTTGTCCTGGATGTACAGCGAGCCGGTAAACACCGTGCCGCTGGTTCCAACGTTGCCGGTTGCGGGCAAGGGCGTGCTGTTGCCGGCCAGAATGCTGGCCGTGTCCTGTGTGTTGTCGATCCAGCCGACAACCTTGAACAAGGTGTCGGCGCGGCTGAAGTTGACGCTGTAACGCGTGGTCGTTGCCGCGCCGTTGGTCGTCAGTGTCTGATTGCGTGAAAACCATCCGGTCGCGCCTGGAACATAGGTCACGACCATCTGGGTCTGCACGCCCTTGCTGTCCACGTTCGTACCACTGAACGTCCCTCCCGCAATTGCCAACTTGGTCACAACACTGTCGATCGGAAAGACCGTGACCGGTGGTGGCGCTGGAGCGGGACTGGGTTCGCCCCCGCCGCCGCCACAGGCCACCAAAGCCAATGGCAAAAGTAGAACCCATGCCAATTTCATTTTCATCGCATCTCACTTTCCGTGGTTTGGGTTGCCCTGGCGCATTGCCCGTAAAAATTCCTGCACATCAGCGCTGGGGCGCGCCGGTTCCTTCCAGTATTCGCTGCAATCGGATTTTCGTCCCAGCAGTTTCATGTTCACCAGTTCGCGCCGCAGGGTTGCCTGGTCACCAAACGTGTGGTGGGCGTTGATCACCTGGTTGACCTCCTTCTCTGTGTACTTGCGCCGCGGGGCAAAGTGGGTCCACATCCACCACATCGCCATTTGTTGCACGGAGAGCTTGTTGGGCAAGCGCACCAGGCGGCCCGCCATGTCAAATTGCATCAACGTCTTGCGCGCGGTGGGGGACAGGGTCGCAGAGTGGGCCGGTGCCGGCGCAGGGTTCGGCGCGCTACCAGTCGCGGCGGCGCGCAGAGTTTGGTAGTTGCGCAAGCCGGCTGCGCGGGCCAGCAGGTTGAGCAGTTCCAGATGCGACGGGGGCGAATGGCCATCTGCATGGCGTTCGCTCAGATAGTTTTTGAGGTTCTTCGCAAAGGAAGAAACGTCCGCAATGGACAAAGGTAAAAGCATGCGAGTCATCAACATTCCTCGTGCGCCGTCAACTCAGTCAAGAGTGCTGGGGTTGCCAATTGCAGCGTGGGCACACAAAAAAATGGGATGCGTGCTTGCGAACTCCGGTCAGGTTTAGCGTGAGTCAAAAACTCTGGCAACGCCTGGGTGAACTGCAGACCCGAGCGTCGATTGTAGCGGGCGCGGCATTGCGCAAACACACATGAATATGGGGTGGTGCCGTTGGCGCATCTGATATAGAGTCGACGAGCAAGAGATCTTTGTCCTTTGTTGTCTGACACAGACGCATAACTCCAGATCATTCAGGGTGAAAGAAATGAAATTACTTACTCGCTTGGCGCTGCTCTTCGGTGTTGCGCTGTCTCAATCTGCATGGGCTGATATGGGCATTTGCTAGGCGTTGCCTGGCACAGAAATACATCTAAAGAAAGAGTCAAGGTGGAAAAATGAAATTAATTGCTAGTTTGGCGCTGCTTGGCGCTGCCCTAATGTCTCAATCCGCATCGGCTGATACTGGCCCTTACTTTGTGAGCTATCCCGGCTACTGCAACGTTAAACGCGTGTACTTAGACGCTTCTACCAATGTCTATGGGACAGAAATTGGCTGCTCATCATTGATTGGAGCTCCTTTGGTTGGAGCGTTTGGAGCGGACGGAACCGTAATCGTGTCGGTCATTAGTAATGGCGTTCCCTGCATAAACACTTATTATCCAAATGGCAGTTTGCTCGGAGGGTGCTCCAACGGCGGCCCCATTACCTACTTGCCAAGAGGCAGCTACACCGTGCGCCAGAGCGGTATGGTAGATGCGCCCAAGCGGGAGTTCAATGTCAGCACTGAGATGCCAGATTTAGAAATAACAAAAAACTTGCCCCCACGACCTGAGTGATTGATACCGCTAAGAATAGACAAAGCTGAAGCCCGCCTAGTGCGGGTTTTCTGCTTTTGGGGCTGGCCCTAGAGGTACAAATTCCGGTGCCGGTGGCTACACTGTGGCTACATGTCCACAATGAGAAAAGGGCTTGCTACTAAGTTGATAGCAGCAAACCCCTGTATTCATTGGTGCCGGAGAGATGAATCGAACACCCGACCTTCTCATTACGAATGAGCTGCTCTACCGACTGAGCTACACCGGCTGGTAAGCCTCAAATTATAGCTCGCTCCTCAGGCCTCAAGGTGGTAGCGGGTCACGCGTTCCACTTCGTTCTTGGAGCCCAGCACCACACTCACGCGCTCGTGGAGTTTGCCGGGCTGGATGTCCATGATGCGTTCCCTGCAATTGGTGGCGGCACCACCGGCCTGTTCCACGATCCAGGCCATGGGGTTGGCCTCGTACATCAGGCGCAGCTTGCCGGGCTTCTCGGGTTCGCGCTTGTCCCAGGGGTACATGAAGACGCCGCCGCGGGTCAGGATCCGGTGCACGTCGGCTACCATGCTGGCGATCCAGCGCATGTTGAAATCCTTGCCGCGCGGGCCTTCCTTGCCGGCCAGGCACTCGTCCACATAGCGCTTGATGGGCGCATCCCAATGGCGCATGTTGCTCATGTTGATGGCGAATTCCTTGGTGTCCTCGGGAATCTTCACGCCTTCCTGGGTCAGCACGAACGAGCCCTGCTCGCGGTCCAGCGTGAACATGGCGACGCCCTTGCCCACGGTCAGCACCAGGGTGGTCTGCGGGCCGAACACGCAGTAGCCGGCGGCCACTTGTTTGCAGCCGGCCTGCAAAAAGTCCTGCTCCGACACACCGGCGCCTTCGGGCTTTTTCAGCACGCTGAAGATGGTGCCGATGCTGACGTTGACGTCGATGTTGCTGGAGCCGTCCAGGGGGTCGAACAGCAGCAGGTATTCGCCCTGCGGGTAGCGGTTGGGCACCAGGTAGATGCCTTCCATTTCCTCGGAAGCCATGGCCGCCAGGTGGCCGCCCCATTCGTTGGCTTCGATCAGCACTTCATTGGCGATGATGTCGAGTTTCTTCTGGACTTCGCCCTGGATGTTTTCAGTCTCGGTGGCACCCAGCACGCCGCCGAGCGCGCCCTTGTTGACGGCCAGGCTGATGCTTTTGCAGGCGCGTGCCACAACCTCGAGCAGCAGTCGCAAATCCGAGGGGATGGCACCGTCGATGCGCTGCTCGGTGACCAGGTAGCGGGTCAGGGAAATTTTGGGAGCCATAGGAATCCTTATTAGGTCAGTCTGCCAGCGCGCGGTCAATGACTTCGCGCACATCATTGCTGAGATCGGTCTTGGCCGCCACGCGCGACAGCGCCTCGCGGGCCGCGCTACGGTAGGGTTCGGCCAGGCGCTTCCAGCGGTCCAGCGCGCGCGCCAGTCGGGCCGCCACTTGCGGGTTGATGCCGTCGAGCTCGATCACGCGTTCGCTCCAGTACACATAGCCTGCCGCATCCGCGCGGTGGAAGCCGCCCGGGTTAGCGTTGCAGTAGCTGAAGATCACGCTGCGGGCGCGGTTCGGATTGCGGATGTTGAAGTCGGGGTGGACCATCAGCTGGCGCACGGCGGGCAGCACCTGGCCGCCACGGTCCGGGGCGCCGGCCTGCAATGCAAACCATTTATCCAGCACCAGGTCTTCGTTCTTGAACATCGCGTGGAAACGTGCCAGGGCCGGGGCAGCCAGCGCGTGGCCGCTGCCCACCAGGGCCTGCAGAGCGTTGGCGCGGTCGGTCATGTTGCCGGCATCCTTGAAGCGCTGCAGCGCCTTGCCCGGCCACACCGCGTCACCCGTTTCGGTTGCGGCCCGACACAGGTTGGCCAGCGCCATGCCTGCCAGCGCGCGCTTGCCTGCAGATGCCGCGTCGGGGCGGTAGGCACCGGTGTCCTGGTGCGTGGAATAGGCCCACTGCCAGTCGGCGTGCAAGGCCACGGCCAGCTGCATGCGCATGGATTCGCGCACCGCGTGGATGCGCTGCGGGTCGACCACGTCCAACTGCTCGGCGATATAGGTTTCGCTGGGGAGCGTCAGCACCAGTTCCTTGAAGGCGGCGTCCAGTGTGGGGTGACGCAGAACGCTGCGCATGGCTTCGAGGTATGCGTCATTCAGTGGGTTAGCCCCCGTGGAATCTACGGGTGTTGCTATTGAAGCAATAGCACTCCGCAGCGCCAGGCGCTGGCCGGCTTCCCAGCGGTTGAAGGGGTCGGGGTCATTGGCCAGCAGCGTGAGCAGTTGCGCATCGGTGTAGTCAAAGTCCAGCACCACAGGTGCCGAGAAGCCGCGCAGGATGGACGGCACGGGTTCCTCCGAGACGCCGGTGAAGGTGATGCTGGCGGTTGCGCCGGTCATCACGAACAGGTGGTTGGCGGCGGCTGCGTCGGTGCTGTCCTGTACTTGCAGGGGAAGCGCTGCGCCGCTGGCCGCTCCCACCAGACCGAGCAGGACCGGAATCACAAACGGCTGTTTGTCGCTCTGGCCGGAGGTGGGCGCGCAACGCTGGGTGAAGGACAGCGTGTAGGTCTGTGCCGCGGCGTCATAGTTGCCGCTGGCTGCCAGGTGGGGCGTGCCGGCCTGGCTGTACCAGAGCTTGAACTGGGGCAGCAAGTGGGCCAAGCTGGAGTCGGGGTTGGCGTCGGCCATGCTTTGTGCGAAATCGTCGCAGGTCACGGCCTGGCCATCGAAGCGCTCGAAATACAGCTTCATGCCCTTGGCGAAGCCTTCACGGCCCACCAGGGTCTGCATCATGCGCACCACCTCAGCACCCTTTTCGTAAATGGTGACGGTGTAGAAGTTGTTGATCTCGATGTAGCTGTCCGGGCGCACTGGGTGGGCCATGGGGCCCGCGTCTTCGGGGAACTGCGCGGTGCGCAGCACGCGCACGTCTTCAATGCGCTTGACGGCGCGGGCCGACGCGTCGGCACACAGGTCCATGCTGAACTCCTGGTCGCGGAACACGGTCAGGCCTTCCTTCAGGCTCAACTGGAACCAGTCGCGGCAGGTGATGCGGTTGCCGGTCCAATTGTGGAAGTACTCATGGCCGACCACGCTCTCGATGCCGGCGTAGTCCGCGTCCGTGGCGGTGGCCTGGTTGGCCAGCACGTATTTGGTGTTGAAAATGTTCAGGCCCTTGTTCTCCATGGCGCCCATGTTGAAGTCGGCCGTGGCCACGATCATGAAGCGTTCCAGATCCAGTGGCAGGCCAAAGCGGGCCTCGTCCCAGGCCACGGATGCCATCAGCGAGTTCATCGCGTGTTCGGTCTTGTCCATGT
>JAUSNJ010000130.1 GCA_030645355.1 Rhodoferax sp. | reverse complement strand
CACGGCCAGCGAGCTGCGCCGCATTGCCGACGTGGTGGACAAGTACAAGATCCCCACCGTCAAGGTCACTGGCGGCCAGCGCATCGACCTGCTGGGCGTCAAGAAAGAAGACCTGGTCAACGTGTGGAAAGACATCGGCATGCCCTCCGGCCACGCCTACGCCAAGGCGCTGCGCACGGTCAAGACTTGCGTGGGCTCCGAGTGGTGCCGCATGGGCACACAGGACAGCACCCAAATGGGCAAGGACCTGGAGCGCGCCATGTGGCGCATGTATGCCCCGCACAAGGTCAAGTTCGCCGTGTCGGGCTGCCCGCGCAACTGCGCCGAGGCCGGCATCAAGGACGTGGGCATCATCGGCGTCGACAGCGGTTGGGAAATGTATGTGGCCGGCAATGGCGGCATCAAGACCGAGGTCGCCCACTTCCTGGTCAAGCTCAAGACGGCGGCCGAAGTGCTGGAGTACACCGGCGCCTTCTGCGAGCTGTACCGCCAGGAGGGCTGGTACCTGGAGCGCACCGTGCACTACGTGTCGCGCGTCGGCCTTGACTATGTGAAAAAACGCATTCTCGAAGACCACGCAGGCCGCAAGGCGCTGTGGGAACAGCTGCAGTTTGCGCTGGAAGGCGAGCCCGATCCCTGGTTTGATTTCAAGGAGGCGGAAGTCGACACCCGCCAGTTTGCGGCGGTGAACGCCTGAACGGCGATTGATGTACATCAATCTGTGGGCACTGACTCCAGCTATCCATGAAATTCTTTAACTACTGCATTTTTGAAAACGGTGGTGTCTCGGACACTGGCGTCTTTTTTCGAAAGCAGAGACCATGACATCCAACCTGATCAACCGTAGAACCGTGATAGCCGCCGCCGTCGGCCTGCCTCTGTTGAGCGTGCATGCCCAGGTCAGCGACCTGGGTGACGCCATCAACAAGGCCGGGCGCCAGCGCATGCTCAGCCAGCGCATGGGCAAGGCCTGGCTGGCTCTGGTGCACGGCATCGAGAAGTCCACTGCGCAGGCGGCCCTGGACAAGTCCATGGCTCTGTTCGACCGCCAACTGGTGGAACTCAAGGCCTACGCCGCAACTGCCGACATCAAGGACACCTACGGCAAGCTGGAGTTGTCGTGGAGCGGCTACAAGGGTGCGCTGGTGGGCAGTGCGCCAGCCCGCGAAAACGCGGCCGCCATGCTGCACCTCAACGCCGGCGTGCTGGCGCTGGCCCAGCAGGGCACCGTGCAGTACGAGGCTGTGCAAGGCAAGCCGCTGGGCAAACTGGTCAACGTGGCGGGCCGCCAGCGCATGCTGAGCCAGCGCATGGCCATGTACTTCCTGGCTGCGCGGTTGCCGGTGGATGCGGCCACGGCCAGCGTCGAAATTGAAAAGGCCCGCAATGAGTTCAGCAACGCCATGGTGATGCTGCACAAGGCCCCCGAGACCACACCGAGGATTGAAGAAGACCTGAAGGTCGCCGACGCCCAGTGGCTGTTCTTTGAATCGGCGCTGAAGAAAGTGACCCTGACCGAATCGAGCACGCCCAAGGCGCTGATCGATGTCTTCCAGGCCAGCGAGAACCTGCTGCAGGTCATGGACCGCGTCACCGGCATGTATTCATCCCTGAAGACCTGATCATTTAACAAACCAGCCTGTAGCCCTCGTGGAATATGAGAGTACAGCTATCAAAGGAATAGCAAAATGAGTGAATGGACCGCAGTGTGTAAAGTCGAGGACATCCCCGTGCTGGGCTCGCGGCGCGTTGCCCGGGCCCAAGGCCTGGATGTGGCCGTGTTTCGCAACGATGCGGGCGAAGTATTCGCCCTGCTCGACCGCTGCCCGCACAAGGGCGGCCCACTTTCGCAAGGCATCGTGTTCGGCACCAGCGTGGCCTGTCCGCTGCACAACTGGACCATAGGCCTGTGCACCGGTCAGGCGGCAGCACCTGATGAGGGCTGCACACCCAAATTCACCGTCAAGGTCGAAGACGGCCAGGTGTCGCTGATGACCGCCGAGCTGGCCAGCCATGCCATTGACCAGACCCGCCCGATTGCCGGCCCCAAAACCAGCGCCAGCAGCTGCGCGGCCTGACCCACACAGCATCTGATCCACCCAGTATCCGAGCCACTCCATGACCGCACCACGCCAAACCCGATCGACCTGCCCCTACTGCGGTGTGGGCTGTGGCGTCATCATCGAGTCCGACGGCGACCAGATCACCGGCGTGAAGGGCGACCCCGACCACCCGGCAAACTTTGGCCGCCTGTGCACCAAGGGCTCCACCCTGCACCACACAGCCAGTGCCTTCGTCACGCAGCAAACGCGTCTGTTGCAGCCCATGCAACGCTTGCGGCGCGGTGATGCGCCCCAGCCCGTGTCGTGGGACGCGGCGCTGGACACGGCCGGCGAGGGCTTTGCCCGCATCATCCGCGACCATGGCCCGGACGCGGTGGGGTTCTATGTTTCGGGGCAGCTGCTGACCGAAGACTATTACGCCTTCAACAAGCTGGCCAAGGGCCTGATCGGCACCAACAACATCGACACCAACTCGCGCCTGTGCATGAGCAGCGCGGTGGCCGGCTACAAGCAGACGCTGGGAGCCGATGCGCCACCCGCCTGCTACGACGACCTGAACCACGCGCAGTGCATCTTCATCACGGGCTCCAACACCGCCTTTGCGCACCCGATTCTGTTTCGGCGCATTGAAGACGCCAAAAAGGCCAACCCCAATCTGCGCATCGTGGTGGTCGACCCGCGCACCACCGACACCGCCAGCATTGCCGATCTGCACCTGGCCATCCAGCCCGGCACCGACGTGATGCTGTTCAACGGCATGCTGCACATCATGGCCTGGGAAGGCTGGCTGGACAACGTCTTCATAGCCGCCCACACCAACGGTTTTGAAGACCTGAAGAATTCGGTACGCGACTACACGCCCTTTGTCGTGGCCGACGCCTGTGGCATCACCAAAGACGCGCTGCTCAAGGCCACGCGCCTGTTTGCCGGCATGCAGCACATGCACGGCGCCGAGCGCACCACCACACTGAGCCTGTACTGCCAGGGGCTGAACCAGTCCAGCAGCGGTACCGCCAAGAACGCAGCGCTGATCAACCTGCACCTGGCCACCGGACAGATCGGCAAGCCCGGAGCAGGCCCGTTTTCGCTCACCGGCCAGCCCAACGCCATGGGTGGACGCGAGGTGGGTGGCCTGGCCAATTTGCTCAGCGCCCACCGCGACCTGGCCAACCCCGCGCATCGCGCCGAGGTGGCCGCGCTGTGGGGTGTGCCCCAGGTTCCCCACAAACCCGGCAAGACGGCGGTGGAGATGTTCCAGGCCGCTGCCGACGGAGAGATCAAGGCGCTGTGGATTGCCTGTACCAACCCGGCCCAAAGCATGCCCGACCAGGCTACCGTGCGCCGCGCGCTGGAGCGGGCCGAACTGGTGGTGGTACAGGAAGCGTTTTCCACCACCGCGACCTGCCGCTATGCCGACCTGCTGCTGCCCGCCACGACCTGGGGCGAGAAGAGTGGCACGGTGACCAATAGCGAACGCCGCATCAGCCGCGTGCGCCCTGCCGTCGCGGCACCTGGCCAAACGCGTGACGACTGGTCGATTGTTGTGGACTTTGCGCGCAAGCTGGAAAACCTGGGGGTCGGCTCAGGCCCAAGCCTGTTCGCCTACGATTCCCCCGAATCCATCTGGAACGAGCACCGCGAAAGCACCCGCGGCCGCGACCTGGACATCACCGGCATGTCCTACGCCATGCTGGAAGCGCAGGGCCCCCAACAGTGGCCACTGCCCGAGGGCCAAACCACCGGCAAGCAGCGCCTGTACGAAGACGGCGTCTTCCCCACGGCGGACGGCAGGGCCAAATTTTCCAACACCGTGTACCAGCCCGTGGCCGAACCGCGCGAGGCGCGCTACCCGCTGTCGCTGACCACCGGGCGCATGCGCGACCAGTGGCACGGCATGAGCCGCACCGGCACGCTGGGCCGCCTGTTTGGCCATGTGGCCGAGCCCGCCATCGAGATGAATGCCAAGGACATGGAGCGGCGCCAACTGGTCAATGGCGACCTGGTGCACGTCACCGGCAAGCGCGGCTCCATCGTGGTGCCGGTGCAGGCCAGCGCCACGCTGGCCGCCAACCAGACCTTCATGGCCATGCACTGGGGTGAAGAATTTCTCAGCGGCGCCAGCAGCACCGGCGAGCGTCTGGCGGGTGTCAACGCCCTGACCTCGCCGGCGTTTTGCCCGGTCTCCAAGCAGCCCGAGTTCAAGCACGCCGCCATCAAGGTGCTCAAGGCCGAGATGCCGTGGTCGCTGTTGGGCATCGCCTGGCTGAGCGACGACGTGGCCCTGGAGGCACGCGAGCAACTCAAGGCCCTGATGCCCCAGTTTGCGTTCGCCAGTTGCACCCCGTTTGGCCGCGAGCGCAGCGGCTTGCTGTTCCGCGCTGCCGCGTACGAAGCGCCGCCCGACAACGTCTTGATAACCATCGAAGGCCTTCTCGGCCTGGGCGGCGACAACGTGCTGCGCTATGCTGACAAAAAGCGCGGTCAACGCCGTGCCGTGCAACTGACCCATGCTCCGGGCGTCGGCAACACGAACGGTGAAGCCCGCCTCAACGCCTTTGTGCTGGCGGGCGACACCAGCGCGCAGAGCTGGATCAAAACGCTGCTGCAGGATGAACTGCCCGCACAAGCCTATGGCCGCATGCTGCTGGTACCGGGTGCCAAACCGCCCATGACCGTGCAATCGCGCGGCAAACAGATTTGCACCTGCTTCAACGTGACCGAGGCGGCCATCGCCGCGCAGCTGGGCCAATGCAAAGGCAACGAGGACCAGCGCCTGGTGCAATTGCAGGCGGCGCTGGAGTGCGGCACCAACTGCGGCTCCTGCCTGCCCGAGGTCAAGCGCATGGTGCGCATGTCGATACCGGCAAGTCAACGGGATGCGACGCTGAGCTAATAGCCCAAAGCGATCAAAGCTGCGGGACAATGGCGGTATGGGCATCGCAAATTACATCAAGGAAATAGGCCGCGGCAGCCAGGGCGCACGCGCGCTGAACCGCGAGCAGGCGGCCGACCTGTTTGGCCAGGTGCTGGACGGCGCGGTCACCGACCTGGAGATTGGCGCCTTCTGCCTGGCCATGCGCATCAAGGGCGAAACCGCACACGAAATGGCGGGTTTTCTGGACGCCACGCACCAGCGCCTGCACACCGTGCCGGCTGGCGCGGCGCCCACCATCGTCATCCCCAGCTACAACGGCGCGCGCAAACTGCCGCTGCTGACGCCGCTGCTGGCACTGCTGCTGGCGCGCGAAGGCCTGGCCGTGCTGGTGCACGGCACAGCCACCGAGTCGCGCCGGGTCTATACGTCAGAAGTGCTGCTAGCCCTCGGAATACCTGCCCAGAAAGCTATCGAATCCATAGCACCTGGATCGGTGGCGTTTGTGCCGACCGCCCTGCTCCACACCGGCCTGCAGCGCCTGCTGGATGTGCGCCGCGTCGTGGGCCTGCGCAACCCGGCCCATAGCCTGGTCAAGCTGATGACCCCGGTGCAAGGCAAGAGCCTGCTGGTGAGCAGCTACACCCACCCTGAATACGCAGTGTCCATGGCCGAGACGCTCACGCTGATGGGCGGCAACGCCCTGCTGCTGCGCGGCACCGAGGGCGAAGCCGTGGCCGACCCCCGGCGCACGCCCAAGATGGAAGGCTTTATTCGCGGCCAAGTGGTCGATCACCAGGACCATCAGGCCGGGGTTTTGACCAGTCTGCCCACCCTGCCAGCCGAGATTGACGCCGCCCACACCGCTGCCTATATTCGCAGCGTGCTGGACGGCGCAAAGCCTGTTCCGCCCCCCATTGCCCAGCAAGTGGCCCATATCTTGCATCTGGTGCAAGCACTATGAAGCACGATTTATCCCACCCCAGCGCGCGCGGCCAGGTCACCCTCGTGGGCGCCGGCCCCGGTGACCCCGAGCTGCTGACACTGAAAGCCTTGAAAGCCATCCAGGCCGCCACCGTGCTGCTGGTCGATGACTTGGTCAATGACGCCATCGTGGCCTTTGCCGCGCCCACGGCCCGCATCGTGCACGTGGGCAAACGCGGGGGCTGCAAGTCCACCCCGCAGTCCTTTATTGAAAAGCTGATGGTCACGGCGGCGCTGGAAGGCGAAAACGTGGTGCGCCTCAAGGGCGGCGACCCATTCATCTTCGGGCGCGGCGGCGAAGAAATGGAAGCGCTGCAGGCCGCTGGTGTGCGGGTGCAGGTTATCAACGGCATCACCGCCGGCATGGCAGCCGTCTCGTCGCTGGGGGTGCCGCTGACGCACCGCGAGCACGCCCACGGCGTGGTGTTTGTGACCGGCCACGCCAAACCAGGCTCTGCAGGTACCGATTGGCGCGCCCTGGCAGCCACGGCACGCCAGGCCCGGCTCACGCTGGTGATCTACATGGGCGTCAGCGGTGCGGCCACCATCCAGCGCGAACTGCTGCATGGCCTGCACGCCGACACGCCGGTGGCCGTCATCCAGAACGCCAGCCTGGCCACGCAGCGCCATGCCGTGTGCACACTGGCCGAGCTGGAGTCCACCATTGCAAGCGAACAGCTCGCCAGCCCCAGCGTCATCGTGGTGGGCGACGTGCTGCAGGGCTTGCTGGCGGCAGGACTGGGAGCCGACAGCCCCGTCGCACACGCACGCACCGCCTGAGCGAACGCCTCAGGGTGCGAGGGCGGCCGCCTCTGCCTTGCAGTCACCGTCGGCGTGAAGGTTCTTGCTGCGGGCAGCCGCTACCTCCGTTTTGGCAGCCGCCAGTTGCGCGGTAAACGTCGGATCGGTATGCAACACAGCGACTGCGGCAGAACCCATCAACCGGCCCGCGTCCACATCGCTTTGCCAGTGCACGCCGCAAATCACCCGGCTTTGACCAAATGCCAGCCCGCGCGCCAGCAAGGCATTGGCGCGCTCGGGTGCCACTTCGCTCAACACCAGTGCCCAAGCCCAGCCCAAGGCAGCATGGCCCGACGGGTAGGAACCGTCTTTGGTCAACGTGGGCTCCTCCGCGGGAGTGCAGGTTGTATCCCCCTTGACGACGAATGGACGCTTGCGGTTGTAGCTGTCTTTGGCTGCGTAGGTGGACAGCCCCGCATCCAGCAACGTGCGCCGCAACAACATGTTCAGGTGCGGCGTCTGCTCCTGGGAAATAGGCAAATCCATGGTGCAGGCGTAAGTGGAAGCCGCCTTGGGAAACTTGAGATTGGCATCCCTTGTGGCCTGGTCCCAGCGTTGCGTACCACGTAGCGCACGGGTTGCGGTGTAGACCGCCAGATCGGCAGCCTGCTCGGCCGAATCCGCAGCCGGGGGCTTGGGCAACAGGGCCAGGCTGTTGGGCAGTGCTTTGCGATCCAGATAGCCGCGCAGATAACCCGACCCGGCCCTGAACTCTCCCACCTCTTCGGGCGAAGTGGTTGGCAGTGGTGGGGCACTTTGACAACCGGCCAACAAAGCGCCCGCCATGACAGACACCAAGACCAAAAAGGGTCGGTCGCAGTAATTTTTCATGTAGTCTCCTCGTTTGAATATTGCATCGCGGCACCCTGGTCGGCAGTCCAACGCCCAGGGGACAAACGGTAATGCACGCCTTCAGACGAAGCTGTCACAGACGAGACGAAGCGGGCAGCCCTTGCCATGGGGCAACGCGAGAGCGGTCCGGGCCCTGCTGGCCTTGGCGGCCTGCTTGCGAACGGTTGGCGCTCTAAACTACGCGCTTTTCAACCCACTGGAGACTCCCCATGATCGGCTACGTCACCCTCGGAACCAACGACCTGCCCCGCGCAGCGGCTTTCTACGACACCCTGTTGGCCGAGATCGGTGCCAAGCGCCTGATGGAATTCCCCACCGGCATCGCCTGGGGCGTCTCCATGCAGCAGTGCAGCCTGGCCATCATGAAGCCCTACAACGGCCAACCCGCCACCGTGGGCAACGGCGTGATGGCCGCCATCGTCGTCGACTCCAAGGAAAAAGTGGATCGCGTCTACAAAAAGGCCATGGAACTCGGTGCCAAGGACGAAGGCCCCAACGGCCCACGCGGCGACGGTTTCTACGCCGGCTACTTTCGCGATCTGGACGGCAACAAACTCAACGTGTTCTGCATGGGGTAGGAGCTAGCCCCGCACGGTCGCAGCTTCGGGATCAGGCGGGCCGGGTGCTCTGCGCCGTTCGTGTCCACCGGGCTACGCCCTCCTCCTTGACCTCACTGTGCAGAACACCCGGCCCGCCTGATCAGCCACGGTAACTATTGACTACCGGCTGCCGGCAAACCACAGTCTCTAGCAGGAGGCATGGGGTGAGTACCAAAGCGAAGTCAAGGAGGAGGCCGAAGGCCGGGGACATGAGCGGCGGTACTCTCCCCATGCCTGCTGCGGGCGAATCACACAATCGACAGCGACCACTGCCCCTACACTGCGAACCATGCAAATTTTTGACGTCACCATCATCGGCGCGGGCGCGGCCGGCCTGTTCTGCGCCGGGGTGGCGGGCCAACTAGGACTGAAGGTTCTGCTGGTCGACCACAGCGAGAAAGTAGCCGAAAAAATCCGCATCTCGGGCGGTGGTCGCTGCAACTTCACCAACCGCGACACCACACCGGCCAACTTCAGCAGCGACAACCCGCGCTTTTGCCGCTCGGCGCTGTCACGCTACACGCCCCGCGACTTCATCGCCCTGCTGGAAAAGCACGGCATTGCCTTCCACGAAAAGCACAAGGGCCAGCTGTTTTGCGACCGCTCGGCCGAAGACGTCATCCAGATGCTGCTGGCTGAGTGCGATGCCGGCAATGTGACCCGTTGGCAGCCGTGCAGCCTGAAGGCCATACGCCACCTGGCCTCCAGCCCCCGTGGAATAAGCACGGGTAGCTATGAAATTGATAGTGATCGTGGGGTCATCCAGTGCGCTGCCGTGGTCGTGGCCACCGGCGGCCTGTCCATCCCCAAGATCGGTGCCAGCGACTTTGGCTACCGCGTGGCCAAACAGTTTGACCTACCCCTGATCACACCGCGCCCGGCGCTGGTGCCACTGACCTTTGACGAAGCGGCCTGGGCGCCGTTTGCCCAACTCTCCGGCCTGTCCCTGCCGGTGAAGATTGAAACCGGCAGCAAGAAAGACCGCATCGCGTTTCTGGAAGACCTGCTGTTCACGCACCGCGGCCTGAGCGGCCCCGGCGTGCTGCAGATCTCCAGCTACTGGCAACCCGGAACCCCTATCCGCCTGAACCTGGCACCGGATGCCGATATGTCCGACCTGCTGATCCGCGCCAAGGCCACATCGCGCAAGCTGATCGCCAACGAGCTGGCCACACTGGTGCCGTCCCGCCTGGCCGATACCTGGGTAGCACAGGGCGCGGCGCTGGGCCACAACTGGGCGCGCCCCATCAACGAAGCAACCGACAGGTCCCTCGCCGCGCTGGCCGAGCACCTGAGCCAATGGGCGCTCACCCCCACCGGCACCGAAGGCTACCGAAAGGCCGAAGTCACGGCGGGCGGCGTGGACACGCGGGTGTTGTCGTCACAGACCATGGAATCGAAGCAGCCCGGCCTGTACTTCATTGGCGAAGTGGTGGATGTGACGGGCTGGCTGGGCGGCTACAACTTCCAGTGGGCCTGGGCCAGTGCCTTTGCCTGCGCACAGGGGCTGGCGGCGAAGCTGCTGGCACCGTCACCTTGATACTGCCGCAGACCTTTGCACACCATGCCCCACGATCTCCTGCTCTTCGACCTGGACGGAACGCTCAGTGATCCGCTGGAGGGCATTGGTCGCTCCATCAACCATGCGTTGACCCACTTCGGCTTTCCGGAGCAGACGATGGCTGATTTGGCGGCCTTCATCGGGCCGCCCCTGGACGAGTCATTCAAGGTCATCACCGGCATCCACGACCTGGCCGCCATCGCGGCGCTGGTGGCCAGGTACCGTGAGCGCTACGCCGACGTTGGCTACTCCGAAAACGTCCTCTATCCCGGCATCGCTGAGGCCCTGGACAGCCTGGGCCGTGCCGGCATGCCCATGGCGGTCTGCACCTCCAAGCGCGTGGATTTTGCGGAACAGATTCTGGAGATGTTCGGGCTGCGCCACCACTTCCGGTTTGTCAGCGGCGGCGAGATCGGGACCCACAAGTGGCAGCAGATGGCGACCCTCCGGTCACAAAACCAGGTCACACCGTCAACCGTGATGGTTGGCGACCGTGCGGTGGACATGGTGGCCGCCCACCGCAACGGTCTCACGGCCGCCGGCGTGCTGTGGGGCTATGGCAGCCCTGCCGAATTGCAGGCAGAAGCGCCGCGCTATTGCTTTGCCGCGCCCGCTGATCTGCTGCAATTACACCGCCATCAGCGCGACAGCGAAACCATATAGTCCACACCGGCTTTAACCTCGCTGTCGGTCACCGGGGCACCGCCGCGTGCGGGCATATAGCTGGTGGCACCACTGAAGCCTTCCAGCGCATGGCGGTAGAGTATGTCCGTGCCCTGCGCAATGCGTGGCGCCCAGTTGGCCTTGTCGCCGGGCCGGGGGGCACCGCCCACGCCTGCGCCATGGCAAAGCCCGCAGGTCTTGTCAAAGACACGTTTGCCGGCCGCATGCTCCGGCGCAACCGGGGCCGCCACGACGGGAACCACCGGCGGAGCGTCCGGCAGAGGGCTCTGGGCCACGGATGCAGCAGGAGCAACTCCGGTGGTTGCCGAAGGGTCGGGCTTGCTGCAAGCCGCTAGCGCGGCCGAACAAATGACGAGGACGAGTGTTGTATACGGGATGGACATGGGCCCATTATCTCTGCCCAACCGGGGCGCGTTTGGTTCAGAATCCACCCCATGAAGACCCACATCCGAATGCTGGCCTCCGTGCTGGTTTGTCTGTGCTGCATCGGCGGCGCCAGTGGCGCGGCCACCTCCTGCCATGCGGACGCCCTGGATTCGGCCGGCTACGTGCGCGCCATCCAGTCGGTGCGGGAGCTGCCGGAGCTGGTGCAGTGGTCCCGTTCGCACCGCTTTCCCGTCGCGTTTGGAGAATCCATGGACAAACAGCTCCGCCTGCGGGGCCGCTGTTACTGGTCTGTTTCGGTGTACGCCAACCGGCCCGAACGCATGGAGCTGTGGCAGATTTTCTATGTGGAAGCCAACGGAAAGCGTATGCTGGTTCAGGACCCCGTATCCGGCGTGGCGATTTCGCTGGAGAAGTGGCGATCCCAGTCGGACAGATCGCGGATGGTCTGACCCCCTGACCCAGTCCAATTGTCACCAACTTGTTACCTTTGCGCGGTGCCGCAATGGGGCCACAAGGGGAACCTCCTGCCCTAGAATCCAAAATTCCATGGTCGACCCCATTTCTTAGGTACTCGGTAGGTGTTATCCAGACAAAGGACACATGATTGAATTGCCGATTCGCGTTGCTGCGCCTGACGTAACCCATATCGACGCATTGGCGTGCGGGACCCGGCTGGGGGAGTTCGAGATTCGGGGTCTGATTGGAGTGGGCGGATTCGGCATGGTCTACCGCGCTTACGACCACTCGCTGCAACGCGATGTAGCGATCAAGGAGTACATGCCCACGGCGCTGTCCGGTCGCTGCGACGACCAACTGAACATAGCCGTGCGAGCCTCCAGCGACCAGGAGAGTTTTCAAACCGGATTGCAGTCGTTCATCGGCGAAGCCCGCATGCTCGCCATGTTCGAGCACCCCTCCCTGGTCCGCGTGTTCCGCTTCTGGGAGGCCAACGGCACCGCCTATATGGTGATGCCCCTATACCGCGGCATGACGCTGAAGCAGGCGCGCCAGTGCATGCGTTTGCCGCCCACTGAAGCGTGGCTGCGCAAGGTCATGTGGTCGATTCTGGGTGCGCTCAAGGTGCTGCACCGCGGCAAGGCCCTGCACCGCGACGTGTCGCCCGACAACATCTTTTTGCAGGATGTGGGGCCACCGGTGTTGCTGGACCTGGGCGCCGCGCGCCTGGCGCTTGGCGACAACGCCAAGCCGCACACGGCGATTCTGAAGGTGAACTACGCGCCCATCGAGCAATACGCAGACGCCCAGGACCTGCCGCAAGGGCCGTGGACGGACTTGTATGCGCTGGCAGCGGTTGTGCACGGCATGCTGTGCAACGACGCGCCCTTGCCGGCCATGATCCGCGTCGTCAACGACCGCATGCCGGCTTTTGCCAATGTTGTCAAAACCGTGACCGCGGAATACGGACAACGCTACTCCGACCAGTTTGTCGACGGAATTGCCTGGGCGTTGCAGGTTCAACCACAGGACCGGCCGCAGTCGGTACGGGAGTTCGCCCGCATCCTGGGCCTGTCGACCCCCAACGGCATGTCCTCCTTTGACTGGCGTGCCGAGTTGGGGGCCGCGTGCCTGCCGGCGGGCGACGTGCTGCAGCTGTCTGGCACGCCCGCCATGGAAGAAAAGACTCGCCCCAACCGCAACAACCCCGATTACGCAACCACGCAATTCATCGGCGACGACCGCGACAAACCGGACGAAGCGGCCACCATCATTGCGGATTGGGCACCGGGCACTGCGGTGCCCGCGCCGTCCAGCGCACTCCCTGAGCGAAAAGCCAAACCCCGCCATGCAGTTGGGCACACCCATGTCGTCGAAAACGGCACCACCATTCCGGGCAAGAATCCGCCACGCGCCAAGAGCCGGGCCGCAGCGCCAGCGCCCCAGCTTGCGCCGCGGAGCATGGGATGGATGGTCGCCGCGGTGATCCTCTCCACCTTGGTGGCGATAGGCTGGGGCTGGCGGAATTCAACCACCAAAACCAAAGCGGTTCCCGCAGTCACCTTGCAGGCACTGCCGGTGGCGGCCGAGCCCGTGGCGGTGCTTTCCAGCGCATCAGCGCCGGAGACCAGCAATAGCCCCCTTGCAGCCACCAGTGCACCCGCGGCCCCGATCCAACCGGCCAAACCGGCCGCTGTGGAGCGGGGACGCCACAACACGGCCCGTGTTGCTGCAAAAGTAGAGCCCGCACCAGCACCAACACCTCCCAACGCGGCCAGCCCGCCGCCTCCCGTGCCAGCCGAGTCACCCAAACCCGAGCCCACACCGGTGGTGCAGGTCGCGACACCGGAAAAGCTCTGCGCGGACAGCAATTTCCTGTCGCGCCCCATGTGTCTGTACCGTGCCTGTCAAAGGCCAGATCTGTCGGGAACAGCGGCCTGCGTCGAACTCGAACAGCGCCTAAAGCGCGATACCGACACCAACCGGAACTAGAAAGGCGCACATGAAACCCTTCTCCATGATCCGCGAATTCCACCTCGCGGACTGGTTCACACTGGGCAACGCCGTATGTGGCGTGGGCGCGCTGTTTTCAACCATGACCTTTCTGGCCACCAACGACGTGGTTCACATCTACTATGCCGCCGCGCTGGTGTTCGCAGCCCTGGTGTTCGACGTGCTGGACGGCCGGATCGCCCGCTGGCGCAAGAAGTCTTCGGCCATGGGGCGTGAACTGGACTCTCTGGCCGACATCATTTCCTTTGGGGTCGCGCCTGCCATCATTGGCTATGGCTGCGGCATGCGCGGCCTGTACGACCGTGTGATCCTGGCCTATTTTGTGGCCTGCGGCGTCTCCCGGCTGGCCCGGTACAACGTGACCGCGGAAGAGCTGTCGCACGGTACGGGGAAAGTGGTCTATTTCGAGGGGACGCCCATCCCCACCTCGTTTCTGCTGGTCATCCTGCTGGCCGTCGCGGCAAACTATGGCGCTGTCGGTGACAACCTGTGGTTTGGAGCCGTATCCATAGCTGGCTTCACGCTGCACCCTTTCACCCTCATTTTTGGGGTGTCCGGATCGCTGATGATCAGCCGCATCCACATCCCCAAACCCTGATCCGATAGAACCCCATGCATGTACTCCTGCGATTGATCCCCCTCGTTTTGGCCTGTTCCGGAATCGCCCACCCCGCGCTGGGCGACACGACCCACACCACAACCCCTCGGGGGGCACAGCTAGAAGTGGTTGCCGATTTCCCTGCCGGTGCAGGCCCTTTCCCGGCCGTGGTTCTAGCCCCCGGCCAGGGCTACCACCTGGCGCTGCCGGCCCTGGCACAAACGGCACAGCAACTGGTTGCGCACGGCATTGCGGTTTACCGCTTCAACTGGGCCTATTTCTCCAGCAATCCCAAGGCGGGTCGGCCATCGGATGACCTCTCGAACGAATTGGAAGATCTCCAGTCGGTTTTGAAGATGGCGCGGGCGGAACCTCGCGTTGCGCAGGACAAGGTATCCGTTGGCGGCAAATCACTGGGCTCTCTGGTCGCGTGGAAAGCCCTGTCCTCGGACCCGTCGCTGCGCACTGGCGTGTTTCTCACGCCGGTTTGCAGCAGGACTTCAGGCGCAGAGGCACAGGATTTTTCCGATGCCAACTACCCCGGCGTCACAGCCGAGCGGCGCCCCGTGCTCTTTGTTGCCGGTGACCGTGATCCCTTGTGCGCACCGCGCGTGCTCTACGCCTTCGCTGCCAGATCGCACGGCAATACACACGTGGCCATCATTGGTGGCGACCATGGATTTGAAAACAAAACCCTGGTCGAGTCCGCCGCTATCGATGCAGCGCGCAATCGCAATATCAGTCTGTTGTCACACATCAGTGCCAGTTTCATCGTCGAAAATGCCGGCCATTGAACCCCGCACCCACCAATAGAGCGAATCCCAACCGAGTTCCCCCAAATGCCGTTGCACATCGAAACCCCGCTCATCCAGTCCCGTCCTTTGACTGTGCACTGCGGGCGCCCGGTCTGGCTGAAGATGGATGCCTTGCAGCCGCCCGGTTCGTTCAAGATTCGCGGAGTTGGCCACGCCTGTGAAACCTACGTCCGGCGGGGCGCGCAACGGCTGGTCTCATCCTCGGGTGGCAATGCGGGGCTGGCCGTGGCCTATGCGGGCCGTTCCCTGGGCATTCCAGTGACCGTCGTGGTGCCACAAACCACATCGGAGCGGGCCCGGGAGCTGTTGCAACTGGAGGAGGCTGAGGTCATCGTGCACGGTGCGAGCTGGCAGGAAGCCAATGAACTGGCCCAGTCCCTGGTCGGCCCGACGGACGCCTTTCTGCATCCCTTTGATGATCCCCTGCTGTGGCACGGTCACGCGACGATGATTGATGAGGTTGCGCAGTCAGGGCTCCAGCCCGATGCCGTTGTGCTGTCAGTGGGTGGCGGTGGCTTGTTGTCCGGCGTCGCCGAGGGGCTGGATCGCAACGGCTGGGGGCACGTCCCCATCGTCGCGGTCGAGACCGAAGGCGCCGCGTCTTTCCATGCGGCGTTCAAAGCCGGCCACGCGGTGCAACTGGACCAGATCAACAGCATCGCCACGTCGCTGGGCGCCAAGCGGGTCTGCGACCAGGCTGTGCACTGCGCCAAAGAGCGCCCCATGCACAGTGTCGTGGTGTCAGACGCCAGTGCGCTGTCCGCGTGCGAGCGTTTTCTGGCGGACCACCGCGTGCTGGTCGAACCGGCTTGCGGCGCCAGCCTTGCACTTGGCTATGAAAACGCCCCTGCGATAGCGTCCTTCAAAACCGTGTTGTTCATCGTGTGTGGCGGGGCTACGGCAACGATCGACCAGATCCGGCAATGGAGCAAGGCGCCCTAGTCTCTGTGGCTCACCGCGGCCGAAAGTTGTCCGAAGCTCTCTCAAAAACGCTATAATCCAAGGCTTTTCTGGCATTACTCCGTCGGCCAATACTAGTTACAGACGGGGAAATCGCTGAACGTGGCATGTGGGGCTCGATCTCCCCCCGTGACTGGCGGCAGCACATTTTGGACAACATTACGTAATGACAACCATCCGTGTAAAAGAAAACGAGCCGTTTGACGTCGCTCTGCGTCGCTTCAAGCGCACTATCGAAAAATTGGGTTTGCTGACTGACTTGCGCGCGCGCGAGTTCTATGAAAAGCCCACTGCAGAGCGCAAGCGCAAGAAGGCAGCCGCCGTCAAGCGCAACGAGAAGCGCATTCGCAGCATTCAGTTGCCCATGAAGATGTTCTAAGAACTGCCTTGCAGGCCAAAATAAGCTCGCTTGGGGACGCTCCGGCGGGCTTTTTTTCTTTCAGCTCCCCCATCCACACCATCCTCCCGGACTTACACCATGTCCCTCAAAGACCAGATCACCGAAGATATGAAAACCGCCATGCGCGCCAAGGACAGTGAGCGCCTGGGCACCATCCGCCTGCTGCTGTCTGCCTGCAAGCAGCGCGAGGTGGACGAGCGCATCGTGCTGGACGATGCAGCCGTGGTGGCCATCGTGGACAAGCTGATCAAGCAGCGCAAGGACAGCGTCGAGGCGTTTGTGAAGGCCGAGCGCATGGACCTGGCGGACAAGGAATCGGCAGAGATCAAGGTGCTGCAGGCCTATTTGCCGCAGCGGCTCAGCGCGGATGAGGTGCTGGTTGAGGTTCGGGCCATCGTGGCTGAGTTGGGGGCTACGGGGCCTGGGGATATGGGCAAGGTGATGGGGGTTGTGAAGACGCGTTTGGCGGGGAAGGCGGAGATGGGGACTGTGTCTGCGGCTGTTAAGACGGCTCTTGCCGGATAGGGTTTGGCTTTTCGGGGAGGCTCTTACCCTGCGGTGCTTTTGTAGACCCCCACTCTCCCCCAACCCCTCTCGCCCCGCCGGGCGAAAGGGGGGCTTTAACAGCCGATTTAATGGTGTTGCGCCGAATACGGAATCACTGGCGTGAGGTTGCCAACATGGGTTGCGTTCGGAGATTTCATGCGGAGAGTTCCGAGCGCCGGAGCCGGAGCCGGAGCCGGAGCGGAAGATTGTTGTTGATTTGAGGCGCTAGCCCTCATGAAACAAACGTTAGCAGCTACTAAATTTATAGCGATTCCGCCACCCGGCGCTCGGAACTGCGGCTGCTGAACTCCAGGCGCGAAGCAGCGGTGGCAACCTCACGCCAGTAATTCCGTATTCGGCGCGCTGAAACCAAATCGGCTGTCCGCATTAGCTCCCCCTCGCCCGGCGGGGCGAGGGGGCTGGGGGGAGTGGGGACCTACAAAAGCCCCGCAGGGAACAACCTCGCCAAATAAAAACTAAGACCCAGCCACCTTCATCCGATTAATCAGGATAGACCCCACCGTCTTGGCCCCATAGTTATACGTATCCGCCCCCACCGCCTCAATCCCCTTGAGCATGGTCTTCATGTTCCCGGCAATGGTGATCTCATGCACCGGGAACGCAATGCGCCCGTTTTCCACCCAGAAACCGCTGGCCCCGCGCGAGTAGTCGCCTGTCACGTAGTTGGTGCCCTGCCCCATCAGCTCCGTCACAAACAGGCCAGTGCCGAGCTTTTGCAGCATGGCGTCCAGGTCATCGCCGGGCCTGGTATGGCGCGAGGTGAACACCAGGTTGTGCGATCCGCCCGAGTTGCCAGTGGTCTGCATGCCCAGTTTGCGCGCCGAGTAGCTGCTCAAGAAGTAACCCTTGACCCGCCCGCCGTCGATCACCTTGCGGGGCTTGACGTTGACACCCTCGTCATCAAACGGGGAACTGCCCTTGCCGCGCAACACAAAAGGATCTTCCAGCAGGTCAATGTGCCGTGGCAAGACCATCTTGTCCAGCGAGCCCAGCAGGAAAGTACTCTTGCGGTACATCGCACCGCCGCTGAGGGCCTGCACCAGACCACCCACCAGCCCCGCAGCCAGCGGCGACTCAAACAGCACCGGGCACTCCACGGTGGCGATCTTGCGCGCCTTCAGGCGGCTCAGGGCGCGCTCGGCGGCATAGCGGCCAATGGCCTGCGGGGTTGCCAGTTCATCTGGATGACGCATGGAGCTGTACCAGCTGTCGCGCTGCATGTCACGGCCTTTGCCAGCAATCGGCGAAACCGACATGGAATGGCGTGAACTGGCGTAACCACCGCGAAAGCCATGCGTGTGGGCACTGAAAAAATGCGATTGCTGGGCCGACACGGCCGCACCTTCGCTGTTGGTGATGCGCTTGCTGGTACCCAGGGCGGCAGCTTCGCACTCCAGGGCCAGGCGCATGGCTTCTTCGCTGGTCAGGGCCCATGGAAAGAACAGGTCCAGATCACGTTCGCGGTCGGCCACCGGCGCAATGTCCTTGACGTCGGGCAGGCTGGCAAACGGGTCTTCGGCGGTAAAGCGCGCAATGTCGTAGGCGGCACCCACGGTTTGCGCAATCGCCTCGTCGGAAAAGTCCGAGGTGCTGGCGTTGCCGCGGCGCTGTCCCACATAGACTGTCACGCCCAAGGATTTGTCGCGGTTGCGCTCCACATTCTCCAGTTCGCCGTTGCGCACGGACACGCTTAGGCCGCAGCCTTCGGACACCTCGGCACCGGCATCGGTGGCGCCCAGCTTTTTGGCGTGAGTCAGGGCCTTGTCCACCAAGGACTCAAAAAAGGGCCGGCTGTAGGCAAAGCCACTGTCCGCTGGCTTGGATGACGTGGCGCCCGCAGGCGAGGATTTTGGGGATGGGTGGGGGGTCTTCATAGCGGAGGCTATGATACTTGTCTATATGAGCAAACTAAAAAAAGGCTATTTCGTCAAAGGCAAATTTGTGGCGGAAGGCAGTGAACTGGACCTGGAACTCAAGCGCGAGCTCAAGGGAACCGACGACAAAAGCCGCACCGACCTCAAGCGCGAAAGCACCGAACTGCAAAAGCTCGGTGAAGACCTTTTGACCCTGCGAGCGGAACTGTTGAACCGCCTGGAACTACCGGACAAGCTGCTCGAAGCCATTGCCGAATACAAGCGCATCACCAACTTCGAAGGTCGGCGCCGCCTGTTGCAGTTCATTGGCAAACGCATGCGACAGCTGGAGCCGGCAACGCTGGACGCCATTCGCGTCTCGCTGGTCGAACAGCACACACCATCCGCCCAGGAAACCATGACCCTGCATGCTGCTGAACAGTGGCGCGACCGCCTGATTGCGGACGATGATGCGGTGGGTCAATGGGTCAACACCTGCCCCACCACCGATGTGCAGCAGTTGCGTGCCTTGGTCCGCCAGGCGCGCAAGGATGCCAAGCCCGAAAAACCCGGTCTGGCCCCACGCCATGGCCGCGCCTACCGGGACATTTTCCAGATCGTCCGCGAGCACCTAGTGCACGGGAGTGATGTGCCCGATCCGCTGGGACCGGAAGACAGCTTCCCGGACAACCCTGGAGCCGATGCATGAGCGAAACCAGCCCCAACGCGGCACCCCTCCTCGACGCGGTCAAGATTGGCATCGTCTCCATCAGCGACCGCGCCTCAACTGGCGTCTACGAAGACAAGGGACTGCCGGCCCTGCAGGATTGGCTGACCCGTGCCCTGCAAAACCCCGTGACTTTTGAGGCCCGGCTGATTCCCGATGAAACGCCGGTGATCAGCGCCACGTTGATCGCACTGGTCGACGCCGGCTGCAGCCTGGTGCTGACCACCGGCGGCACCGGCCCCGCACTGCGTGACGTAACGCCCGAGGCCACGCTGGCCGTGGCGCACAAGGAGATGCCGGGTTTTGGCGAACAAATGCGCCAGATCAGCCTGAAATTTGTGCCCACCGCCATCCTGTCGCGCCAGGTGGCGGTGATCCGGGATAGCAGCCTGATCATCAACCTGCCGGGCCAACCCAAGGCGATTGCCGAAACGCTCGAAGGCCTGAAGGACGCACAGGGCCAGCAGGTCGTCAACGGCATCTTTGCCGCCGTGCCCTACTGCATTGACCTGATTGGTGGCCCGTACCTGGAAACGGACGAACGGGTGTGCAAGGCCTTCAGGCCAAAGAACGCAACCCGGAGCAAGTGACTTCCTGACTTGCGTCAGGAACGCCGTGGAGCCGGCTTTGCCGGGCCACTGGTGTTGCCCCCTGCAAGGGGGAGGCGGCACAGCCGCCATGGGCGGTGTGCCCTATTTCCCCACCAGCTGGTTGAGCCGCTCGGCCTCGAAACACTCTTTGCGGGCCGCGTCGCCGGGTACACAATCGGGCGTGCTACCGGCATTGGCGCGGGTGGCGGAAAGGGTTTCAATGGCCTTCCACAGCAGCGCGATCTGGTGCTCCTGGCCCGAGGCTGAATCAATCAATCCACGCAGCGCCTGGCTGACCGGGTCGTCTTCCTGGGTAATGCCGTAGGCGCTGAATTTGGGCTCGGAGTGCGTCACATCCGCGCTCTCGCCAGTCTTGCTGGGGATGATGCGGGCGGGAATGCCTACCGCCGTCGCGCCCGGTGGCACGGGCTTGATGACCACCGCATTGCTGCCGATCTTGGCGCCGTCGCCCACCAAAAAACCGCCCAGTACCTTGGCGCCGGCGCGGACCACCACGTCCTTGCCCAGCGTGGGATGGCGCTTGGCGCCCTTGTACAGGGACGTGCCTCCGAGCGTCACGCCCTGGTAGATGGTGCAGCCGTCGCCAATTTCAGCCGTTTCACCCACCACCACGCCCATGGCATGGTCAAAAAATACGCGTTCGCCAATGATGGCTCCCGGGTGAATCTCGATACCCGTGGCCCAGC
This sequence comes from Rhodoferax sp., assembly GCA_030645355.1. Classification (GTDB taxonomy): domain Bacteria; phylum Pseudomonadota; class Gammaproteobacteria; order Burkholderiales; family Burkholderiaceae_C; genus Allorhodoferax. Next base: position 146,867 of record JAUSNJ010000130.1, on the reverse strand, counting down.
GCGCCAGGTGCGAAATGAAGCGCCCCAGCCACTTGAGCCCATGGGTCCAGCACCAGTGTGCCGGACGGTGCAGGATGATGGCGTGCAGGCCGGGATAGCAGGTCAGCACCTCCCAGGTGCTGCGGGCAGCTGGGTCGCGGTCCAGGATGCACTGGATGTCGGAACGTATACGGGCAAACATGCGTCAGAGTCTACCCGTTGCGGGAAGCACTTGACTGCAGGATGGCCTTGGCAATGCCCCGCAGGATATGGATTTCCTCTTGTGTGACGCCCGCCCGATTGAAGAGCTGGTTCAGGCGCGGCATCAGTTTCTTGGGAGCCGCCGGGTCCAAGAAACCCAGCGCCACCAGGGACTGCTCCAGATGGGTCAGCATGCCCGCCACTTGCGCGGCGTCTGCCATGGCACCCGACATTGCCGCCCCAGCCCCGGGCACGACGGCTTGTGCGGTCCCCTGCCCGGCTTCTGTGGTCGCCGCGAAGCCGCCCAGGGCCAGGCGCCACTCGTAGGCGATGACCTGTATCGCCGCGCCAATGTTCAGCGAACCAAACTGCGGGTTGCTGGGAATGCTCAGGCAGGCGTGGCAACGGTACACGTCTTCATTGCGCATGCCAAAGCGCTCTGAGCCAAACAGGAAGCCGACGCCCTGCTGTGGGAAATCGGCATCCAGCCCTCGTGCAATGGACTTGTCGCGCTCTGACTTTGATAGCAATTCAAAGTGTTCACGCGGTGCCACGGTGGGCGGCCCGAAGTCGCGCGGGGTCATGGCGGTGGCGCACAGATGGGTCATTCCCTCCAGCGCCTCGTCCAGCGTGTCGACGATGCGGCACTTCTCCAGCACATCCAGCGCACCGCTGGCACGCTGTATGGTTTCTTCGCGGCGCAGCACATTGGCCCAGCGCGGGGCGACCAGCACCAGGTCGTCAAAGCCCATGGTTTTCATGGCGCGGGCGGCTGCGCCCACGTTGCCGGCGTGGCTGGTGTTGATCAGGATAAATCGGGTGTGCATGTTCGGTCGGCAAGCGAATAGGGTGTGCGCTCGGTCTTGAGGCCTTAAAATACTCATATTGTCGCCGCCCGCATCGCCGGACGGCTCTCACAGTTCTTCCCCAAAAAATCTATGTCGCCCAATCTGCACCCCATGATCAACGTGGCCGTCAAGGCCGCACGCGCCGCCGGTTCCATCATCAACCGTGCTGCCCTGGATATCGAATCCGTTCGCGTTTCACAAAAGAAAGCCAACGACTTCGTGACCGAAGTGGACCACGCGGCAGAGCAGGCGATCATAGAAACCCTGCTGACGGCCTACCCTGGCCACGGCATCTGGGCCGAAGAATCCGGGCGCGAACACGGCGCCAAAGACTCCGAGTTCGTCTGGATCATCGACCCACTGGACGGCACCACCAATTTCATCCACGGCCTGCCCGTGTACTGCGTCAGCATCGCCTTGGCCGTCAAAGGCAAGATTGAACAGGCCGTGGTGTACGACCCCACGCGCAACGACCTGTTCACCGCCACCAAGGGCCGCGGCGCCTTTCTGAACGACCGGCGCCTGCGGGTTTCCAAGCGCATCCACCTGAAAGACGCCCTGCTATCCACCGGCTTCCCTTTCCGCCCCGGTGATAACTTTGCCAACTACCTGACCATGATGGGTGACGTGATGAAGCGCACCGCCGGTCTGCGCCGCCCCGGTGCCGCTGCGCTGGACCTGGCCTATGTGGCCGCCGGCTACACCGAAGGATTCTTTGAAACCGGACTGCAGCCCTGGGATGTGGCGGCCGGCTCGCTGCTGGTCACCGAAGCCGGCGGTCTGGTCGGCAACTTCACCGGTGAGGCCGATTTTCTGGACCAGCAGGAATGCCTGGCTGGCAACCCGCGCATTTATGGACAGCTCATCCCCATTTTGGGCAAGTACAGCAAATTCGCCAGCGCCGGTGAGAAAGCCGCTTTGCGGCAAAACCGCCATGCAGCTGCGCAAGAAGCCTCTGCCGCCCGCGACGACGGGTCAGATGACGGGCAATAACAGCTGCTCGACCGGCACCGGGCGACCGAAAAAATACCCCTGAAAGGCCTTGCAGCCGCACTGGAGCAAGAAGTCCCGCTGGCCCGCGGTCTCCACGCCTTCGGCCACCACACTCAAATCCAGGCTGCGCGCCAGACTCAAGATGGTGCGGGCAATGGCCGCGTCGTTGGGGTCGGTCAGCACGTCGCGCACAAACGACTGGTCGATCTTCAGCTGGTCCAGCGGCAGGCGTTTCAGATAGGACAGCGACGAGTAGCCGGTGCCAAAGTCATCCAGTGCAAAGTTGACGCCGATGGAGCGCAACTCCCCCATCTTGACGATGACATCATCAAAGTCACTGAGCAACATGCTCTCAGTCAACTCCAGCTTCAGGCGGTAGGGGTTGGCACCGCTGACCCGCAGTAGTTCCAGCAACTGCGTCGTGAAATCGGGGTGACGGAACTGGCGGGCACTCACGTTGACGGCCATCGTGAGCCGGCGCGTCACGGCACTATTGTTCCAGGCCACCAGTTGGGCGCAAGCCGCGGCCAGCACCCATTGCCCCAGCGGGATGATCAACCCCGCCTGCTCGGCTACCGGAATGAACTCGCCCGGTGGCACCAGACCGCGCGTCGGATGGTTCCAGCGCAACAGCGCCTCGACTCCAGTGACCGCGCTGGTTTCATCGACCACCGGCTGGTAGTGCAGCATGAATTCCTGGTGTAGCAGTGCGTGGCGCAGATCAATTTCCAGCGCGGCGCGCGCGCTGGCGGCGGCCTGCATCACCGGGTCAAAGAACCGCAAGGTGTTGCGCCCGGCAGCCTTGGACTGGTACATGGCCAGATCGGCCCGCTGCAGCAGTTCATCGACACTTTGCTGGTGGTCAAAGAACAGGGTCACGCCAATGCTGGGTGAGCTATGGTGCTCCTGCCCGCCCAACACGAAATGCTGATTGAGTGCGGCCAGTATTTTCTTGCCGACCGACTCTGCCAGGGCGGCTGCGTCCAGCTCGGTGGCACTCAACTCCTCCAGCATGACGACGAACTCATCGCCGCCCAGACGCGCCACCGTATCAATGTTACGCACGCACTCGGTCAAGCGCGTAGCGACCTGTTTGAGCAGCTCATCGCCCATGTGGTGGCCACGGGTATCGTTGAGAACCTTGAAATTATCCAGATCGATGAATAGCAAGGCGCCGAAACTGGCGTGACGCGCGCTCGCGGAGACAGCCTGACTCAAGCGGTCAATCAGCAGGCGCCGGTTGGGCAGATTGGTTAGCGCGTCAAAAAACGCCAGCCGCTCGATGTCGGCTTCCGCCTGCTTGCGGGCGCTGATCTCGCGCCCGGTCCCGCGGTAGCCGGTAAACACCCCCTCACTGTCAAAAATCGGGGCTCCGCTGATGGAGACCCACATGGCGGAGCCATCCTGGCGCGCGCGAAACATCTCAAAGTCATGAAAAACTTCGTGCGCTTCCAATGTGGCGCGGTGCGCCGCCCATTGCTCGGCACTGACGCCTCCTACCCCCGAATCCCAGCGCGTCCTGCCAAGGTAGGTCTCGGTCGGGAGCATGCGGACAATGCCAAGGTCTCCGTCAACGCGGACAAAGCAAAAGTCGGCATCCTGCTCCCAGTACCAGTCTGAACTCAGCTCGGTCAGGCTGCGAAACCGGGCTTCACTCTCCTTGGCGGCAGCCAACTGTTCAGCCGCAGCCCGCAACGCTGCGCGCTCAGCGGTGATGTCCTGCACAATGCCGAAATTTGCTTTTACGACACCGTCCTGAACTTCCCGGTGCATGCGCGAACGAATCCACAAGATTTCGCCATCGGCCCTGCGCCAGCGGTACTCCACGATTTCCCCATCCATCTGCCTGAGCGCGCGCTTGACCGTGGGTTTGTCTTCTTCAAGCACCCCGCGCAAGTGATCGCCCACGGGGGCCCGTTGCGCATTTCCCAGTTTTCCGATTTCACAATAGCCGGGCGACAAGTGCACCATGGCATCACCCGGATAGTAGGCCCAGTGCCCCACTTTGGCCACCGACTCCGTCATTCGGTGCAGGATGAGCTGACGGCTCAACGTTTCATTGGCCAACGCAAGGGCCTGCTCGTTGGCCACAGCGGCTGCCTGGGCCAGTCGGGCCGCCGTGACATCCCGCAGGTAAACCAATATGTGGGATTCGCCGTCCACATCCAGCAAACTGGCAGTCATGCACACCACACGTGGGGGGGCATTTTCCTGCAGCAAGGGCAGGTCCACATCGTCGATCCGCCCCTCCTCCCTCAAGGGCCGCAGCACCTGCTAGCGCGCCAGTGCGTCGGGCCACAGGCCGATTGCAATGGCCGTGCGCCCCAAAACCTGCTCCCTGGAAAACCCGGTGAGCCTGAGCCATTCCCTGTTGACCGCAACGATCACGCCGTCTTGCGCCCGTGTCAGCGCAATCGCCTCGTGGCTCTCCATGAATACCGCTTTGAAGATGGTATCCACCGTGGCGTCCTGGTCAGGCTTCCACGGCCATCTGGCGTGCGGCATCAAAACAAAACACGCGGTCACGCCCATCGGTTTTGGCCGCATACAGCGCCTGGTCGGCACGCTGAATCAGAAGTTCTGGTCCATCGCTCGCCACGGGTTGCATCGCACACACACCGGCGCTCAGCGTCACGACCATGCGTTCAAAATTATCGGCATGCACCAGTTGTCGTTCACGCAACTTTTGCAGTATCTCCTTGGCCACCTGGACGGCGCCTGCCGCATGGGTGTCCGGCAGGATCACGGCCAACTCCTCTCCCCCGTAACGGGCCACCAGGTCACGTGGCCTGCGGCAAACCCCTTTGAGCACATCAGCGACGGCCTGCAAACACCGGTCCCCTGCGGGGTGGCCATAGAGGTCGTTGAACTGCTTGAACCGGTCAACGTCCAGCATGACCAGCGCCAGCGACGCCCCACTGCGGCTTGCCGCGCGCATTTCAGCGGCGATGGATTCGTCAAAAAACCGGCGGTTGCCTATACCCGTCAGGGCATCGATATGCACCAGATCACTCATGCGGTCCGCATGGGCCTTGAGCAAACGCTCCCGGGCCACTGTGGGGGACACATCGGCAATCTGGATCAGCGTGAAGCGCTGCCCCGCCAACGCCGTATCGGTCGGCCCCATGGGCACGATATGGATGGACTGGCGCATCAGGCTGTCATTGGCGCGTGAACCGGCCGGGGCATACAGTGGAAAGGGAGACGGGTGCAGCGTTTGCGACATCAGCGCCGGAAACCCCGATCGCACGGCCTTGACCAGTGCGCGTTCAAAGTGCCCGCCTTTCAGGACTGGAAAGACATCCATCAGCACACCATCGGTGACCTGGTCTGCGGTCAGCCGGGCACGCAGCAAGAACCACTTGTTGGCAAACACGATCCGCATCTGTGCATCGAGCAACAGCAGGCCGGCCTGGGTATTCGACAGCACCCAATCCAGCCAGACAGGCAGGCGCGAATCAGGAGGTGAAGGCGAAAAACCAGCATTCATGACAGGGACTCAATGAAGGCGGCAAGTTTTTTCTCCAGCTCGTCACTGGATGCCACGTCCAGCAGGAACACCAGATAGCCCTGAATTTTTCGGGACGCGATTTCAAAATTGATTTGCAGGCTCAGAATCAGATCGTCCAAGCCGCTGCCTGCGTGCAGTACATCGGCCACCTGCCCCAGCTCCACCTGCGGCAAGCTGCCCTCGAACGCGATGTGCAGCATATCGGCCACGCTGGACACCACGGAATTGAGCAGGATGTTGCCAATTTCGGCCAGCGACTCCTGCTCCATCTCGCTGAGCTGTGCCAGCGGAAAGTCGTCACCCACCATCAACTGCACCAGCCGCAGACTCTGGTCGACCGGAAACATCAGCAGGGCCTCGGTATTGACCGGGCCGGAAAAGCCCTGGCGCACCGCGCAGATGCGGTTGGCGCCCTGCGCGCCGAGTTTGTCGGTAATTTCGCGCTTGGACAGCTCCTCGACCTTGGGCACGCTGAGCAGCACTTCTTCGCCCGCGAGCTCACTCAGGGCAAGGGCCGCCTGCCCCACGCCATGGTTGAAGATTTCAGTCAGGGCGTCCAGTTCGAGTGCATTGAGTTTCATGGTGCTGCCAGAAAGTAATCGATTGCCTGTTGAATGGCCGCTTGCGTCGCCGGCTTCTGGACGAATTTCACACGCAACTGCTCTGCCTTGTCGCGACTGGCACCCTGGATGTTGGCTGTGAGAATGGCAATTCTCACCTGGGGGTGACTCCGCTGGATCAACTCCGCAGCTTCAAAGCCGCTGATGCCCGGCATGTTGACATCCATCGTGATGAAGTCCGGCTGGACTTCGGACACCTTGGCCACAGCCTCATCACCGCTGGCCGCTTCCATCAGCTCCCAATCCGGCTGCAGTGCCGCAAAACGTCCACGGATCATCATCCGGGAGACATTGCTATCGTCAACGATCAGTAGCTTGCGTTTCAAAGAATGCTCCTTGTGATGGCATGCCCGCCGCAGAAAAGCGACAACAGCCGATGACAAGCGTAGCACCCTTTAGCGGGAATGCACACCGTGAGTTTCCCCAGCCCGGCTGTTGATAGACTCCAGCCAATGAACGACCTGCACAAGCCGCATTCCCCCATGATGCAGCAGTACCTTGGACTCAAGGCTGACCACCCCAACACCCTGCTTTTCTACCGCATGGGTGATTTCTATGAAATGTTCTACGCCGATGCCGAGAAAGCGGCACGGCTGCTGGACATCACGCTGACCCAGCGTGGCCAGTCCGCCGGCGAGCCGGTGGTGATGGCCGGTGTGCCCTTCCACGCCATGGAAGGCTACTTGGCCAAGCTGATACGCCACGGCGAATCCGTGGCCATTTGCGAACAGGTGGGCGAAGTGACCGGCAAGGGGCCGGTAGAGCGCAAGGTGGTGCGCGTCGTGACCCCTGGCACGCTGGTGGATGCCGAACTACTGAGCGAAAAGTCCGAATCCATGCTGATGGCCGTGCACCAGGGTCCGCGCAACCGCTGCGGCCTGGCGTGGCTCAGCGTCACCCAGGGCGTGGTGCACCTGGCCGAATGCACACCCGATGCCGTGCCCGAGTGGGTGGCGCGGGTCAGCCCCAGCGAGCTGGCCTACAGCGCTGGCGCCACGCAGGCTTTTGAAGACCGACTCAAGCGCCTGCGAATGGGCTCCAGCGGGGTGAACGCCCTTTACACCACGGCCCGCCCGGAGTGGCAGTTCGACGCCGCGTTGGGCCAGCGCAAACTGCTGGAAGCCCTGCAAGCCGCCAGCCTGGCGAGCTGGAACGCCCAGGACCTGCCGCTAGCCCACGCCGCCTGCGCCGCGCTGCTGGGCTACGCCGAGCACACCCAAGGGCGCACACTGACCCACATCAGTTCGGTTCAAGTGCAACGCGATGGCGAGTTGATCGACCTTCCGCCCACCACCCGGCGCAACCTGGAACTAACCCAAACCCTGCGTGGCGAGGACTCGCCCACGCTGTTCTCGCTCTTGGACACCTGCATGACCGGCATGGGCAGTCGCATGCTCAAAAGCTGGCTGTTGACGCCCCGGCGCGACCGGGCGCAGGCACAGGCGCGGCTGGATGCGATTGCCACGCTGAAGACCGCCACCGTTCAGTCTTCGTCGCTGGCGCTGTGGCAGGGTCTGCGGCTGCAACTCAAGGGTTGCGCGGATGTGGAACGCATCACGGCCCGCACGGCGCTGCGCCAGGTGCGACCGCGGGAACTGGTTGCTCTCGTTTTAACGCTACAAAAAACAGAGCATCTGGCGCAGCATTTGCGAGGGCTGGAAGGCTATTGGGCTGGGGGTTTGTTGGCGGGCATTGCGCAGGACCTGCTGCCTCCGCCTGACTGCGCTTCCTTGCTGCTACGAGCCATCGCGCCCGAACCGGCCGCGCTGGTGCGCGACGGCGGCGTCATCGCCACGGGTTTTGATGCCGAGCTGGACGAGCTGCGTGCGATTCAGACCAACTGCGACGACTTTCTGCTGGACCTGGAAGGGCGTGAACGGGCCCGCACCGGCATTGCTAACCTGCGCGTGCAGTTCAACCGAGTCCACGGTTTCTACATCGAGGTCACGCAAGGCCAGGCCGACAAGGTGCCCGACGACTACCGGCGCCGCCAGACCCTCAAAAATGCCGAGCGCTTCATCACGCCTGAACTCAAGGCCTTTGAAGATAAGGCACTCTCCGCCCAAGAGCGCGCATTGGCGCGCGAGAAGTGGCTGTTCGAGCAGGTGCTGGACCAATTGCAAGCCTATGTGCCCATGCTGACCCGCACCGCACGTGCGCTGGCCGCATTGGACGCGCTGTGCGCGCTGACCGAGCGTGCGCTGACGCTGGACTGGTGTGCACCACAGTTTGTGGTGGAGCCCTGCATCGACATCACGCAAGGCCGCCACCCGGTGGTGCAGGCGCGACTGGCGGAACTGAGCAACGGCAACTTCATCGCCAACGACACTCGCCTGGGCACCAAGCAGCGCCTGCAAATCATCACCGGCCCCAACATGGGCGGTAAATCCACCTACATGCGCCAGGTGGCGCTGATCGTGCTGCTGGCCTCGATGGGCAGCTACGTGCCGGCGCAGGCCTGCCGGCTGGGGCCGATTGACGCCATCCACACCCGCATCGGCGCGGCCGACGACCTGGCCAATGCCCAGTCCACCTTCATGCTGGAGATGACCGAGGCCGCGCAGATCCTGCACGCCGCCACGCCGCACTCGCTGGTGCTGATGGACGAGATTGGCCGTGGCACCTCAACTTTTGACGGCCTGGCGCTGGCCTCGGCGATTGCCACGCAGTTGCACGATAAGACCCAGGCTTTCACGCTGTTTGCAACCCACTACTTCGAGCTGACCGAGTTCCCGGCCACCCACCACCAGGCACTCAATGTGCACGTGAGTGCCACCGAGTCGGGGCGCGACATCGTGTTCCTGCACGAGATCCAGAGCGGCCCGGCCAGCAAGAGCTACGGGATCCAGGTCGCACGGCTGGCCGGCATGCCCGCCGCCGTGCTGAACCAGGCCCGCCATACGCTGGACGCGCTCGAGCTGCAGGCAACCGAATCCCAAGCACAGGTGGATCTCTTCGCGTCACCACCCGCGCCGGAATCCCATGCGCCCAGCGCGCTGGACGCCAAGCTCGCGGCCATCAACCCGGATGCACTGAGTCCGCGTGAGGCACTGGAGGCGCTGTACCAGTTGAAGGCGCTTGCGGATGCGTCTGTTCGTGTTGCCTGAGGGAGTCACCACCATGCATCAGTCACCTTTGCGCCACCTGCTGGCAGGCCTCTTGATCACCTGTGGCGCATGCGCCACTGCCGCCCCATCCGACTGCCCGAGCGCCGAATTTCCAGTCTCCACGCTGCGCCAGTTGAAGTCGCAGGGATGGGCCGTGGCAGATGCTGACCGACGCCAGGCCCTGGCGCTGGGTTTGCTGGCGTGTCTGTCTCACCCGGACCCGGACCTGCGCGATGGCCTGGCGTTTGAGGGCATGAGCGCCCTGCTGCGTGGCAAACTGCTCACGACGCCAACCCAGTACCAGGTGTACCGAATACTGCTTGCCCAACTGCAATCCAACGCGACGGATGCGCACGGTTTCGCCAAGCCGTTTGCCGCGCTGGTGCTGTCCGAAATAGCCCGTGCGGATCGCCTGCAGCCCTTTCTGGAGCCCGCAGACCGCGTCACATTGGTGAGCACAGCCGCGACCTATGTGCGGGGCGTCACCGACTACCGCGGGTTCACCACCGGAGAGGGCTGGCGCCATGGCGTGGCACATGGTGCGGACCTGCTGATGCAACTGGCGCTCAACCGTGCAATCACCGGCGAGCAACTGGACGCCATCGTTCAGGCCGCCCAAGCGCAGATCGTTCCCGCGCAATCCCACTTCTACATCTATGGCGAAAGTGACCGACTGGCGCGGCCCATTGTGTACGCGGCCCGCCGCGGACAACATGACGCAGCCTATTGGCAGCGCTTCGTGGACGCGGTGGCTTCACCCACCCCCCTCGCGAACTGGGGCGACGCCTTCGGATCCCAGACCGGCCTGGCCCAACTGCACAACACCAAGAGCTTCCTTCGGGCCACGCTGTCACTGGTGAACCAGCTCAATGATCCGGCGGTCACCGCGCTGATGGCACAGCCCCTCACCGCAGCGCTCGCGCAATTGCCTTGAAGTTCACGCACACGAGCGGCGACTTGACCCAAATCCCCTGTGGCCACAAAATTGCCCGCACCTGCTGTGTTTCGGTGCAGACGGTCACTCCCCATCGCTGGTGAGGAACCCGTTGGCCTGATCGGCACCATATTTTGGAGACAACTACCGTGCAACTCACTTCACTGATGCGCCAGTTCACCATCCGATTTCGTATGTTGTCTGCGATTGGAATCGTGGCTACGCTGGTTTGCGTGTTGGGAGGGTTGGGTCTATATGGCATGACCCGCATCTACAACATGAGCGAGGAGTTCATGAACAAGTCCAACGCCCTGGTGGGTCACATGAACCAGGTCCGCTCCGACATGAACATGGCGCGCCGCCATGACAAGGACATGATCATTCAGTATGAAAGTCCGGATGGTGTCAAGGCGGCACTGGCCAAATGGCAAGCAAGCTTGCTGCATGCCGAACAGGCGCTCAAGGACCTGGGTTCCGGTGTCCGGGAGGACAGCAGGGTCAATGTGCAAACCGTCTCCGCCGCCCTGATCGCCTACCGGGATCTGTTCATGCCCATCGTGCGCCAACTCGAGGCACAAGGATACGACTCGGCCACGGTTGCCAACCGGCTCAGTGGCAAGGCACTGGTCAAGTATGACGAGGCCGAGGCGGCTTTGAACCTGGTGGATGTGGCGCTGCGCGCCGACGTCGAAACCGCCGTCAAGCAACAGGCCGCAGTGGCCTACCAGGTGCAAATGGTGTTTGCAGTGGTGGTTGGCTTGGGCTTGTTGTTTGTCGTCACTGCCACGATCATCAATATGCGTTCCATCTGCCACCCGATTGACCGCGCCTTGCATTTTGCCGATGCCATCGCCAGCGGTGACTTGACGGACCATGGTATCGATGTGGGTGGCCGTGACGAGCCAGCGCAGCTATTGACCTCGCTGGAGGCCATGCGCACAGCGCTCGACAGCCTGGTAGGCCAGGTACGCCACTCGACCGACCATTTGTCAACCGCCAGCGCCGAGATTGCATCTGGCAATCAGGACTTGAGCGCGCGAACGGAGCAGACGGCTATTAACCTGCAACGTGCCGCGTCAAGCATGGATCAGTTGACGAATGCAGTGAGGCAATCCGCCGACGCCTCGCGCCAGGCCAATCAGTTGGCCACGTCAGCCGGTACCGTGGCTGCCCGCGGGGGGGCCGTGGTTTCGCAAGTGGTGAGCACCATGCACGAAATAAACGCCAGTTCCGGGAAGATCAGCGACATCATCGGTGTCATTGACGGTATCGCGTTTCAGACCAATATCCTGGCCCTCAACGCAGCGGTTGAGGCCGCCAGGGCCGGCGAGCAGGGCCGTGGTTTTGCGGTGGTTGCCAGCGAGGTCCGCAGCCTGGCCGGGCGTTCGGCCGAGGCGGCGAAGGAAATCAAGGCGCTCATCGGTGCCAGTGTGGAGCGGGTCGAGGCCGGCTCCAAACTGGTCGACAACGCCGGGCAAACCATGGCAGAGATCGTCAGCTCGGTGCAACAGGTGTCCGACATCATCGGCGAGATCACCGCTGCCTCTGCCGAGCAAAGCCAAGGCATCGAAGGCGTCAACACGTCGGTCGCCGAACTCGATCAAATGACCCAGCAAAACGCCGCCCTGGTTGAACAGTCTGCTGCTGCGGCGGAAAGCATGCGCGAGCAGACCCAGCGGATGGCGGACGTCGTCGGAACCTTCAAGCTCAGCACGGCAGGGCAGCCCATGGGTCGGTCTATTGCTTTGGCCGTTCGTAGATAAACCCAAATCGCTTGGCATATTCAGCCAGTGGTTCCAGCCCCACAGCTGAGCGGCGTCTATCGACGTTTGCTTCGTCTTCTATCAAACGAAAACTGTGCTTGCCCGTGATGGGGTCTACGCCGAGCTGGCTTCCATACATCTGCGGTCTTCCCTCGCGCACCAGTATGCGATCCTCCAAGAGCGCAAGGTACTGCGGCCTTGCCTCACTGTTCGCCACTGCCTCACGCAGCATCGGCAAGAACCGCTTTTGATGCTGCAGACTGGCGTGCTGTAAGACGAAAAAGGCAGCGCCCGCAGCTTTCCCTCCAACAATCGATTGTTGAGGCCAACCGCTGCCTTCAAGAATCTCAACGAGTCGCTTGATATTGGCTCCGTCAATGGCGTTTTGCTTCTCCCACAGGGCGGCGTTCTCCGCGGAGTTGTGCCCGAATTTTTCGGCCACGGCGCGCGCCTCCAAGCGGTGTACCTGGTCCGACTCACCCATCGCTTCCAGTTCAACGCGCAGCCCCGGGGGAGTGGAGTTCTCAGCGCGCACCGTTTGCAGACTCCCAAGGCACAACATGGCAATCGTAGACACTATTTTCCAAAGGCTCATATACGTGAAGTGGAATACGGGTTGCAAGACTGGACGGTTCAGCATTGGAGTCTATGCAAAGTTTGCGCAGCGCCAAAGGCGTGTGCCGCAAGACACCCCCACCAAAGCAGGTACCGCCCCCCGATACACTCTAGGTATTTCCCCTAAGCATTCCAGACAATGACCTACTGCGTCGCCATCAAACTCAACGCCGGCCTGGTGTTCCTCTCCGACTCCCGCACCAACGCCGGGCTGGACCAGATCAGCACCTTCCGCAAGATGATCGTCTACGAAAAACCCGGTGACCGCTTCATGGTGCTGCTGTCGGCCGGCAACCTCAGTATTTCGCAATCGGTGCGCGAAATCCTTCAGATCGAAAAACTCAAGGACCACGAGGCCGATGAAGGCATCACGATCTGGAACGCCAGGAGCATGTTCGATGCGGCCCGCGTGCTGGGCTCGGCCATTCGCCGGGTGCAGGAGCGCGACGGTGCGGCGCTCCACGCCGCCGGCGTCGACTTCAACGTGTCGCTGATCTTTGGCGGACAGATCCAGGGTGAAGGCATGCGCCTGTTCCAGGTCTATTCGGCCGGCAACTTCATCGAAGCCACGCCCGAAACGCCCTACTTCCAGGTCGGCGAATCCAAGTACGGCAAGCCGGTACTCGACCGAGTGATCACCCCCACCACGCCACTGGACGAAGCCGCCAAGTGCGCGCTGGTGTCCATGGACTCCACGCTCAAGTCCAACCTGTCCGTGGGCCTGCCGCTGGACATGGTGGTGTACGAGGCCAACCAGTTCCAGACCGACCGTGTCATCTGTATCGACGAGAACAATCCCTATTTCAAGATGCTGCACGACAACTGGGGGCAAAAGCTGCGCGAGGTCTTTGACAGCATCGAAGACCCGGTATGGAATGGCGGCGCCACCAACGTGCCGCTGATGATCGGCTCCACCCGCAGCCTGCCCCTGAAGAAGATCAGCACCCCGCAGGAAAAATTAATCTAATTGCGGGACAGACCAAGATTTACGAAGTAAATTTGCTCTGTCCTCAACTGATTAAGTCATGATTGTTTTCTCTCACGCCAACAGTTTTCCAGCCAGCACCTACCGGGTTCTGTTCAAGGACCTGCGTTCGCGCGGTTTCACGGTCAAGGCCGTTGAGAAGTTTGGCCATGATGCACGCTACCCCGTCAGCAACAACTGGCCCCATGTGGTGCAGCAGTTGGTGGACTTTACGCAAGGCGTGGTGGACAAGACAGGTGAACCGGTCTGGCTGGTCGGCCATTCACTGGGCGGTTTCCTGAGCCTGATGGCGGCGTCCCGCCACCCGGAGCTGGCGCGCGGTGTGCTGCTGATTGATTCGCCGCTGCTGGGCGGCTGGCGTTCCACGGCCGTGGGCGTCATGAAGACCACGCAAATGTTCGGCTCGCTGTCGCCGGGCGCGGTCAGCCAGCGCCGCCGCAACAACTGGCCCACCGTGCAGGCGGCCTATGACCATTTCCGCCACAAGAAGGCCTTTGCCAAGTGGGACGATGCGGTGCTGATGGACTATTGTCAACATGGCACGCTGGAGGCGGACGGCAAACGCGTGCTGAGCTTTGACCGGCATGTGGAAACCCAGTTCTACAACACGCTCCCCGACAACCTGGAGCAACTGCTGGCGCGCCACCCCCTCAAATGCCCGGCGAGCTTCATTGGCGGGCTAGCGTCGCATGAAATGAAGCAGGTCGGCATGGCAATCACAGAGCGCGTCACCCGCGGGCGCATCATGATGCTCGACGGCAGCCACCTCTTTCCCATGGAAAAACCCGTCGCCACCGGTGCAGCCATTGAGGCCGCGCTGCGCAATATGGACACCAAAGCCCAGAAATAGGCGGGTTTTCCGGCCAGTTGGTCCATAGCGGTTCAAGCGCCGCCAAAAAATGCCCGATATTCAATAAAGCCGGTACTATAGTTTCAGTACCGCTGGTACAGGTCCGCCCATACAACCACCGACACCCCGTGTTTGCCCTCCTATTCTTTCTCGCAGCCGTTGGCGTTTACGTCCAGGCGCGGGACCGTGCGCCGACTCCCGAGATCGATGGATCGCCGGCAACACCGACGACGCAAACGGGCACGGGGACCGACGCAGTTGCCGCCTTGACGACAGCGCAGCTGGCGGCCATGACGACTGCGGACATCGCGGCGCTGACCACCGCGCAAGTCAGTGCATTGACCAGCGCCCAGATTGGCGTGTTGACAGCGGGTCAGATTGCGGCTTTTGAGCTGGTTGACGTGGCGGCGCTGAGCACCGGTGCAATCGCTGGACTCAACTCGGACCAGATCCAGTCCCTCACCACCGACCAAATTGCTGCGTTGACCACCGGCCAGGTGCGAGCCATAACAACTGCGGACATTGGTCTCCTGCTGACCAACCAGATTGCAGCACTCGAAACCCGTGACATCGCGGCCCTGAGCACGGCGCAGATCAACGCCCTCACCTCGGAACAAGTGGGTGCCCTGACCAGCGCCCAGATCCGCGCACTGACGACTGCCGAAGTGGCCGCCCTGGGAACCGACGACATTGCGGCCCTCGGCACTGCTGGCATCGCTACATTGAGCAGCGGGGCTACCGCTGCGCTGAGCACCGACGCCATTGCTTCACTGTCGACAGGGCAGATCGTGGCGCTCACCACAGAACAGTTTGCGGCTCTGAGCACCAGGCAGGTCGCCGCACTCAGTACTGCGCAGGTGGCGGCCATCGAGACAGCAGATCTTGCCGCACTGAGCACCGCCGGCATTGTGGCGCTGAGTACCAGTGACGTCATGGCCCTAGGCACCGACCAGATCCGGGCGCTGACCACGCGTCAGGTGGCAGCAATCGAGACACGCGATGTGGCCGTTCTGTCTTCGATGCAGATCGGCGCCATGACCAGCGGACAGATTGCGGCCCTGGGCAGTGCGCAATTGGGTGCGTTGGGGTCCACCGGCATCGGCGCCCTCGGCACGGCCGCAGTGGGTGCGCTCAGCACTGCCGCGATAGCGTCATTGGGCACGGCCGCCATTGCGGCACTCACCACCAGCCAGATCGCGGCCTTGACCACCACCCAGGCCGCGGCACTGACCACGGCCCAGATTGATGCATTGAGCCCCAGCCAGATTGCAGCCGTTGAAACTGCCGACTTTGCTGCGCTCAGTACCGCTGCCATCGCTGCCCTGAATACCGAAGACATGGCCGGGCTCGGCACGGCACAGATTGCGGCCCTGACCACCAAACAGATTCCCGCCATTGAGACGCGCGACATCGTCGCGCTCAGCAGCGCCCAGGTGGCCGCCATGTCCACCGCGCAGATGGCCGCACTGACCACCGCGCAGATGGCCGCACTGACGGCCAGCGGTGCGCTCACGGTGTCGCAGTTGCCGCCCTCTGGCATTGCAGCGCTGTCGACCGCGACGATTGCGGCGCTGGGCACCAGCCAGATCGCCGGGCTAAGCTCCGATCAGATTGGCGCGCTCACGTCCGTGCAGGCTGCGGCCCTGAGCACGGACCAGGTCGCCGCGATTGAAACTGCCGACATCGGTGCCCTGAGCACCGCCGCCATCGTGGCACTGAACACGGCCGATTTTGTGGCCCTGAGCACCGACCAGATCGGCGCGCTGGGCACCGTGCAGATTGCAGCCATCGAAACCCGCGACCTGATCGTGTGGAATACGGACCAGATCGGTGCCCTGACGTCGGACCAGATCGGCGCACTGTCCGCCACCCAGATGAGCGCCCTGACCACCAGTGGCGCACTGAGCATCGGCAACCTGAGCCCCGCCATTTTTTCCGGCCTGTCCACCAGTACCATTGCCGCATTGACGACCGCTGAGGTCGCATCCCTGGCAACCGCCCAGATTGCGGCGATGACCACCAACCAGGTTGTCGCCCTGACCACGGCGGGAATCAGGGCACTGACAACCGACCAGCTGGGGGTGTTGAACAACAACCAGTTGGGTGCCGTGGAAACGCGGGATATTGCTGTCCTGACGACCGATCAGATGGTCGCACTCTCCACCGCGCAACTGGGGGCGCTGGGCACGGCCCAGGTGGGCGCGCTGAGCACCGCCAATGTCCTTGCACTGGGCGTGAACGGCATTGCGGCACTCAGCCCCACAGCCATCGCCGCGCTGTCCACGTCCGGCGTCGCGGCACTGGCGACCGACCAGATGGTGGCGCTGGGTTCAGACCAGATCGCAGCACTCAAGACCAACCAGATCGCATCGCTGCGCAGCGACCAGGTCGCAGCCATTGAGGTCGCGGATCTGCCGGCCCTGGCGACCAGTGCCATCGTAGCGCTGACGACCGCCGCGGTCAAAGCCTTGACCACCGACCAGGTGGTGGCCCTGAACACGCAACAGGTTGCGGCCATCGAAACGCGCGACGTAGCAGTCCTGGGTACCCACCAGGTCGCGGCCTTGGGCACCGTGCAGATCGCATCCTTGGGCACGGCCCAGGTGGCGGCCCTGAATACCGCCGCCGTGGTGGCGTTGGGCACCGGCGGAATCGGTGCCCTGGCGACCAGCGGCGTAACAGCGTTGGGCACGGCCAGTGTGGCCGCGCTAACCACCGACCAGGTAGTGGCGCTGAGCACCGCACAGATCGCAGCACTCAAGACCAGCCAGATTGCGGCCCTGACCACCGCACAGGTGGCGGCCATCGAAACCGCGGACCTGGCCGCCCTGGGCACGGCCGCCATCGTGGCCCTGAACACGGCCGACTTCAAGGCGCTGACCACCGACCAGATGGCGGCGCTGGGTAGCAACCAGATTCCGGTCATGGAGACGCGCGACCTGGCGGTGCTGACCAGCGACCAGGTCGGCGCCCTGTCGTCCAACCAGATCAGTGCATTGACCTCCACCCAGCTCACTACACTGCTGGTATCGGGCGGACTGCCGCTGACCAGTTTCACCACTTCGGCCATTGCCGCTTTACCCACCGCCACCATAGCGGCGCTGAGCACGGCGCAGATTGCGTCGCTGTCCTCCGAACAGGTGGTCGCATTGACCACGGCGCAGATCGTGGCCCTGAGCACGCAGGGCGTGGGTGCGCTCACCACGGACCAGATGGCCGTGCTGGAGACACGCCAGATTGCCGCCATCGAAACACGCGACATTGCCGTGCTGAACACCGACCAGATCGTCGCCCTGCATACGGAGCAGGTGGCCGCATTGGGCACGGCGGCTATCGTGGCCCTCAGCACCACGGCGTTCACGGCCCTGTCGGCGGACCAGATCAATGCGTTGAGCAGCAGCCAGATCGCCGCGATAGAGACGCGCGATATAGCGGTCCTGAGTACCGACCAGTTCCTGGCCATGGGCACGGCGCAGATCGGCGCCCTGTCCACCATCCAGATGGGGGCATTGACGACCGACCAGGTGATCGCCCTGGGCAACGGCGTCGGCGCACTCAGCACGGCCGCCATCGCGGCACTCAACACATCGGCAATTTCCTCGCTGCTCACCAGCCAGATTGCGGCGCTGACATCGACCCAAATCGCGGCATTGAAGACCAGCCAGGTGTCGGCCCTGAACACCGACCAGATTGCGGCCTTTGAAACGGATGACATTCCGGCCTTCAGTACGGCCGCCGTTGTGGCCTTGAGCACGGCGGCGTTTTCCGTGTTGAGCACGGACCAGCTCGTCGCACTGAACACCCAGCAAGTGGCGGCTATAGAAACCCGCGACCTGGCCGTACTCAGCACTGATCAGGTCGTGTCGCTGTCGACGACCCAGTTCGCGGCGCTCAAATCTGCCCAGGTCCAGGCCTTCACCACCGACCAGGTCACCGCGCTGGAGACGGCCGATGTGGCAGCCCTCGCCACGGCGGCCATTCCCGGCTTCAGTACCGATCAAATCGTTGCGCTGTCCACCGACCAGGTGACCGCCATGACGCACTTCCAGGTAGCCGCCCTGAGCGTGGCACAGAAGAATGCCATGTCCACGGATCAAATCGTGTGCCTGGATTTGTCGTCGCCCCTGATCCTCGACCTCAATGACAACGGCATTCTGTCGCAAGGCATTGACGCCGGCGTGCGCTTTGACATCTTTGCAAACGGACAGCCCAGCACCACCGGTTGGGCCGACCCCGGCGACGGTTTCCTGGTTCTGGATCGCAACCACGATGGTGTGGTCAACGATGGATCGGAGCTGTTCGGTGATGCCACGCGGCTGGCCAATGGAAACAAGGCCAGCGATGGTTACCAGGCTCTTGCAGAACTGGACAATGATCAGGATGGCTTCATCAGCTACAAGGACCTCAATTTTGCCGATCTGAAGGTGTGGACTGACAGCAATTCCAATGGTGTCACGGATGCCGGCGAACTACACGCACTGGCCGACTATGGAATCGTCAATTTCGACCTGCATGCGGTGAGCACGTCCACCCAGGACCACGGCAACACGGTGGGCCTGGTCTCCAGCTACCAGACCTACGATGGGCGTACCCACGGCCTGGCCGATGTCTGGTTTGTGACCGAAAAAGACAAGGCGGCTTTGGCGGCAGCCGCACCGGCAGCGCAGACGGCGGTCTTGAGCGTGGAGCCCACACCCATGCAACTGGGCGTCTTTGGCCTGGTCGATGCCATGGCGGCGTTTGGGCAAAACCATGCCAACAAAGAGTTTGAGCTGTACGAGGCGGGCGATGGCCCGACCAAGTTGCGAACCACCGGGGCCAGCGCTGTGTCCACCAGCAACACCAGCCAGTTGGTCCAGGCCCTGAGCCAGTTCGATGCCAATGGCAACCCGGTCGCCGGTCAGTCCGCTACGGTGACGGCCCTGAACACCACAGACCCCAGCGCCTCAACGCGCGAACCGAACGGCATACTCGCCATCAGCAAGGGCTGAGCATCCGCCCGGGCGCCGGTCAGGCCGCCCAGTGCACGGTGCCCGTCCAGGCGGTTGCCAGCACCACGATGCCAAAGGCAATGCGGTACCAGGCAAAGCCTACAAAGCTGTGCGTGGCGATAAAGCGCAGCAGCCAGCGCACGCACAGCCAGGCACTCAAAAACGACACCACAAGGCCCACCGAGAACATGGGCACATCGGCCATCGTGAGCAGGGCGCGCTCCTTGTACAGGCTGTAGGCACCGGCACCGATCAGCGTCGGAATCGCCAGGTAGAACGAAAAATCGGTGGCCGCCTTGCGTGACAGGCCCAACAGCATGCCGCCGATGATGGTGGCGCCGCTGCGGCTGGTTCCCGGAATCATGGCCAGGCACTGCACCAGCCCGACTTTCAAGGCATCCTTCCATGTCATGTCATCGGCGTCCAGAACGCGCACGGCCGTGCCGCCAGCGGCCTGGCGCTTCTCGGCCCACAGGATGATGAAGCCCCCCACGATGAACGTGGTGGCCACCACCACCGGCGTGAAAAGATGCGCCTTGATGGCCTTGCCAAACAACAAGCCGAGCACGACGGCGGGCAGGAATCCGATCAGCACATTCAGCACGAATTGTTGAGCCTGCTTTTGCGTGGGCAGTTCTACCAGCGTAGTCCGGATTTTTTGCCAATACACCAGGATCACGGCAAAAATGGCCCCGGTCTGGATGGCGATGTCAAACACCTTGGCCTTGTCATCGTCAAAGCCCAGCAGGGCGCCAGCCAGAATCAGGTGACCGGTACTGGAAATGGGTAGAAACTCGGTCAAGCCCTCCACGATACCCATGACCACGGCCTTGATCAGCAATGCAATATCCAACGCAAACTCCAGTAAGAAAAAATGGCTCTAGCCCTCGTATTATCTACACAAACCGCTCACTTTTTTATAGCACTTGTCATCGGCATGCACTCGGTAACAAAACGGCCGTTGCAAGGCCTGCAGGCATGGCATACATTGCAACGTCCTGACAACCACCCCTCACGATGCCAACCACCATGCGCCACACACTGATTGCTTCCCTTTTCCTGCTGACCGCTGTCTCGCAGGCCATTGCCCAAACCGAAGAGCAACGCAGCACGCTGGCCGACCAGCAGGAAGTGGCGGTCACCATCTACAACGAGAACCTGGCCCTGGTCAAGGACCAGCGCAAGCTGTCGCTCAAGCGTGGCGCGTCCAGCCTGGCGTTTCGCGATGTCAGCGCCCGCATGCGGCCCGAAACCGCGCTCATGCGCAGTACCAGCGCGCCGGGCAGCGTGTCGGTGCTGGAGCAGAACTTCGACTTTGACCTGCTGACCCCGCAAAAGCTGCTGGAGAAATATGTGGGACGCAGCGTCAGCATCATCCGCACCAACCCGGCCACGGGGGTGGAGACCACCGAGCAGGCCCAGGTGCTGTCCGCCAACGCCGGTGTGGTGCTGAAGATCGGCAACCGGATCGAGACCGGCATTCCCGGGCGCATCATCTACGGCGACGTACCGCCCAACCTGCGCGATCGCCCCACCCTGGTCATGTCGCTGGACAACGCGGGCGCGCAGCAGCAGGACCTGGAACTGAGCTACCTGACCGGCGGCCTGGCCTGGAAGGCCGACTACGTGGTGGAACTCAACACCACGGAGGACAAACTCGACATCTCGGGCTGGGTCACGCTGACCAATACCAGCGGTGCCACCTACCGCAATGCCAAGCTGCAATTGGTGGCCGGTGACGTGAACCAGGTCACGCCCGTGATGCAGGGTGCCGTGCGCACCATGGCCGCACCCGCGCCTGCCATGGCCAAGGCCAGAAGCGAGATGGTCGAAGAGTCGCTGTTCGAATACCACCTGTACACGCTGACCCGCCCCACCACCATTGCCGAGAACCAGACCAAACAGGTGTCCCTGCTGTCGGCCTCTGGCGTACCAGCGCGCAAGGAGCTGCTGCTCAAAGGCAATGACTACTACTACCAGAGCAGCTACGGTGAGCTGGGGCAGAAAATCAAGGTGGGGGTCTTTGTCGAATTTGACAACAAGGAAAGCGCCCAGCTGGGCATGCCCCTGCCCAAGGGCATCATCCGCGTCTACAAGAAAGACAAGGCCGGCAACGCCCAGTTCATCGGCGAAGACCGGGTCGACCATACCCCCAAGAACGAGAAAGTGCGCCTCAAGCTCGGTGATGCCTTTGACGTGACCGCCGACAAAAAACAGACCGACTTCAAAAAGCTTGGCGGAACCAGCAAATACAACTATGTGTTCGAGAGCGCCTACGAAGTGCTGCTGAAGAACGCCAAGAAGGAAGCCGTCACCGTCACCGTGCAGGAGCCCATGCCCGGGGACTGGCAAGTCCAGTCCGAGAGCCACCCCCACACCAAGAACTCCAGCAACACCGCCGTCTGGAAAGTCAGCGTGCCCGCCGAGGGCAGCACCAAACTGGTCTACCGCGCGCTGGTGCGGTACTAAACCGGCGCATTTCGCGCCGCGCGGCAGGCGTTTCACGCCGGGTACGGCGGCACACGTCGCAAACGGGTTCTCCTCCGGGGTCGGCGCTGGCAAAGTCCAGCCATCGACCAACCACCCCAAGGAGACTCCACCATGATGATGCAGATTCTTTCCCACACCCCGAAATGGGTTTTCGTCCTGTTTGCCGCCCTGCTGTGGCTGGGTTTGCAGCAGATGCTGCCGCGCCGCGTGGGCCTGAACCGCGCCACGCTGCTGCCCCTGGCCATGACCGGCCTTTCGCTGTACGGCGTGGCCTCCGCCTTCGGTAACCAGCCCGTCGCCCTGCTGGCCTGGCTGGCTGGCACGGCCGTGGCGTTCATCACGACGCTGCAACTGCAGTCCAACGCCGGCATCCACTACGACGCGACCAACCGGCGCTTCCAGTTGCCCGGCAGCGCCGTGCCGCTGGCCCTGTTCATGGGCATATTCATCACCAAGTACGCCGTGGGCATCAGCATCGGCATGCAGGCCAGCCTGGCACGTGACGTCAACTTCGCACTGGCCGTCAGCGCCCTGTACGGCGTCTTCAGCGGCATCTTCCTGGCCCGCGCCGCCCGCCTGTGGCGCATGGCTCTGCAACAGACCGCCGCCTTGCAAGTCGCCTGAAAGCAGATACCGGCTCCCCTAGAATGGACCGCACCATGACCACCAACAACACGCCGATGAGCCCAGAAGAGATTGACCGCCTGGCACGCAAGCGCGCCGGTGCCAAGCTGGGCTGGTATTTCCACGCGGCGGTCTACGTCATCGTCAACCTGTTCGTGTTTGCCATGTCGCAATACGCCTTTGGCAACCGGTCATGGTCGGTCTTCCCCCTGCTGGGCTGGGGCCTGGGCCTGGCGCTGCACGGCCTGTCGGTCTGGTTGATCGGAGCCGGTGGCGAGTTGCGGGAGCGCATGGTGCAAAAGGAACGCGAGCGCCTGCAGCGCGACCAGGACCGGCGCAACGGCATATGAAAATCGACTGGCTCGTCAAGCTGCGCCATTTCCTGCAGACCACGGCGTTTTGCCTGGCCATCGCGGGCTTGCACCTGGCGTTCCAGCCGGAGCGATCCTACGATGTTCCGCTGGTGTATTCGCTGAGCATTGGCCTGACAAGCTGGCTACTCATTGATTTTGGGCGTCTGCTATTCGCCTCCGCATGGGAAAGTGGCTGGCCCGCCGGGATCTGGGGCAAGCTGCTGCCACTGACCGGTATTGCGCTGGGTTATGTCATCGGCACGTCCATCGCTGACTGGTGGTTTGGCTGGTCCAGCTGGGCGGGTGCTTCGCGCCAGCAGTTGTTCCTGTCGGTGCTGGTCTCGATGGTGATCGGGATCATCATCACGTATTACTTCTACTCTGCGCGAAAAGGTGATTACCTGGAGCGCAAGGTCGGCGAGGCAACCAGCCTGGCAACCGAGGCACGGCTCAAACTGCTGGAAACCCAGCTGGAGCCGCACATGCTGTTCAACACGCTGGCCAACCTGCGTGTGCTCATTGGTACCGATCCGCAACGCGCGCAAGACATGCTGGACCGCATCGTGGCCTACCTGCGCGCCACGCTGAGTGCATCGCGCGCCAGCAGCCACCCGCTGGTGTGCGAGTTTGACCGGCTGCGCGACTACCTGGAACTGATGTCCGTTCGCATGGGGCCCCGCATGCACTATGTGCTCGACTTGCCACCCGACCTGGCCGACCAGAACATACCCACGCTGCTGTTGCAGCCCCTGGTTGAAAACAGCATCAAGCACGGGCTGGAGCCCAAGGTGGAAGGCGGCACCATCACCGTGCGCGCGCTGCGCGATGGCCAGCGCCTGACATTGCAGGTCAGCGACACGGGCGTTGGTTTTGACAGCGAGGCAGCTCTGGCCAGCGGCTTTGGCCTTGCCCAGGTGCGTGAACGTCTGGCCACCGCCTATGCCGACCGTGGCTCGGTGGAGCAGACGTCCATCCCCGGGCAGGGAACGACCATTCTGTTGCACCTGCCATTGACTGTGGCAAAGACCTGACCCATGAACACACCCACCGCCCTGATCGCCGAAGACGAACACCTGCTGGCCCAGGCCCTGCAGGCCGACCTGGCCCGTGCCTGGCCCGCACTGAAAGTGCTGGCCACCGTGGGGGATGGCGCCTCGGCCGTCAAACAGGCGTTGGCCCTGCAGCCTGATGTGCTTTTTTTCGACATCCGCATGCCCGGCATGAGTGGCCTGGAGGCCGCCGCCGAACTGGCCGAGCAGTGGCCCGCCCACGGCCCGCAGGCGCGCGCGTTTCCCGCACTGGTGTTTGTGACTGCGTACGACCAGTACGCCGTGCAGGCCTTCGAAGCCCAGGCGGTGGACTACCTGCTTAAGCCCGTGCAAGCCGCCCGCCTCCAGAAGACCATAGAAAAACTGCAGCTAGCCCTCGCCAAACCTGAGTCACCCGCTATCAATTTCGAAGCAACCCTGGGGCAACTGCGGGGCCTGTTGGCTGGAGCAGCAGCGCCTGCAGCTGCCACCGCCCCGCTGCGCGTAATCCAGGCCAGCGTGGGCACCACCATCCGCATGGTGCCGGTGGACGATGTGCTGTGCTTTGAGGCCGCCGACAAGTATGTGCGGGTGCTGACCGCCGAACGCGAATACCTGATCCGCACACCGCTCAAGGAACTGCAGGAGCAGATTGACACGACGGTGTTCTGGCAAATCCACCGCGGTACCGTGGTGCGCGCATTGGCCATTGAGACCGTGACCCGTGACGAGGCCGGCAAGACCTTCCTGAGCCTGCGCGGACTCAAGGAGAAATTTGTGGTCAGCCGCCTCTACGCGCATTTGTTCAAGGCAATGTAAGACGAATATGAAAATCCATGCAAGCGCCACCTTCCTCGCCGCCATCGCAGCCTGTTTTTCTGCGGGAGCACAGGATGGGCCTGTGGTGTTTGAGGGTGGCTACAAGTTTGACCTGCTGAGCGTGGTCAGCGGAGGGTTGCAGCGCGGAGGGCAACCGCTGGGCCACCTGGACCTCAAACTCAAGACCGACCTGGAGAAGACTTGGGGATGGATCGGAACAACCGCGTTCTTCAACCTCATCCACGACCATGGGGAAAAGTTCAACCGCGACCGTGTCGGCAGTTTCAACGGGGTCACCAATATTGAGGTGCCCGTGGATACCGAAAGGCTCTTTCAAGCCTGGATTCAACGGGAATGGCAGGACGGCAAATACTCCCTGCTGGCCGGGCTGTACCCCATTGATACCGAGTTTCAGGTGCTCGACACGGCTGCGCTCTTTGTGCAGCCGCCGTACGGCCCGACCAGCGACTTGTCATCAACCCGTGGGCCGTCCATCTTCAATACCTCTGCCTTTGGCGTGCGCGGCAAATGGGTTTCCGATGACCGCAGTGTCTATGCCCAGGCCGCTTTGCTGGACGGCATACCTGGCGACCCCAATCGGCCCAAAGGCACCCATATCGTTTTTGGCGCCAACGACGGAACCATGGGCATTTTCGAAATCGGTTTGCGCACCCAGAGCAGTGGTCCAGCCAAATACGCCGTCGGGCTCTGGGGATACTCGTCCCGCGTGGACGATCTGGTGGATGTCGATGCCAACCAGAACCCGGTGCAGCGTCTCAGCCATGGGGCTTATGTCCTCGCAGACGCAAACCTCTGGAAGAACAGCAACGGAAGCAGCCTTTCCGGCTTCTTTCGTTATGGCGTGACCGACGGTGACTCGACCAACTTTCGGTCAGTGGTCAACGCCGGTCTGGTGGTCAACGCCCCCTTCAGTGGGCGACCAGACGATGTCCTGGGGCTGGCCTACACGCACGCCGCACTGAGCGACAAACACCGCGCCGATCAGGAAGCGGCCGGGCGATCACCAACAGCTTTTGAGTCCTCGTGGGAACTCACCTACCGCTTCAAGCCAGCTCCGTGGTTGGCCGTGCAACCACTGGTGCAGTGGCATCAGTACCCCGGTGGCGACCGCTCGGTCGGCGATGCGACTGTGGTCGGCGTACGCACCGAAGTCTTCTTCTAGGCGCTCTTGCGTCTGCGGGTGGCGCACACTACGATACCGCCCACCATCCGTTCAAAGGAAGATCACACATGGCGATTCAGTACACCTCGGTTGCAAACCACCTGCCAGAGAACAAGATGCGGCTGTACCCCACCCGCGTCATCAATGTGATGGGCGGGCCAGGGTGCGAAAAATCGGTGATCACATCGGCCATCGTGCTGTTCCTGAAGCTGCGCGAGAAGACGGTGGAGGTGATACCCGACTTCGCCAAATCGCTGGTGTGGCAACAGAACTTTGAAGTCCTCAAGAACCAGTACTTCATCGCCCAGCGCCAGTACGAAATGCTCAGCCTGCTGGACGGCCAGATCCAGTTTCTGATCACCGAATGCTCTCTGCCCCAGGTGCTGTACTACAACGAGAACTACCTCGACAACATCTGCGACATCAGCAAGACACGCACCCAGATCCTGGACTGGTACAACCAGTGCAACAACATCAACATTCTGGTTGCGCGCGGCGACCGCAAGTACATTCGCACCGGGCGCTTTCAGGACGAAGACCAGGCCCGCGAAGTTGACCGGGGTCTGGTCGCACTGCTGGAACGCGAAGCCCTGCCCTACACCACGCTGCCCCCACAGGTGGAAACCATCAACGCGTTTGCAGCCACTTTGCTCGAGTAATCACCAAAAAGAAGCGCAGCGCACCAAGCTGATCAATTAGCAAAACTAATATTTCATTAGCCCTTTCAATAAAGCGCTGGTATTGGTAGCATCCCTAGGAAATTGGTCTTTCAGATGCGCTATCGTGTGGGCAGTGGCACTTTGTGTCCACATCTTCTTTTTACTGGAGAAACTATGCTGTTGAAGTTGAATGTTGTTGCGGCTGCGGTCGTTGCCCTGTCTGCCGGTTTTGCGTCTGCTCAAGCCGTGGTCACCATCGCCCACGTTGGCCCAACCAGCGGTGCTATTGCCCACCTGGGTAAAGACAATGAAAACGGTGCCAAGATGGCCGTTGAAGAATTGAATGCAGCTGGTGTCACCATCGGCGGCAACAAGGTCACCCTGAAGCTGATGACCGAAGACGACGCTGCTGATCCAAAGCAAGGCACTGCAGTCGCTCAAAAGCTGGCTGACGCCAAAGTTGCTGGCGTGATCGGTCACCTGAACTCTGGCACCACCATCCCCGCTTCGCGCATTTACAGCGACGCCGGCATTCCCCAGGTTTCTCCTTCTGCCACCAACCCCAAGTACACACGCCAAGGCTTCAAGACCGCCTTCCGTATGGTTGCGGATGACGTGCATTTGGGCAGCACTTTGGGCAAGTACGCAGTCAACACACTCAAGGGCAAAGCCATTGCAGTGATCGATGACCGTACCGCTTACGGCCAAGGCGTGGCACAAGAGTTCACCAAGGCTGTTGAAGCTGCTGGCGGCACTGTTGTGGCAAAAGAGTTCACCACCGACAAGGCTACCGACTTCAACTCCATCTTGACCACCATCAAGGGCAAGAAGGCTGACGTCGTGTTCTTCGGCGGTATGGACGCTGTTGCCGGCCCGATGCTGCGCCAGATGAAGTCCCTGGGCATCAATGCCAAGTTCATGGGCGGTGACGGCATCTGCTCTACCGAGCTGATCAAGCTGGGCGGCGACGCTATTGCCGACAACCAGGTCTATTGCGCTGAAGCTGGTGGCGTTGAAGGCAAGGAAGAGGCTGACATGGCCGCTTTCAAGGCAAAGTTCAAAGCCAAGTTTGGTACCGACGTGCAAGTCTACGCACCCTACGTGTATGACGGCGTCAAGGTCATGGTTGCTGCCATGGTCAAGGCTGGTTCTTCGGACCCCGCCAAGTACCTGCCCATCCTGGCCGGCACCAAAGACTACAAGGGCGTAACCGGCAACATCACGTTTGACGAAAAAGGCGACATCAAGAACGGCGCCTTGACTCTGCAAACCGTGCGCGGCGGCAAGCTGACCAAGCTGGCTGTTATTCGTTAATAGCTGTCACTCCGTTGGCAACTCCGGTTGCCAACCAGAAGGCGCACCCGCATACGGTGCGCCTTTTTTTTGGCCCCGCAGCTGACGGGCGGTTGCCCCGCCACGCCGAACGGCATTGGATAAAACACCGCGTTGCACCAAACTCCAGCCAGTGGGCCGTGGTGCCCAACAGGAGTGTCCATCTATGGAAGCCGTCAGTTTTTTGCCTGGTGATTCGCAGGCCAACCCCGACATTCTGGCCGCCATCATCCGCGCCGGTGAAACCTATTCCATCGTCGCCTCACAAGACATTGTGGATGTGCGCGGCCTCAAGCTCTGGGCCAAGGGCCTGCCCGTATCCGCCGCGCTGCAGCAGCGCCTGCTGGAGCGCAAACTGCGCAACCCCATTGAATCGTGCCTGATGGCCGAAGACGGCGTCACGCCGTTCTATTTGCTGGAGCAGCTCAACGCCTTTCTGGACAGCAAGCACAGCATGGCGCAGGCGCTGTTTCCCAGCGCGGTGCAACTGCAAAAGCATCTCAAGCAACTGCCCCTGCATTCGGTCGCGCAGCTGCTGCTCACCACCGCTCTGGCCACCCGCCCGGACTCCATTGCCCACGCCGTGCAGTCCATGGCACTGGCCGGTGGCATGGCCATGGCCCAAAACTCGCCGGTCGATGTGCGCCTGGCCATGCTGGGTGGCCTGCTGCACGACATAGGCGAGGCCTATATCCAGGCCCAATACCTGGACGGCGAGGAGCCGCTGGACCTGCTGGGCCACAAACACATGATGGTGCACCCCCGCATCGCCCAGCTGCTGCTGAGCGCCACCACCGATTACCCCGCCACCCTGTGCCGCGCCATTGGCGAACACCATGAGCGGCAAAACGGCTCGGGCTTCCCGGCGCGCCTGTGCGGCGACGCCATCTCGCCCCTGGGCATGCTGCTGTCCGCCGTGGAAACCACGATGAGCCTGGCCCCGGCGCCCAACGCGCCGCTGACCCGCGCCAGCTTTGCCCTGCGCGTGGTGCCCGGCGAATACCCCGATCGCTTCAGCAGCGTGGTCTTCAACATGGCCCGCAACGCCCACGAGCAGGTGCCCACCAACATCCGCGTGCCCGCCGCTGCGGCCCTGCACCACGTCAACACCACGCTACAAGCCGCCCAACAAACCGCGCGGGCCCTGCAGACCAACATCGGCAGCACCGCGCGCAAAGCCATCGTGCAACTGGCGCTGGACCGCATCGCCCGCCTGCGCCAGGCCTGGAACGCACTGGGCGTGTGGGGCCTGAGCCCCGAGCAGCTGACCCCCGAAGACCATTTTGAAATGGACCTGGCCGGCGTCGAGCTGAACCAGCGCCTGTACGAGCTGCAGCGCGAATGCATGCTGCTGGCCGAAAACCTGACCCAGGCAGAAAAGACCGAACTATCCCCCATCTGGGCCGATTTGAAGGTTAAGCACGCCTAAAATCAGTCGGATGAGCAATCCGACCCCCACCAGCAGCACCCCCGCCACCCCTGCGGCCGCCGACACTCCCAAACTCAGCAATTTCCTGCGCCAGATCATCGAAAGCGATCTGGAAAAAGGCACCTACGCCAGCCGCAAATGGGCCGGCTCTCCTGGTGATGCTGCGCACCACGCCGCGGGCCAGCCGGACCCCGCCAAGATCCGCACCCGCTTTCCACCCGAGCCCAACGGCTACCTGCACATCGGCCACGCCAAGAGCATCTGCATCAATTTCGGCCTGGCGCGCGACTATGGCGGCGTGTGCCACCTGCGCTTTGACGACACCAACCCGGAGAAGGAAGACATCGAATACGTCAACTCCATCCGCGATGCCATCAAGTGGCTGGGCTTTGACTGGAACGGCAGCCCCAATGCCGAGCCCTACCAGGCCAGCGACTACTTTGACTTCATGTACCGCGCAGCGGAATACCTGATTGAAGCCGGCCACGCCTATGTGGACGAACAAACCGTGGCACAAATGCGCGACAACCGGGGCGACTTCGGCAAGCCCGGCGTCAACAGCCCGTTTCGCAGCCGCACACCCGCTGAAAACCTGGAGCGCTTTCGGGAAATGCGCGATGGCAAACATGAAGACGGCGCCATGGTGCTGCGTGCCAAGATCGACATGGCCAGCCCCAACATCAACATGCGCGACCCGGCCATCTACCGCATCCGCCGCGCCACCCACCACAACACGGGCGACACCTGGTGCATCTACCCCATGTACACCTATGCGCACCCGATGGAGGACGCGCTGGAGCAGATCACCCACAGCATCTGCACGCTGGAATTTGAAGACCAGCGCCCGTTTTACGACTGGCTGCTGGAGCGCCTGATAGAAGGCGGCCTGCTGGCTGCCCCTGCACCCCACCAGTATGAGTTCTCTCGCCTGAACATCACCTATGTGATCACCAGTAAACGCAAACTCGCGCAACTGGTGTACGACCACAAAGTGACCGGCTGGGACGACCCCCGCATGCCAACCATTGTCGGCCTGCGCCGCCGTGGCTACACCCCCGAGAGCCTGCACCTGCTGCACGAGCGCACCGGCACCAGCAAGGCCGGTGGCTGGACCGACTACTCCACACTGGAAGGCTGCCTGCGCGACGACCTTGAGACCAAGGCTCTGCGCGGCTTTGCCGTGCTGAACCCGGTCAAGCTCACCATGACCAACTGGGACGACGTGATGGGCGTCGGCCACCTGGAGCCCTGCACCCAGCCCGCCCTGCCCCACCCGCCCGAGGGCACAGAGCCTCCACCCCCACGCCACTTCACCATCGGCAAAGAGGTGTGGATTGACCGCGAAGATTTTGAAGAAGTGCCACCCAAGGGCTACAAGCGCCTGTTCCCCGGCAACAAGGTGCGCCTGAAGGGCGGCTACGTGATCGAGTGCACCGGCTGCATCAAAGACATCAACGGCGTCATCACCGACGTGCTGGCCACCGTGGTGCCCGACACCAAGAGCGGCACCCCCGGCAGCGAAACCGTCAAGGTAAAAGCCGCCATCACCTGGGTGGGCGTGGCCAACGGCGTGAACGCCGAAGTGCGCATGTACGACCGCCTGTTTTTGGACGCGCAACCCGATGCGGGTGGCAAGGATTTCATCGAGAGCCTGAACCCCAACAGCCTGAAAGTGGTGACGGCGATTGTTGAGCCGTCATTGGCCAACGCGCTGCCGGACCAGAAGTTTCAGTTTGAGCGGCATGGGTACTTTGTGGCGGACCGGGTTGATCACGTGACTGGCTCCAAGCCGGTGTTTAACTTGGCGGTGGGATTGAAGGATAGTTGGGGGAAGTAATCCAACGAGTTACTCAGCCCATTTCGCATACAAGGATAGGCCCCAAGGTTCGTGAAGCTTATCAAGCGCAGTGAATTTAGATTCACGAAAATTCGACACAAATTAGGACTACAAAATGTTGACCAGGCTTAGAGTCAAGGGCTTCAAGAGCTTGATGGATGCTGAAGTCCGATTTGGACCATTTACTTGTATCGCCGGGGCCAATGGAGCCGGAAAATCGAACCTGTTTGACGCAATATTGTTTCTACGTGATCTTGCCGACCATTCGATCGTTGAGGCGGCCCATAGAGTTCGCGACAGAACTGGTACAAGAAGAGGTGACTTGCGTTCGCTTTTCACCAAAACAACAGACCAAAAGCTTCCAAATATTGCTATCGAAGCAGACTTCATTGTTGGCGATGAAGTTACTGATGATTTTGGACGGAAAGCGAAACCTAGCACGACGTTTTTGACTTACAAAATCGAGTTGAAGTATGTCTCAGACAGCGAATTTAGCGAACGAATTGAGCTCGTATCTGAACATTTAACCTACCTCCCAAAAAGCAGCGCTAAGAAGCGTATCGGGTTTGTTTGCTCAAAAGAATTCTTCAACTCCGCTTTGACTGGTGAGAGACGTGCTCCCTTCATCACAACGGAACAAGATGAACATTCTGGCTTTTCAACCATCAATGTTAGTCAAGACGGAAACTCAGGTCGCCCATCACAAATCCCTGCTCAGAATTCACCTCGGACTGTTCTCGGATCAGCGAATACCGACGAACGCCCCACAGTACTTGCGGCTCGGAGAGAAATGCAGAGCTGGAAACTCCTTCAACTGGAACCATCTAGGTTGAGATCGCCTGACGAGTTTTCAGACGATCCACACATCACGTTTGATGGTTCGCATATACCTTCGACGCTGGAAAGGCTTAAGCGATATGAAGAAATATCCAACAGAGTTGCAACTCTCCTGCCAGAAGTCCGATCTGTTTCAGTTGATGTAGACAACATTCGAAGAATCAAAACATTGCTGCTTGAACAGCGGAATGGTGTAGTTCACCAAGCTCGCTCCCTATCGGATGGGACATTGCGATTCCTCGCCCTCGCTACTATGGCATTTGACTCGGAGTCGAAAGGCCTAATTTGTTTCGAAGAGCCCGAGAACGGAATTCACCCATCACGCATTAACGCCATCTTGGAGTTACTCCGTGAGATGGCTGTAAATACCCAGATTGGCGTAAGCGCAGAAAATCCCTTGCGCCAAGTAATCATCAACACTCATTCACCTGTTGTTGTTCGGAATCTAACCCCAGACGAACTTCTTGTTGCCGTTCCAATTCGAAAGAATCGCTCATCATTCACCGCATATGGAGCAATCGTAAATTCTTGGCGACTAGTCCACCCTGACTACTCATCGGAGCTGACGCCAAAGATTACTGTCACAGAATTGCTGGACTATTTGAGAAGTACGGACGCCATCCCCGAGGATGAATTGGACGGCGGCAGACTCTGGCAACTTGCTGCTGAACAAGGAATGTTCAACTTTGATTCAGAGGAAGTTGGAGTCGACCTTGAGCGTCATTAGCATTTCGATTGTCTGTGATGGCAGCTCCGATTTGTGCATTTCTGATCTGATTCAATCGGTAACCGACTCTACTTTCCCAGATCAAGCCTTCCGGATATCTGCTGCTCGCGAAGTCATCCCCGCCCATGGCGCTTTGGGCAATCGCCTAAGCAAAGCGTATAGAGCATACGAACCTCAAATCATCGTCTGCCATAGAGACTCTGAAGGTATCTCTATTGCGGATCGAAAAGCTGAAATAGATCAAGCATCTGCCTCGGCAAACATTCCAATTCCAGTCGTGCCTGCTGTGCCAGTAAGAATGATCGAAAGCTGGCTACTGACAAATGCACACGCAATTCGTTGCGCAGCGGACAACCGGAATGGAGCCGTTGTTTTAAACCTCCCCCGTACGAAAGATATTGAGCAACTCAAGAATCCAAAAGAGCTGCTCTTTACGGTGCTCAAGACCGCGTCAAACTTGCCCCCGTTGAGACTGAAGAATTTCAATGAGCATCGGGCAAGAAGTAGGGTAGCGAGCTTTATCGAAGACTTCAGAGATCTAAGAACTCTACCTAGCTACAAGGAATTTGAGAACTTACTTATTGCAGCGATATCAGCACACCTCACTTAGGCCACTCTCGGAATAGGTGAGGTACTATGCCGCACGTTTCATTCGGATCTGCACATTCATCACTGTGACGCCATCTGGCCGAACCAGCGGCAGCTCCTTCACCTCTAGGTATTTGAGGGATCGAACCAGCTCACTGAGCTTCTTGAATCCATAGTTGCGGGCATCAAACGCGGGATCCATCTTGCTGATGTGGCTGCCAACGCCTCCAAGAGCCGCCCACCCGTCATCACGCGCGTTGGCGTCAATGGCTGCGATCACCAATGGTTGCAGCTTTCGAACATCGGCAACCGCAACAATGGGTGCCTTCTCTGCATCCTTTTCCGCGATCTTCTCAGGACGCAATATCTCGGTGTAGATGAACTTGTCGCACGCAGCCACAAAGGGCTCCGGCGTTTTGCGCTCGCCAAAGCCATAGACCACCAGCCCCGCCTCGCGGATGCGGGTGGCCAGGCGGGTGAAGTCGCTGTCGCTGCTCACCAGACAAAAGCCATCCACTCGGCCGGAGTGCAACACGTCCATGGCGTCGATGATTAGCGCGGAGTCGGTTGCGGTCTTGCCGCTGGTGTAGCTGAACTGCTGAATAGGCTGGATCGCCATGGTGTGCAGAACCTCTTTCCAGCCCTTGAGGTTGGTGGTGGTCCAGTCGCCATACGCGCGCTTGATGGTGGCCGTGCCGTAGCGCGACACCTCGGCCAGCAGCTCCTGGATGACGGATGCCTGCGCGTTGTCGGCGTCGATCAGGACGGCTAGCTTCTGGTTAGCATTGGTGGCCATTGGTCTTTTCCCTTTTTTCTAACATCGTATATCGCGCTATCCCCTCACCATGCGACCCCAGTCCATCCTCGATATCTGGTTCAAAGAGCTGACCGCCAAAAAGCACTTCGTCAACGACGCCGCAATTGACGAAACCATTCGTGCGCGGTGTTGCGACACGCCGGTAGCAGCGGCACGGTGTGGGCGGTTGGGCATTACGCGTTTCTTCAGCATTCTGATCGCTCTTTGCCTAGTGTCGCTGAATGCGGTCTCTCAGGAGATTTCAGAGTCGCGCCCCGCCGAAACAACGCACCGGGTTTTGTTGCTTGGAGGGGTGAACCTGATTCAGGACTCTGAGCAGCCGAAAATCCGCGCCTTGTATGAGACTGTAGGGCTCTACGTCGCGAGAGGTTTGCTGGACAACTTGAAAGCCAATCACCTGGAGGTTGACTCCTACATTCCCGCTCAGCGACTTCCCAAATCGGTATTCGACACCGACGTCGCACTTGCAATACTGAAGTGCAAATGCACGATGCTCTTGCAAACCACCCTGCGTGCTCAGAATGGTTCGTTGCAATTCAAGTTTGAAGCGATGACCTTGAGGGTTGAACGCAATGGCATCACACCGCAGGAGAAATGGCAACTGACGAAGGTTTTTTTCGCGACAGAAGAGAGTCTTTCTTCAGCCGTTCCTTCGGACATTGTGAAAGAAGTAACAGCTGAATTGCTGAGTAAGCGGGTTTTCTCCAAGCGGATTGACGCGCCATCACTTCCCGCTCCGACGCAAGAGTCAAAGACCATAACCCGCGCACTAATGGACGGACGTCAGACCTACAACGCCATTTGCAGCGCATGCCATACGACAGGTATTGCCGGATCGCCACGCATCGGAGACCTGGTGGCCTGGGCGCCGCGAATTGCTTTGGGTTACACCGCCATGCTGCAGTCGGCCATCAAAGGCAAAGGTGTGATGGCGCCTCAAAGAGGGAGTCATCTCGATCCAGTTGAGTTAGAGCGGGCTGTGGTGTATTTGGCCAATCAGTCCGGCGCAAAGTTTGCGGAGCCTCAGGTTCCCCCAGGCCACCCTGGGACCCATACCTATACAGAATTTCCACCGCCAGCCCGGTTGGCGAAGCCTCCCGCATATGAAACTTTGACGCCGGACCAGAAGCTGCTGTACGGCGAACGCGTGTATGGGCAAAATTGCGCTGCTTGTCATCAGAAGAATGGCGAGGGAGCTGGCCACACTCCAACACTGAGGAATGCCAACACGTTTTCAGAGAATGAAGCCGTAACCCGGGCGATTCTGCACGGCTTGCCTAAAGGCGCCATGCCGGGGTGGAGGGTCTTGAGCGACAACGACATAGCAGCGGTCATCAACTACATGCGTGGCAAGTTTGGCAGTGACTTGTATCAATACGTTCAGCCGGAGGATGTCCTGCGTCTTCGCTGACCTCTGGCCTCCTCATCGCCTACCCCATGCCACCCCAATCCATCCTCCACTTCCGGTTAGAAGAACTAACCGCCCAACAGCGCTTCGTCAAAGTTGCTGCGCTGGACTAAACGCACCTCGGTCAGCTGCTCCCGAATGACGGATGCCTGTGCGTTGTAGGCGTCAAGGTTTAAATGCTACGCTTTTGGTAGCGGTATAGGCATATTCCACGAGGGCTAGAGGCATATTTCCCACATAGCAAGGTCAGGCGTAAACTGATCTGTCATGGGCTCCCTACTCAATTTTTCGCTGGTTGCTTTGGCCATGCTGGCGTTTGCTGGCAACTCCCTGCTGTGCCGGGTGGCGCTCAAGGGCGGCGCTATTGACGCGGCAAGCTTCACCAGTGTGCGGTTGTTGTCCGGCGCCATCACCCTGGGCGCCCTGGTGTGGTGGCTGCAGCACAAACAAGACGCACAGCCCCAAAGGCCGACGACGACCACGCTGCCCGGCGACGGCTGGTCGGCATTGGCTTTGTTTGTTTATGCGGCCGGGTTTTCGTTTGCCTACTTGAGCATGACGGCTGCCACCGGCGCGCTGTTGCTGTTTGGCGCGGTGCAGGCCACCATGATTGCTTGGGGGCTGTACCAGGGCGAACGCATGCGCACGCTGCAGCTTGGCGGTTTTGCGCTGGCGGTCGCGGGGCTCACGGCGCTGATGCTGCCGGGCCTGGCAACCCCGGGGTTTGGGGGCTCGGCGGCCATGTTGGGCGCGGGAGTGGCCTGGGGCGCCTATTCGCTGCGCGGCAGGCGCAAACAAGCCCACGGCGGCGCCAACAACCCTACGGCGGTGACGGCGGGCAACTTTGTACGCACCGTCCCCATGGCGCTGGTGCTCAGTGCGGTGGCGCTGCCGCAGTCGCACCTGAGCAGCAGCGGCGTGCTGTACGCAGTGGCCTCTGGCGCGCTGACATCGGGTGTGGGCTAC
Organism: Rhodoferax sp.; assembly: GCA_030645355.1. GTDB lineage: Bacteria > Pseudomonadota > Gammaproteobacteria > Burkholderiales > Burkholderiaceae_C > Allorhodoferax. The sequence goes on along the minus strand of JAUSNJ010000130.1, from coordinate 110,373 downwards.
GCCGTGTGGTACCGCGTGCTGCCCACACTGCAGGCCACGCACGCGGCCACGGTGCAGCTCAGCGTGCCTGTCATCGCGGCATTGGGCGGCATCGTGTTGTTGGGCGAAGCCGCCACGTGGCCCATGGCGCTGTCGGCCTGCGCCATCATGGGCGGCATTGGGCTGGTGATTTGGAACAAGGCTTAATGGAATCTGCGACATGGCAAACCCAAAGCAGTCAGCCGCAAACACACCGCGAATTGAGCCGGGCTTCCTGCACAACTGGATTCGCTACGCTTTTGATAGCTGCTTGCGCATATTCCACGAGGGCTAGCGCCCTATTTCGTGCACAACTGCTGCTCGCACGGCACGCCGTCCCCGTTGCCATCCATCTTCATGCCGGGGCAGTTCTGCAGGAACAAGGTTGCTTCGCGGCATGAGCTCATCTGGCTGCACATATTGCGTCCGTCACACTTGAAGTCTGGGGGCACCGGCAACTTGGCGGACGATAGGCTTGCAGGTGAGGCCGGCAACACCGACCCATACGTTGCGGCGCGCTTGGCGTACTGGCTGTAGCCAAACCACAGCAAGGCACAAACCAGCACGGCGCTGATCAGCTTGCTTAGGAATCCGCTGGAGTTGTCTCTGCCCGATGTGCTGAGCCGCACCGGGCGCAATGGAGCTGCGTGCGGACGTGTATCGCCGGGTCTGCGCACCCGCACAGCACTGCGCTTGCCATTGCGGTCCGGCTCCACCTCAAAGCTCAGCACCTCGCCCTCCATGGGCTGACGGCCATCGCGTGCGAAAGCGCTGATGTGGACAAAGATGTCCTGCCCGCCGTCGTCGGCCACGACAAAACCAAAGCCGCGCTCGGCATTCCATTTCTTCAGTTTGCCGCTATAGCGTGGCTGGTTCATTCGTCCCCCCGTTTTCGGCCAGTAGCTCCTGGATGACGGATGCCTGCATATTGTCGGCGTCGATCATGACGGCTAGCTTCTGGCTGGTGTTGGTGGCCATGGAAGAGTCCCTCGCCTACACCATGGTACAAGGTTTGAATTGCTACGCTTTTGGTAGCTGCTCACGCATATTCCACGAGGGCTAGAGGCCGATTTGACACATAACAACCTCAGCGCCCCGCAACAGGCTGATGTTCCAGGCGCTGCACGGTGCGCTCGATGAAGAGGTTGGTAATGTCATCCAGACGATGCTTCACCACGGCCTGCACGGCGTTGCGTGCAATCACGTCGGGCACCAGACTCAGGCGCACCGGTTTGGGAATGGCGGCGGTAATGCCCACGTCATAGGTTGCTGCGGTGCGGCTGCCTTGGCTTTGCAGCGCCATCGTGCTGGTGTATTGCCCCTGCCCGGTTAACGACCGCAGCGTGGCCTGCGCCATCACGACGGGGCAGCCCTGCAAGGGTGATACGGCCAGCACGTGGTTTTCTGTGTCCAGCCAGACCTGTACGTCGCTCAATAGATCGACCTGATAGACCCCGGCAATGACTGCGCTGTAGGCGATGCGGTACTGGTTCGGCCCCCATACGTTGACCACCTTCAATGCCGGCAGGTCTTCCAGCACGCGGCCAAAGTCGCGTAGGTGCTGCTCCACTTGGGCCTGGTTGCAGCCGATCTCAAAGATTCGATGGCTTGAAACGGAAATCTGCAACATGGCTTGGGGATTATTGGCCCATTCTTTCGTTAGCGTGGCCTTTTTGCTTGATGGTTTCAAACAAACCCATCAGCCAGCACATGGGGCATCCGCGCAGCAACACAACCGCCCCAATGCCCGCCATGGCTGACCATACGACGCCATAACTACTCAAGAAGAAGGCCGCAAAAATCAAACCGATGGCGGCGGCGCCGCGCAGAAGATGAACCGAGACTGAACTGCTGCAATACATGGTGAAAACGTCCTGAAGAGTGGATGACTCTTACCTGGAGGCTTGGGTTTCGCAAAAGGGTTCATGCATTGGCTCCGGCGCGCCATCTTTGAGCCAATAGCCGCTGGCCAGCAGATGCTCACGCACCTGGGCGCGCGCCCGGTGCAGTCGGCTCTTCACAGCCTCCAGGCTCAGGCCCAGTTGGGCGGCCACTTCGGGTGCTGTCAGCTCGTGCACATCACGCAGTATCAGCACCTCGCGGTAGGGCGGTGTCAGCCGCTCCATGGCGCGGACCAGGTCCAGCCGCAGGTCGATGGGAACCTTGGGTGCGGCGGGCAGGTCGTGTTCCAGCACGTCGTCCAGCGGCTCGGTGCCCCTGGCACGCCGGTACAGGCGGTAGCACTCGCGCTCCACGATCCTGAACATCCAGGTGGTGAACGTGGCAGCGCAGCGCAACAGCCCCACCTTGCGGTAGAGCTGCCAAAGCGCAACCTGCACAGCGTCTTCCGCGTCCTCGGTGGTGGAGCACGTGCGCCGGGCAAACCGTTTCAGATCCGGCTGGCACACGACCAGCAGCTCTGAAATGGCGGCGGAGTCGCCCAGGCGGGCGGCTTCAATCAATTGCGTTTCGGCACGGGGCATAGTTATTTATCCAGATAGCGGCGTCCCGCCATGGCGCATGCTGGGCAAAACCCGACAAACGCGGTCAGCACCAGGGTGGCAGCAGTCGCCAGAGCCACCCAGGTGACGGTGCCCGTGGTCAAACCGCCAGCGACGGCAGCCCAAACAGCGACGCCGCCAATGATACGAGCAGCGCGTTCCCAGGTAGGGAGATTACGTTTCAAGAAGAACATGTTTTAGACCTTAAGTTGAAGTGGATGACCACTACCTAGAGGCCGCCCGAATCCAAAAGGGTTCAGGTTTTTCCAAAAAAAAGCTGGCTTGTAAAATTGCGACCCTTGCCAGTCTGACGGCAAGAAAAGGGAGGAACGACCATGCTCAGCAAAACCTTCACCAGCGGGCGCATCCGCCGGGCCGACTACAACCCCGAGTCGCAGCAGTTGGACTTGCATTGGGACAACAAGAGCACGCTGGCCTACAAGCAGGTACCGCACGAGGTGTTTCGCCGGCTGTGCAACGCGCCCACCCCGGCCACCTACTGGGAAGACCGCATTGCCGAGGAATACCCCAAGGGCGTGCCCATGACCTCGTCCGCAGCGCCCACAGGCACAAAATCGCTCAATGACCTGTTTGGGCCAGAGGCCTGAACCAGCAAAGAGATTACCCATGAACAAACTCACTCTGCTTGCCCTGTCAACCCTGCTGGCGTCCGGCCTTCTGCTGGCCCAGACACCCGCGCAGAACCCCGCTTCAGCGGGACCTGTCGCGAACCCGGGGCAGGCCAGTGAACGCCATCCACAGGCAGGATGCCTGGCTGCCATCTTCCGCGAGCGCAGAGACTATGCCGGTGCGGTGGACCAGGGCCTGAAGAGCGGCCTGCTGGACCCGAATAGTCGCCCCGCCCTCGAAAAAATTCTTGCCGAAATCACAACCCTGGAGGCTGCCGCGAGGGCAGACAGAAACCTCAGTGCAGATGAGTGCAAGGGCCTCTACAAAAGAGTCGTTGCAGAAAATTCAGGCATTCAAATGACCATGCGGGCACGTCCGTACACGAAGGCCAAATGAACAACGCCAACGGCAAGCCCTTCGTCATCGGTGTCGCAGGCGGCAGCGGCAGTGGCAAGTCCACGGTCACGCGTGAGGTGCTGGCCTCCATCGGGCCGGAGATGGCCGCGGTGGTGATGCAGGATGACTACTACAGCGACCAGTCCCACATGTCGCCAGAGGAGCGGCGCAAGACGAACTACGACCACCCGCAGGCGTTTGACTGGCCGCTGATGGTGCAGCAGGTGCAAGCGCTGTGCCGTGGCGAGGCGATTGAAATGCCCTTGTACGACTTTGCGGCGGACAACCGCTCCAGCAGAACCGTTACCGTCCAGCCCGCTCCGGTGATCGTGGTGGAAGGCCTGTTTGCGCTGTTTGATGCCGACCTGCGCAAGATGATGTCGCTGAAGATTTTTGTCGACACGGCGGCCGATGTGCGCTTTATCCGCCGCCTGCAGCGCGATATTTCCGAACGCGGGCGCAGCACCGAGAGCGTGATCCAGCAGTACCTCGACACGGTACGCCCCATGCACAAGCAGTTCATCGAGCCCACCAAGCGCCACGCCGATGTGATCTTCCCGCATGGCGCCAACGCGCCGGCGGTGGACATCATCACCACCAAGGTCGCGTCCCTGATTCGCGATTTGGGGCGGGCCTGACGCCCTTGCCCAAGGCAAGGATGTGCGCTATCCCACAGACCGCGGCGCGCAGCCCTCATGTAATGGGCTTTTAGGAGCCCACCATGTCCCAACACGCCACCGTCAACGACCACGTGACCTACCGCCCCGGCGACGGTGCGCCCATCGTGATCCCGAAGGGCCCCGTGGAGGTTGAGCTAACGGCTGACAGCGCCACGCTGAGTTGGATGGAAGAAAACGGCGCCGCCGGTTTGACCGCCATTCCGCTGACACAGTACACCGAGTTCGTGGAGCAAAAGCGGATCACGCCGGCCCTCTGAGCCCGCATCGGCCTAAAGCGCGGGGGTTTTTTCCCCAAGAGCTTAGTGGTCAATCAATAATGGTGGGAATCACCCAGCCCACACCATGCCCCGCCGTAAGCACCACCACCACGTCTATGTGGTCGAGCTCTCCCAAGACGTGCTCCTGGAGCCCCGCTTTCGCAAGAACAGCCCCCATTACATAGCCGGCAAGCCCTGCGTCTACGTGGGCATGACGGGTCTGGACCCGGACGTGCGCTTTGACAAGCACAAGGCCGGCATCCAGGCCAACAGCTATGTGCAGCAATACGGCCTGCGCCTGCTGCCCGACCTGTACGAGGCCTTCAACCCCATGACTTACAAAGACGCCGTGGACAGGGAGATCGAGATTGGCATCGATCTGCGCTCGGCTGGGTTTGGGGTGTGGCAGGCTTGATGGCTTTAAACTTCAGCCCATGCACCCCGCCATCGCCCAACACCGCTCAGGCATCTCTGCCATCTGCCAGCGCTACCACATTCGCCGGTTAGAGGTGTTTGGCTCCGCCGCTCGGGCTGACGACTTTGACCCCGAGAGCAGCGACGCTGACTTCCTGGTGGAGTTCGCGCCGGATGTGCAGCCCGGGCTGGACACAATCTTCGGCGCCAAGGCGGCGTTGGAAGCTCTGCTGGGGCGCGGAGTGGATTTGGTGGAGCCCGGCGCCGTGCGCAACCCCTACGTGCTGGCCAGCATCAACCGCAACCGCGAAGCGATTTATGCAGCAGCGTGACCCACGCGCCTTTTTGTGGGATGTGCGTGAATCCGCCCTGGCGATTCAATCGTTTACGGCAGGGATGGACGTAGCGGCCTACACCAACAACCCAATGGCGCAGGCCGCCGTGGAGCGCAAGTTTGAAGTCATTGGCGAAGCGCTCAACCAATTGGCAAAGCTGGATGCTGCGGTAGCAGCCCGTATTCCAGACTTGTCGCAGATCGTCGCTTTCCGCAACCAACTGATCCACGGCTACGCCACTGTCAATGTGGGCACCGTTTGGAATATCGCCCAGAATGCGCTGCCCACCTTGATTGAAGCGGTGCAAGTATTGCTTGATGAGTTGAAGTAGGGTTTGCTACTGATTTTGTAGCTGCTTGCGTATATTTCACGAGGGCTAGAGGCTAATTTTTCATTGAAGTCTCAATGGCGAGCTGCTCTGCAACAGCCCGCGCAAAACGTAAAGGAACCTCATGAAGATTCCACTCACTCCACTATCTCTCACCTTCATCCGCAACTTGTCGCTGGACCCCGCGCAGCACCCGCGCGGCCAGGCACACCTGAGCGCGGCCAGTGGCCTGGTGCGCGTGCGCCAGCGGCTGTATGTGGTGGCCGACGACGAATTGCACCTGGGCGTGTTTGAAGAGCACTCGGCACCTGGCGCAGCGGGTGCCGACCTGGCGCCCGGCACGCTGGTGAGCCTGCTGGAGGGCGACTTGCCGCAGGACAAAGGCAAGCGAAAAAAGGCCAAGCCTGATCTGGAGACCCTGGCCCAACTGCCGCCCCTGCCGGGTTGCCCTGCCGGTGCATTGCTGGCGCTGGGCTCAGGTTCCAAGCCCCAGCGCGAAACCGGCGTGCTGGTGGGGCTGGACGTGCAAGGCGTGCCCAATGGCCGTATGGCCAGCGTGAACTTGGAGCCGCTGTACGCACCGCTGCGCAAGCGCTTTGACGATCTGAACATTGAAGGCGCGTTCGTGCTCAGTGGCGATTTGCTGCTACTGCACCGTGGCAACAAGGGCGATGCCCGCAGCGCATGTATCCGCTTTGACTGGAACCTGGTCGCACCCTGGCTGGCAGGCTTGAGCCCGAAGCCACCCAGCGCCAGAAGCGTGCAGCTGTTGGAGCTGGGCGATGTGGGTGGCGTGCCGCTGAGCTTGACCGATGGCGCCGCCTTGCAGGGGGGCGCATGGGCCTTCAGCGCGGTGGCCGAAAACACCGATGACAGCTACCTGGACGGCGCTTGCGTGGGCTCCGCCATCGGCATCGTGGCGCCAGATGGGCAGCTGCGCCACCTGCACCGGTTGGCGGGCGCCCCCAAGGTGGAAGGCCTGGCAGTGCAGGTTGTGGGAACGGGGCTGGGCAGCGAATGGGTGTTCACGCTGGTCACCGACCCCGATGACCCCCACATACCCGCCCAATTGCTGCAAACGCATCTTCCAGGAAGGGCTGATACGCCTGCGGTATGACAGCCGCATGAAAACTACTCGCATTCAAGGGGAGTACTTTCACCAACACGCTTGCGCCAAAACTTGCCTATAACTCGGGGGATACAACAAAGGGAGGAAACCATGTCCAACGCGTGCCTGGCGCTTGCCAACAATGACATTGCCTACATTTTCTGGCAGCTGAACGAAAAGATTCCGGGGTGCCTAGGCTTCTCCGTGCGCCGCGTCAGCGCGGACGGCAGCAGCACCGCGTTGCCGGCCTTTGTCGGCTTCGCGCCCGGCGTGCCGGGCCAGCCGCGCCAGCGCAAGACCACGGACCTGTGGCCGGTGCAGAGCTTCCAGTGGAAAGACGTGTTTGCCGCGCCGGGCACCTACCGCTACAAGGTGGTGCCCATGTTGGGCCCCGACGTGGACGCGCTGACCCCGCACCCGAGCATTGCACTGGAGTCGAACCCGGTAACGATTGGCGGGGACTATGGCGATGTGGCGGCCTACTTCAATGTGGGGCTGATCTCCACCCAGTCAGTGACGAAAAAGATCAACGCCATGGTGAAGGACGGCACCTACGCCAACATCTCCGAAGCCCTGCGCGGCGAGATCACGAAAGAGACCAGCCCCATCCGCAAGCTGCTCAGTGGTGAAGTGCTGGACAAGGGCGTGCTGTCACTGTTGAACAAGGCCAGGACCAAGGGCGGTTTCTGCCACCTGGCGCTGTACGAGCTGACCGACGCGCAGCTGATCAAGGCCATCAAGGCGCTGGCCGCCAAGGACCGCCTGGCACTGTGCCTGGCCAATGCCGATACGTCCGAAGAGTACCGCGACGCCCAGGGCGTCAAACACACCCGCAAAATCAAGGACGGCACCAACGCCGACACCCGCGAAGCGCTGCACGCAGCGGGGGTAGACGTGACGGACCGCTTTGTTTCGTCCAGTTCCATAGGCCACAACAAATTTGTGGTGTGGTCCAACACCAAGGGAGCGCAAGAGGTGTTGACCGGCAGCACCAACTGGACGTCCACCGGCCTGTGCTCGCAGACCAACAACGCGCTGATCATCCGCAACCGCACGGTGGCGCAGGGCTACAAGGACTATTGGGATTGGCTGGTGTGGGACGCTGGCCAGCAGCCCACGCAAGGCAAGGACCTGCGCGAGTGGTGTGGTGGCGGCTCGGTCGATGCGCCGCTGTCGCAAGGCGAGGTGCATATCTGGCTATCGCCCAACACCGCGGCCAGAACCAAGAACGCCGACGTCACACCGCCCGATCTGGCCGAGGTGTTTGCGCTGATCCAGGGCGCGCGCCAGGGCATTCTGTTTCTGGCATTCAACGCCGGCTCGCCCAGCTTCATGGAGCAGGTACACGACAAGTCGGTGCAGATGCAGACTGCAGGCGAGCCCTTTTATGTGCGCGGCGCGGTGACCGACCCTTCGCCGCTGGGCCAGTTCTCCACCTTCATCACCAAGCGCAACGCCACCGCTGCGCCCGACGTGCTGGTATCGGGCGTGGCCGGCATACCGGATGACTTTGGCTACTGGGAAAAAGAGATGTACAAGCTGGGCCACGCGGTGATCCACGACAAGATCATCGTCATTGACCCGTTCAGCCCCGACTGCGTGGTGGTCACCGGCAGCCACAACCTGGGCTACAAGGCGAGCTACCAGAATGACGAAAACCTGGTCATCGTGCGCGGCCACCAGCGCCTGGCCCAGGCCTATGCCGCCCATGTGCTGGATGTGACGAACCACTTCTCGTGGCGCTACAAGCTGTCGCAACTGGCACGCGAGAACAAGATGGAACAGGCCTGGGGTGACCTCAGCGAAAAAGACTCCTGGCAGAACAAATACTTCGACAGCCAGACTGACGCATCGCGCGACGGGTTTTTCTTCTTCGGGGTCTGAATGCTACAACTTTAGTAGCGGACTGCGTATATTCCACGAGGGCTGGTGGACCCACTAAACTGTGGGTTTAGCCCTGACCTCAACGCGCCATGCCTTTCACCCCCCTCCACATGGGCCCCGGCCTCGCGGTCAAGGCCGTCATGCAAAGGAAGTTTTCTTTGCTGGTGTTTGGCTGGTCACAAGTCGCCATCGATCTGCAGCCGCTCATCGCAATGACGACCGGGCGTGTGGAGCTGCACGGCTTCTCGCATACGCTGGTTGGCGCCACCCTGATCGGCCTGCTGTGCGGCGCAACCGGCAAGCACCTGGGGGAATGGGGCCTGCGCGTGCTGCGCGAACCACGCCATTTGCCTATCCGTTGGCGGGTGTCGTTTGGCAGTGCATTCATCGGCACCTATAGCCACGTGCTCATTGACAGCGTGATGCATGTTGACGTGTTGCCGTTTGCCCCCTTCAGCTTGGCGCGCCCCTTGCACGCCGCCATCTCCATCGACGCTCTGCATGTGCTCTGCGTGGCCACTGCCGTGGTGGGTGGGCTGGCTTGGTGGGCGATAGATCGCGCCGTACGGCGGTAATCCATCGCTCGACGATATCTCCTTCGAAAGCATACATGGACAGCACCTGGCTCAACCAACTCTTGCAGCAAGACAGCAACCTGCTGGTCTTCGGCAACGTCTTTCTGCAACAGTTGGGCCTGCCGGTGCCTTCGGTGCCGACCATGGTGCTGGCGGGCAGCCAGTCCACCGGTTTGATGGCGCTGGCTGCCATGCTGTTGGCCGCCGTGCTGGCCTCGCTGCTGGCGGACTGGATCTGGTATGCGGCAGGCCGCAAGTTTGGCTACCGGGTGCTGTCGCTGCTGTGCAAGCTGTCGATCAACCCCAGCACCTGCGTCAACCAGACCGAGGCGCGCTTCAGCAAGTGGGGCGTGTGGTCCCTGGTGTTTGGCAAGTTCATTCCAGGATTTGCCACCGTGGCACCGCCGGTTGCCGGAGCCTTGGGCATGCCGGGCGCTTCATTCTTTATGGCGTCCGCCGTGGGCGCTGGTTTGTGGGCCGGCCTGGCCCTGCTGGCGGGGTACGCGTTTCAGGCCCAGATCGACGGCGTACTGGCGTGGACGGCTGCGCATGGCATTCGCCTCGCGCTGATCGCCGCCGCGCTGATTGCCGTGGTGATCGGTTGGAAGCTTTGGCAAAAATCCCGCTTCGAGCGGCTGGCCGCCATGCGCCACATCGAGATGGACGAGTTCATGCAATCGCTGGCCAGCCCGCGCCCGCCCCACATCATCGACCTGCGCAGCCCAAGCCTGGCGGCAGAGACAGGCCGCATTCCCAACGCGCATCTCACCGACTATGACGCGATCACGCGCTCTTTGCCTGGCGTGGAAAAAGACTACCCCATCGTGACCATCTGCGCCTGTCCGCAAGACGCCGGCGCCATCCATGCGGCGCAAAGCCTGCAGAAGCTGGGCTACCGCAATGCCTACCCCTTGCGCGGTGGTTTTGATGCGTGGAAGGCCGCACAGGCGTAGTGACTACCCCGTGATGATGGGCCGCAGGGCCTCCACTTCGTCCACCAGAAAATCAAACAGCGCCGCCACGCGCGGCGTGTGGCGCAGCTCCGGCGTGGTCAGCACGCGCCAGATGCGGGCCAGCTCGGGGACGGGGCCCAGCACGCGCACCAGGTCGGGCTCGGCGTCGCCCAGCGCGGTGGGCAGTGCCGCCAGACCCATGCCTGCTTTGGCCGAGTAGACCAGGCCCAGCACGCTGTTGTTGCGTGCCACCAGATGCGCCTTGGGCGCCACCTGCGCCAGCCAGGTGGCGGCGCGGTGCTGTGCCATGCTGTCGTCAAAGCCCACCCAGTCGTGGCGCTCCAGGTCGGCCACGCTGTCGGGCTGGCCGCGCCGGGCAATGTACTTGGGGCTGGCATACACCGCCCACAGTGAGTCGCCCACCTTGCGGCCCACCAGCGCGTTGTCATCGGTGTCGCCCGAACGCAGCGCGATGTCGACCTCGCCCTTGGCAAAGTCCAGGTATTTGTCGCTGGTCACAAACTCCACCTGCAAGCCGGGGTAGCGCGTGCGAAAGCGCTCCAGCAGGGATGAGTTGCTGATGCGGTAGACCAGCGGCTCCGGGCACGTCACCCGCACCACACCGGTCACATCGCGCTGAAAATTTTCAACACGCTGGGTCAGCGCCACCACCGCCTGCTCGACCTGTTGGGCCAGCGGCAGCAGCTGCTCGCCAAACGACGTCAAGCGGTAGCCGCTGGGGTGGCGCTGCACCAGGGCCTGGCCCAGGTTGCGCTCCAGCTCGACCAGGCGGCGCTGCACGGTGGACTGGTTGACACCCAGCGCGCGCCCGGCCGCGGCCGTGCCCTCGTGGCGCGCCACGGCCAGCAGGTATCTCAGGTCATTCCAGTCGAGCATGGGTGCGCCCTCAGGGTCATGCAAATGTGCGACCCCATTATGCGGGCCTGTGCCTTGTGGCGCACAGGCTGGCTACCTAGACTGGCCCTGCCATTTGTGCAACCACCCACACCCACCAGGAGCCCTTCATGACCGTCCTATCTGCACCCGTCAGCGCCCCCGCTGCCACCCCCGCCTCCGCTTCCGACAAGCAGGCTTTCAAGTCGGCAGTGCGCGCGCAGTGGGACCGCTCCGCCACCGGCTGGAACCACCACACCGCCGCCATTCACGCCTGGTTGCGCCAGCCCACCGAGGCCATGCTGGACATGGCCGGCATCGCCCCCGGGGCCGCGGTGCTGGACGTGGCAGCTGGCGCGGGCGACCAGACGCTGGACATTGCCCGGCGCGTGGGTCCCACGGGCCGCGTGCTGGCCACCGACCTGTCGCCCGCCATCCTCGCGCTGGCCCAGCACAACGCCCAGCAGGCGGGCTTGCACAATGTGCAAACACTGGTGGCCGACGGGGAAAGTCTGGACGTAGCGCCCGCCGGCTTTGATGCCGTGGTGTGCCGGCTGGGGCTGATGTTTTTTCCCGAGCCGCTGCTAGGCTTGCAGGGCATGCACCGCGCCTTGCGCCCGGGCGGCGGCATTTGCACCATGGTGTTCTCGCGCCCCGACCGCAACCCCTGCATCGCCATGTTGATGTCCACCGCCATGAAACACGCGGGCCTGCCACCACGCGACCCGTTTGCACCTGGTGGGCTGCTCAGCCTGGGCAAGCCGGGTCTGGCCGATGCGCTGTTCAATGCCGCGGGCTTTCAGGACATCGCCACCACCGCTATCGACGCGCCCTTTCACCTGCCCACGGCGCGCCACTACCTGGACTTCGTCCGCGCGTCGGCCAGTCCGATCCAGCAGATCCTGGGCCGCCTGTCCCCCCAAGCCGCCAACGCCGCTTGGGCCGACATGGAGGAACGCCTGGGTGTCTTCACCACACCCGACGGCTGGGTGGGGCCCAACGAGCTGCTGCTGACCGCCGCACGGCGCTAGCGACCCAGAAGTCCGTGCGGTGGATGCACAATTCACCCATGACACCCCAAGACATTCTCGATTTCTGGTTCGACGAACTGAGCGCCAAGCAGCACTTCGTCAAAGACGCGGCACTCGATGCGCTGATACGCACGCGCTTCGGCCCCACGCTGGAGGCCGCCGCGCGCTGCGAGCTATGGGCCTGGCGCGCCACGCCGCAGGGACGGCTGGCGGAGATCGTGGTGCTGGACCAGTTCTCGCGCAACGCCTACCGCGACACACCACGCGCCTTTGCGCAGGACACGCTGGCGCTGGTGCTGGCGCAAGAGCTGGTGGCCAGCGGGCAAGACCAGGGCCTGCCCGCCGCGCAGCGTGCGTTCGCCTACATGCCGTACATGCACAGCGAGTCCCGGCTGGTGCACGCGCAGGCGGCGCTGCTGTTTTCGCAGCCGGGCCTGGAAGACAGCCTGGGCTCCGCGCTGCGCCACCAATCGATCATCGAGCGTTTTGGCCGCTACCCCCACCGCAACGCGGTGCTGGGGCGCACCTCCAGCGCGCAGGAGCTGGCGTTCCTGCGCGAGCCAGGGTCTTCGTTTTAAGCCGCTGTACCAGATGGTCACATCAACCTCCACACCCTGCCCGTCGTGCCACGCCGCCATGCAGATACATGCACTGCCCGGCAACAATGGCAAAACCATCGAGCTGGACCTGTGCTTCCATTGCCAGGGCATGTGGATTGACCCACAAGAAAATTTGAAGCTGTCGCCCGCCGCGGTGGCCGATCTGTTCAGGCTGTTGCATGAGCAGCGTGGGGCCGCCCATCAGCCGCTGGCTGCCGGTCTGGATTGCCCGCGTTGCCAAGCAACCTTGACGCAGGGCTTTGACGTGGTGCGCAGCGGGCGTTACATTACCTACCGCTGCGCCAAGGGCCACGGACGCTTCAGCGCGTTTTCGTCGTTCATGATTGAAAAGGGCTTTGTCCGCTTGCTGACCCGGCCCGAGATTGACGACATTGCCAGGAAGGTGAGCATCATCCATTGCAGCAGTTGCGGCGCACCAGTGGACTTGCGCAAAGACCACGCCTGCCCGCACTGCCGCTCGGCCTTTTCGTTGCTGGACCCCAAGGCGGTGGAGCAAGCCCTGCAAGGCTATGCGCATGCGGTCAATTCCACGGCGGCCACCGCCCATGCTCCGGATGTGGCCGACGTGCTGGTCATGCTGGAGCGTGACCGCCAGCGCGCGTTGCGCGAGCCCGGCGAACGGCGAAACAGTTTCTTGACGCGCGACGCGTCAACCGATGTAGACCTGTGGTCGATTGGCCTGGCCCTGGTCTCCAGCGTGTTGGACTGACACCAACGCGGTCACAATCACACCCATGTTGAGCCCCCTTAAATCCCTGTTGTCCCAATTTTTCAACCTCCCGGAAGACGGTGCGTCGTCCGTCAGTGACGCACACGGCCTGCAACTGGCCACCGCCGTGCTGCTGGTCGAGGTGATGCGCTCGGACACCCACATCAGCGACACCGAAAGGGCCGCAGCCGTCATGGCACTGCGCCACAAGTTTGCGCTGACCGACGGGGAAATGCAGCATCTGCTGGCCCAGGCAGAACACACGGCCCGCAACAGCAACGACTACTTCCGCTACACCAGCGCCATGAACGAACAGTTCACGCAGGCTCAGAAAATCCTCGTGGTGGAGCTGATGTGGCAGGTTGCCTACGCCGATGGCCACCTGGACGCGCATGAGAACCACGTGATCAGCAAGGTCGCGGGCTTGCTGCACGTGACCCACGGTGAATACATAGCGGCCAAGCTGCACGCCAAGCAGTCGGCGGGCTTGTCATAGGGCACAGGTCTCAAGCCTTCCCCTAGCGAGCCTCCGACTGGTACTGAAACACCGCCTCGAGCGGCAACCCGAAGACGGCGGAAATCCTGAACGCCACCTCCAGCGACGGCGAGTACTTGCCCTGCTCGATGGCGTTCACGGTCTGGCGCGTCACGCCGATGCGCTCGGCCAGGGCCTGCTGGGTCATCTCGCCATGCTCAAAGCGCAGCCTGCGGATGGCGTTGGTGATGTGGTTGTCGCCCATGTCACACCGCGCGGCGGTAGTAGTACAGGCGCATGCCGTAGCGCAACAGCTCGGCGAGCCAGATCACAAACAGAACGCAGTGCGCAAACTGCCAGACGCTAAAGCCCATGTGCATGGTGCCTATGGTCATGAACGCGCCTACCAGCAGCACAAAGTAAGCCGGTGGCGTGGCGCGCAGGTGAATCAGCCGCTCGCGCTCGTCCACCGGTGCCTTGGCGTCTTGGGGTGAGCGCAGTGCCAGCACGCTGTGCGTCACCACCTGAATCGCTATCAACACGCCGATCAGCCACCAAAACAACTTGAAGTAGTAATACGGCCCGATGGGGTGGCTGTCGGTGAGCACGCCGCGCCCAATTTCAAAGAAGTAGATCGCCAGCAAACACAGCGATGCGAAACTGAGCCAGTCGCTCTTTTCACGAAAAGACATGGTGGATCTCCTTCACGTTTGGTCAAATCAGTTAGACACAATGTATTGTTTACTTAACTTTATGTCAAATATTATTTACATACATTCCAACCCACTGCGCGCCTTGCGCCGTATCATGCCGAGCACCCCATAGATCCACAGAAAGTGTTTCGCTATTATTTCAATAGCAACTTATTCAGAAACCACGAGGGCTGTAGGCCAATTTGGCTTAGGGCTACACTGCGCAACAAACAGAAAGACCCGCAATTGGACCCGTCAAACATCCACCCGCCAAAGACCAGCACGTTCAACACCATGCGGGCCAAGGGCCTGGGTCTTGTCGCCCTAGGTTTTGCGATGCTGAGCTTGCCGCTGTTCGCGGGCGAATCGCCCATGCTGGTGGCCTATGCGGGTGCGCTGCGCCCTGCGGGCTGGTTTGCACTGGCCGCAGGCGCTGTGCTGTTGGGCATACACCATGTTCGCAACGCCAAACGGGCCAAGGCCAAGACGGCTCTGCTGACGCAGCCCGCACCCGATGCGCCCGCGCCCACGGGGCAGCCCACACTGCGCGACATTCGGGCCGAACTACAAAAACAGCAGCAAGCCGAGAAGCATTGAAGCTATGACTCCATTGGCAACTGTTCGAACCCTGGTCTGCGGCGTTGTGCTGTCGGTTGGGTCGAGCGTCGCACTGGCGCAAGCGTGCGTCAAGACCGTGCGCTGGTTCTCGGATGTCCCCTACGCGTACCGTGATGCGGACGGTGAAATCCGGGGCCTCAATATCGATATCGCGCGCACTGCGTTGAAACAAATGGGCTGCGAAGCACACTTTGTCGAGATGCCGTGGGCCAGGGCTTTGGTCGAGCTTGAACAAGGCCGGCTCGACATCTTGCCCGGGGCTTTGCGCAAGCCTGAGCGCGAGGCGTTTGCTCACTTTTCCCGGCCGATCAATCGCTCACCCAATGTCCTCTTTATCGGCAAGGCAGCTGCCAAAAAATACCGCATCAATAAGCTGTCTGATCTGCTGGGTACCGGCTTTCGCCTGGCCGCGCAGATCAATGTCTCCTATGGCGCTGACTACGATGCGTTGTTGAAGAATCCCGAATTCAGCGCCAACCTGAGCCCGCTGACGATGCGACTGGGCGCCTGGAAGATGCTGGAACGCGATCGCATCGATGGAATCATTGCCGACGAGGTTACCGGCCTGCTGGAGCTGCAACGGCTTGGGCTGTCAGACATCGTTTCAGACACCCGGGTCACCGTATCGGAGGAACCTGCGGCATATGCCTTTAGCAAGAAGACCAACAGCCAGGACTTTGTCAAAGCCTTCGACAACACGTTCAACGCGATGTTGGCGGACGGCCGTTACAAGGAGATCGCGCAACGCCATCTCCCGTGTCCCGTTTCCGTGGGAAACTTGGGCTGCAAATAGTCCCATTGGACCCTCCGTACACTTCCGGCTTCATCCATTCACACCACATCAGGAAACCACCATGCCCCAACTCAAACTCTCCTACTTCGACTTTCACGGCGGCCGTGCCGAGCCCATTCGCCTGGCCTTGGCCATTGGCGGCGTGGCGTTTGAAGACCACCGCTTTACCTTCCCCGAGTTTGCCGAGGTGCGCAAGACTGTGCCCTTTGGCCAGGTGCCCGTGCTGCACGTGGACGGTGTGCTGGTGACGCAGAGCGACGCCATGCTGCGCTATGCGGGCAAGCTGGCGGGCCTGTACCCCACCGATGCCTACCAGGCGCTGCTGTGTGATGAGGTGGCCTATGTGGTGGAAGAAGCCGGCGTCAAACTTGGCCCCAGCTTCAGCATGAAGGGTGATGAGCAAAAAGCGGCGCGCGTGGCCCTGGTCAACGGCTCGATGCCTGTATACCTGGGCTGGCTGCAAAGCCAGTTGCATGCCCACGGCGGTGAATACTTCGCCGACCACCGCCTCACCGTTGCAGACCTGAAGGTGTTTGTCGATGTGCGGGGCCTGAATTCCGGCCGCCTGGACCATGTGCCCACCGATCTGGTGGAAAAGGTTGCCCCCGCGCTGAACGCCCACATGCGCCGCGTTGCCCAACACCCGGCTGTAGCGGCGTACTACGCCAAGTTCGGCGTCAAGTAAGCGAGTCGCAGCAACCGCACGGCCAGGCTAGTCCGGGGCCTGCGGATCTGACAACAGGCTCTTTTCGTATTCCCCCGGGGCCATGCCCACCAGTTGGCGGAAGTCACGCACAAAATGCGCCTGGTCAAAATAGCCCAGCTCCAGTGCCAGCGCGCTCCAGCTCAGGGTTTTGCCGGCCTGCACCTGGGCGATGGCCTCGTGCAGGCGGTAGCGTTGTATGACCCACTTGGGGCTGGCACCCACATATTTTTGAAACAGGCGCTGCAGGCCGCGTTTGTTCAGATGGCCCAGGGCCAGCACATCGTCCACTGACACGATAGTGGTGTCTTGCGCAATGCGCTGCAGCAGGCTGCTGACGCGCGCCACCTGGGGATCGGCTGCAGGAAGGTCGCGCAACAAGAACGCTTGCGCGATCCCACACATGGCCTCAAAGTCGCTGGCGACCAGGACCCGTTGCGCAAGGTCGGCGCCCGCTGCGCCAAAGCAGGCCGTCACATCCACGGACCGGTCAGCCAGCGTTGCCACCGGCTGACGATAAAAGGGATAGAACCCCCCTGGCTTGAACTTGATGCCAAATACCTGGTCCTGCCCTTGCAGTTGCCGGGCAAAGCGCCCGTGGTGCACGCCATAAATGCGCGCCTGGCCGTGCTCTACGACCAGGTGCACGCTGGGGTGCGGCAGCGTGGCCTGCTGCTGGGCAGGTAGTCCCCGCAAGTCCCAGCGCACATGCCAGTAATGTTCCACCCAGCCAGCCAATGCGTCCGAAGGCAGTTGCCGCTGGTGCTGGAACGCACCGTGGCGCAACACGGGGCGCAACACGCCACGCGGTTGGGCGTGCGGCTGACCCGGTGGCTGAGATGCAAGCTGACTCATGGTGTCAAGTATGTATTGGGCTGGGATGGGTTGGTCCGTTGTCGCGTTTTTCCTATCAAGCGGCTGCGGTGTCCGGTGTAATCCCTGCAGTACCACTCCCACCCTTTACCTTGAAAGAGCCGCACATGCAGCAACACATTACCGGAAAGTTCGACATCAGACTGACGCCCCAGGCCGCCAGCCCTGGCATTGAAACCGCCCGGCTGGGTCGCCAAACGCTGGACAAACAATTTCACGGCGACTTGAACGCGCACAGCCTGGGCGAAATGCTGGCCGCCGGTACCGAGGTCAAGGGCTCGGCCGGCTATGTTGCCATCGAGCGCGTGACCGGCACGCTGCTGGGCAAGCCAGGCAGCTTCGTGCTGATGCACACCGGGACCATGAACCGCGGCACACCGCACCTGACGGTGCAGGTGGTGCCCGATTCCGGCACCGACGCGCTGACCGGCCTGACGGGGCAGATGGGTATTCAGATCACCGAGGGGAAGCATTTCTATACGTTTGATTTCATGCTGCCTTGATGAAGAACGCCCAGCGCCACATCAAGATGTGAATCTGGCAGGCCGGTCCTAGGCCGTGCGGATCACCGTCACATGCTCGGTACCGCTCTCGGGCAACCAGACTTCGCCGCGGCGCCCCAGAATCTGCCGCACATTGGCGCTGTCGCGTGGCAGCGGGTAGCGTTCGAACTTTTCGCTACCGGAATCAAACGAGAACATGGCATTGCTGCTCCATTCGCTGACCCAGACCCCATCGCGCTCGTCCACATACACGGCATAGGCCCTGGGCTTGTCACCCGGCAGCCTCCAGGTGCGCCAGGTTTTGGCTTCGGGATCGTGCATGGACAGGTTGCCGCTGTTCCACTCGCTGACCCAGATGCGACCCTGGCTGTCGCTCCAGACGCGGCGCGCGCCCTGCTTGGGTGTGGGGGGCTCAACAATGCTGGAGTCGCCCGTGCGCCGGTCGATCCGTGCGATGAAGGAGCCCGCGAGCGAGCACCACCAGACGTCGCCCGCCGGGGTGGCGCAAATGCCGTAAGGTCCGCGCCCACGTGGCGACTCATTGACACTGACCTGTCCGGTCTTGACTGCAAGCTTGCCGACAAAACCACTCTGGCCGGTAAACCACAGGTCGCCATCGCCGTCGAAGGCCGCGGTGTTCAGGTTGGCATAGGGCGTGCCAACGGGCAAGGGAAAGACCTGCACCTTCTGGTCCGGCCAGCCCACGCGAACGATGGCGTTTTGCCCGCCGTCGGTCAGCCAGGCGGCCTTGTCGGGGCCTTGGATCACGCCATGCGGCGACGAGCCGGCACCCAGCGCAACCAGTTCTGTGCGGCCGGTCTTGGGGTCGAACCAGCCCAGGTGCCCGCTCGCCTGGGCACTGAACCACACGCCACCGTCGGGCGCCGGTGCGATGTCGTGGATGCCGGTGCGCCTGGACGTGGCCAGCTTCCACGACTGCATCGTGCGGTCTTGGGCCAAGGCCAGCGGCAGGGCGTTACAGCCCCAGATACTGACCGCCGCCGTGATGGCGGCACGGCGTGTGAGGGTGAGAGACATGACTGACCTCCGTTTCTGTTCCGGTCAAGTGTGCTCCCGTCAGCCAGCTCTGCCAAGCGGGCCGGGATTTACCCCGACCCGACAAAAAAAATACTTACCCCTACCCGCTGTGGGCTAGGTTGTGGATAACAGTGTTCACAAGCCGCCGAAGCCGCGCCTGGCTTGGCGTTCCAGACGGTGCCCGATTTTTAAGCGCCGGCGTCGGACGCAGCATCTTCCCTTTGCGGGTGTGTTAAGGCAGAATTTAATCATGGTGACTGTGGAATTTGCAGCCAGTCTGCGCCGCCACGTGCAGTGCGCCCCCCAACGTGTGGCCGCAGGCAGTCTGCGCGCGGTGCTGGACGCTGCACTGGCAGCCGCGCCGGAGCTGGCGCACTATGTGTTCGACGACCAAGGCAACATCCGCAAACATGTGGCCGTGTTCATCAACAAAACCATGCTGCAAAACCGCCAGAAGCTTGACCAGATGCTGGCACCCGGCGACAGCGTGCTGGTGATTCAGGCGCTCACCGGCGGCTGAACGTGGCCCCCGCGTTCGCCCACTGTGTGTGGCTCTCTGCCCCCCGAGGGGGCCGCATTTCACCTTGGGGCGACCCTGCGGTGAAACCCAAGCAATAGGAGATTTTTGTATGCCAACACTTCTAGTAGCCAGCCGCAAAGGCCTGTTCGTGGTGCGCGGCCATGGCACGCAGTGGGCCATTGCCGCCCACCATTTTGCCGGGGACCCGGTCACCCAGGTGCTGGTCGATCCGCGCAATGGCGACTGGTACGCCGCGCTGCGCTTGGGGCACTTTGGCGTCAAGCTGCGCAAGAGCAGCGACCAGGGTGCGCATTGGGCCGAGATCACGTCGCCCGCCTTTCCGCCCAAGCCCACCGAAGGCCCATTCGCCGACGACCCCACGCCCTGGAATGTGGAAACGGTGTGGAGTCTGGCGGCTGGTTCTGCGGCCGAGCCGGACACGCTGTGGGCCGGCTGCATGCCGGCGGGCCTGTTCAAGTCCGAAGACGGCGGCCAGAGCTGGACGCTGAACACCGCGTTGTGGTTGGAGCCGCGCCGTCTGGGCTGGATGGGCGGTGGCAACGACTATCCGGGCATGCATTCGCTGCTGGTCGACCCGCGCAACGCGCAGCACATCACGCTGGCCATCTCCTGCGGCGGCGTGTGGCAAACGGTGGACGGCGGCCAGACGTGGAGCCTGACCGCCGATGGAATGAAGGCCGATTACATGCCGGCCGACAGCGCACAAGACCCCAACACGCAAGACCCGCACCGCATGGTGCAATGCGCCGCGCAGCCCGATGTGCTGTGGGTGCAGCACCACTGCGGCCTGTACCGCTCCCTTGATGCGGGCCACAGCTGGCAGGGCATCGCGGCACCGGCGCCGTCAGGCTTCGGCTTTGCCGTGGCCTGCGATCCGGTCAATCCGCTGCGCGCCTGGTTTGTGCCCGCACAGGCCGACACGCACCGCTACGCCGTGGACGGAAAAATGGTGGTCAACCGCACGGACGATGGCGGCGCCAGTTTTAAAACCTTCAGTGACGGACTGCCGCACCAGCACGCCTACCACCTGGTCTATCGGCACAGCCTGGAGCTGGCTCCGGATCGGCAGACCCTGGCCATGTCATCCACCACCGGCGGCCTGTGGATCAGCCCAGACGCGGGGGAACACTGGCATTGCGTCTCAAAAGACCTGCCGCCCGTGGCGGCGCTGGGCTGGGTCGCGCCGTAGCGTGGTGGCTAACGCCCCAACAACCCCAAAAAGCGCGCAATCTTTTCAGCCAGTGTTTGGGATTCCTGCTTCTGCAACTGCGCGCTGATGCTGTCCACCGAATGCTCCGCGCCGGGAACGATGTGCAGGTCGTACACCGCGCCGGAGTCTTGCCAGACCCGGGCCGTGGCCGCTTCGGACGTAAAGTCCACACGGGCCATGCCCTTGCCACGGCCACCGGTGATCGGCACGTTCTGGTCGTCTGCGCCGTGGATCGCCAGGATGCGCTTGCCCCGTGCCTGCGGGCAGCGGGTGGCACCCGACTCCAGCGGGCCAGAGATGGGCACCGCTGCCGCGTAGAGCGTGGTTTCGCACATCACGCGCTGCGTCATCATCGCTCCGTTGGAGTGGCCCACGCCAAAAATGCGGCTGCGGTCCACGCCATAGCGCTGGGCGATGTCTTCCACCGCGCGGCGGATATAGCCCACGTCATCGGTGTTCTTTTCAACCGGTTGGCCACAGCAGGCGCCAGCATTCCACCCCAACTTGTCGGCGCCCATGAAGCGCGCCACGGGTGTGCCATTCAGATATGCAACGACGAAGCCACCCGCGTCCGCCACGGTGTTCAGGTTGAGCGCGCTCTCGATGCGCCCGCTGGCGAGGCGCTGCGCATTACCCAGCCCGCCATGCAGCACCACGACCAGCGCTCGGCTGCCGAATGCGGGCAATTTGGTGGGTGCGTAGACCAGCGCCGTGCGGCCCGCTGAGGACTCAACCAGGGGTTCGGCCGCGCTGGCGCACAAACTGGCCATGGCGCAGCACGTAGTCGCTACAACGATGGAGAACGCCCGATGCGGAAGAGTGAAGTGCGCCATGGTGAAAATGGTGGGACAGTGAACCAATCAGCGAACACTGTATATCCAATCCGCCAGGCGCAGGATCCACAGCAACCCGGCTGCGCATCAGGGTCGCAGCGCCAGCCCACCATGCAAGTGGCGCACCGCCGTGTGGCCCTGGCTGTGCAGCCACTGGGCCACCCTCAGGCTGCGGTTGCCGCTGCGGCACACCAGCACCACGGGTGCCGCACCGGGCGCGCACCACGGCGGCGTCTCGGCGGTCAGCGCGCTGACCGGGGTGTGGATGATCTTCCAGTCACCGTGGCAAATGCCGCCGCTGACCTGGTGCTCCACGCCTTCGCGCAGGTCCACCAGACAGGCGCCGGGATGGGTCCGCAAATAGTCGTCCAGCTCGGCCCACTGCAACGTAAAGGCAGCGGCATCGACCGCGCAGCCATCGGCGGCCAGTGCCGGTGCTGGCGCCGACGGCGCATTCGCCGCTGAACCATCCGCCTCCTGCTCACGTGCAGCCTGCTCCGCCCGCAAGGCCTCGCCGCAGCGGGCAATGGCTGTACACGCCACGTCGATGGTCTGCGCCGTGGCCAGCGCGCCGATGGACAGCCGCACCGCCGATTCACACTGCCACGCGGGCAGGCCCATGGCCACCAGCACATCGCTGGGTGTGGCTTTGGCGGCGCTGCAGGCGCTGCCGGCGCTGACGCGCAGGCCGGCGGCGTCAAACACATCAACCAGGGTTTTGCTGGCCAGGCCGGGCACTGAAAAATTCAGCGTGGTGGGCAGGCACTGCGCCAGCGGCGCGTTGAACACGATGGTGGGAAAGGCCTTGCGCAGGCTTTGCTCCAACTGGTCCCGAAAGCCCCGCAGCGTGGCGTGGCTGGCAAAGGTTTGCCCCCGTTGCAGGGCTTGCAGCACCGCGCCAAAGGCCGCGATGCCGGGCATGTTTTCGGTGCCACTGCGCAGGCCACCCTCTTGGCCGCCACCGGCCATCAGCGGCGTAAACGGCGCGCTCCGGCGCACATACAGCAGGCCAACGCCCTTGGGCGCGTACAGCTTGTGGCCGGAAAACGTGGCGTAGTCGATGCCGGTGCGCTGCAAGTCCAGGTCCAGCTTGCCCAACGCCTGCACACAGTCCACCAGCCACAGCGGACGACGGGGAGCCGCGCCCAGCAGGCGGTCGATGCCGGCCATGTCACCCACGACACCAGTCTCGTTGTTGGCGGCCATGGTGCACAGCAGAGCCGTGCGGGGCAACCAGAAGGCCAGGGTTTGCAGGTCGTATTGGCCGTTTGCATCCAACGGCAGGGCGCGCAGCTCCAGGCCAAGACCCAACACCGCGTTCCAGTGCGCCAGCGCGTGGGGCACGGCCTTGTGCTCGGTGGCACCGTAGACCAGCACGTCGGCGGCGTCCGGGTTCGCCACGCGGCGCGCACGGATCGCGCACAGGGCCGACAACACCGCGGTCTGAATACCCTCCGTGGCGCCGCTGGTAAACACCACATGTCCCTCGCCCGCACCCACCACCTGCGCCGCACTCTGGCGCACCTGGTTCAGCACGTCCTTGGCCACCAGGCCGTGCGAATGGCTGCTGCTGGGGTTGCCAAATTGCTCCGCCATCACGCGCGTGGCCGCGTCTATGGCCGCTGGCAAGACAGGGGTAGTGGCGTTGGAATCGAGGTAAATGGTTTGGGGCATGGCGACAGTGAAGGGGAACACACAAGAAGGAGAGGAGTGTAGAAAATTGATCGCGCAAACGTATTCCAAAAATCACTCAAATTGCGCTATATATAGAATGACATTTCACATAAATCAGTTTTCAGGAAATTTTTATGCTTGATCGCCTGGATCTACAGATTCTGGACGCCTTGCAACGCGACGCCACGCTGTCCATGGTGGAGCTGGGTGCGCAGGTGGGCCTGTCCAGCACCCCGTGCTGGAAGCGGGTGAAGCGCATGGAAGACGAGGGCCTGATCGAGCGGCGCGTGGCCATCGTCAACCGCAAGGCTGTGGGATTGCCGGTCACGGTGTTCGTCAGCATCCGCGCCGGCCAACACGACGAGAAGTGGCTGGCCCGGTTTGCCGCCGTGGTCAGCGCCCTGCCCGAGGTGCAGGAGTTTCACCGCATGAGCGGCGATGTGGACTACCTGCTCAAGGTCGTGGCATCCAGCATTGAGGGCTACGACCGTTTCTACAAGAAGCTGATCAGCCTGGCCGACATGGCGGGTGTGTCGTCGGCGTTTTCCATGGAGCAAATCAAGAGCACCACGGCGCTGCCCCTGGTGTGACGCAAACCGCCACAATGGCGCCCAGGAGAACACGCATGAAAACATGGAAGTTGGTGGCCAAGGTGCTGGTGACACTGGCACTGCTGGTACTGGTACTGATGGCCGCCACCTGGGGGGTCTTGCGTCTTCCCGTCTTTGGTGGCACGTGGGACGGCGCACGACTGGCACGCATGCAACAGTCCCCGCAGTTCCACAACAGCCGGTTTGAAAACACACCGCCCTACGTCAGCAATATGTCGGTGCTGCGCGAGCTGCACGACTTTCTGGGTGACGAGGTGCGCGAGCCCGCTTTCGAAGTGCCTGTCCTGAAAATGTCGGCCGACGATTTGGCCCGGCCCGTGGCGTCCGGCCTGCGCAGCTGGTGGCTGGGCCACGCCAGTGTGCTGGTCGAGATCGACGGCGTGCGCATCCTGACCGACCCGGTGCTGTCGCAACGGGCTTCGCCGTTCCAGTTCGTCGGCCCGGCGCGGTTGCACCCTGCCCCGCTACCACTGGAGCAGTGGAAGAATATTGACGCGGTGGTGATCTCGCACGACCACTTCGACCATCTGGACAT
The DNA here is from genome assembly GCA_030645355.1 of Rhodoferax sp. Taxonomy (GTDB): domain Bacteria; phylum Pseudomonadota; class Gammaproteobacteria; order Burkholderiales; family Burkholderiaceae_C; genus Allorhodoferax. Next base: position 85,941 of record JAUSNJ010000130.1, on the reverse strand, counting down.
GAACACCATCACCCACCTGGCGCGCGGTGGCACGCAGTTCTATGTCGGCCTGGGCATAGGCGCGCACCTGGAGCACTGGCAGGTGCCCACCAATCAGATCCACGAGATGGACTGGTGGGAACACGCCGAACTCAAAGGCGTCACCATCCACTGCACACCGGCGCGCCACTACTCGGGGCGTACCAGCATGAACAACTCCACGCTGTGGGCCTCATGGATGATCCGGGGGCCGCAGCATGCCCTGTACTACAGCGGCGACACCGGTTATGCCGACCACTTCAAGACCATACGTGCGCGGCTGGGGGCGCCCAACCTGGCGCTGATCAAGGTCGGTGCCTATGGCGATACGTGGATGGACATCCACATGAATCCCGAGTCCGCCGTCCAGGCCCACCAGGACCTGGGCGCCACCACCCTGCTGCCGGTGCACTGGGCCACGTTCAACCTGGCCTACCACGACTGGGCCGCGCCAGTGGTGCGCACGCTGGCCGCCGCCAAGGCCCAGGGCGTGCAGGTGGTGACACCCCGTGTGGGCGAAAAGTTTGAGTGGGGAGTACCGTTTGTCAACCAGCCGTGGTTCCAGCCGTCCCAATGGCCCTAACATGCAGCGCATGCCATTCGCGGTATAAACCAGTCTCACCAACGACCTCCACTACGGATTGCCTCATGCTCCACTGGAAAATCCTGTCAGTCGCGTTGTTCACCTGCGCGCCACTGTGTGCGCTGGCCTGGAGCAATCACACTGTGGCGGCTCACCGCGCATTGGAATCGATGCCGGAAGTGGCGCAGTCCAGCCCGGTCGTGGTCGAGCCGCTGGAGGCCTTTCTCAAGGCCGAGGAACGGTCACTGGAGGCGCTGCTAGAGGGCCAGGAAGCCTGGGCACGGGCCAACCTGAATGCCTATCCGCAGCGGCCTGCGGCGCTGGCGTTCAAGGCCAACGCCAAACGCACGGACGCCGAACGCAAACAGGCGTTCCTGCAGGCCTTGCGAATCTCTGCTGATAGCCGTTTTGCGCTCTACCTGCAGCCCGACCCGGCCGACACCACCGAACTGGGTCCGCCGCTGGCCTACACCGCAGTGCATACCCTGCCGGAGCCTGCCAACACGCTGTACCGGTTTGTCAGCATCAAGCCCGGCCAGGCGGTCACGGTGCGCAATGTGGTGACCACCGCGGCGCAGGAGCCCGACCTGGGTCTGGACATCAACCTTTGGGACGACAGCCCCTCGGCCTGGGGCCCCACCTACGGATTTGGCAAACTGCCGTTCGGCAACCCGGCGGTCAACTTCTCGACCCAGGCGCCGTTTCATATGGGCTTCTTCCACGAAGACCAGATCGTCTACCTGGCGGCACCGTTTCTCAAGCGCACGTTCCCCGTGTTGCGCACCCACCAGTACGCCACGTTGGCAGCCCTGGCCTTTCGCACCGGCCACCCCTACTGGGGCTGGCGCTTTACCGGCCTGGCGCTGCACTATGTGCAGGACCTGACCCAGCCCTACCACGCCACCCTGGCGCCGGGCCATTCCACGCTCAGCCTGCTGGCGACCAACCTGATGGCCATGCTGGGGCGCACCAAGGCCAAGGAGGAACTGGTCGTGCTGCTGTCCAACCGCCACCTGGCGCTGGAAAAGTATCAAGCCGAAACACTGTGGGCCGCCTCCACCGCCAGCCAAAGCGACCACCCCATGCTGCGCGCACTGCGCAACTCCGCTGAGGACGCACGCTACCCGGCGTGGTCGGATCTGTATGTGCGCGATGTCGTCGCGGCGCAGGCCCGGGCCTACGCCAACACGCTGGATGCCATCGTGGTCGCTGCCATGCCCAGCCAGTATGTGATGGACCCGGCTTACGACTTTGGCGAGCACGAGGACAGCATCACACTGCGCGAGAAGCTGCAGAAGACCGACCCCGCCCGGACCGGCCCGCTGGACAGCAGTCTTGCCGAACTGCTGGGCCACTTCGGCGCCCACAGCCGCAACGCCATTCGCGGCATCCTCAAGGCAGGCGGCATGCCACCGGTACTCAAACAAGGAAACCCATGAAGAAGCTCAACGTCACCATCCACCTGGAACTGTCGGTGCCCGATGACTGGGAACTGGTCACCACGTCGGAGGGCGGGCGGGTGCTGAAGCTGCCCAACCAGCAGTTTCTGGACCTCGCCATCGAGCCGCTGTTTGCCAGCGACCCCGAGGAAACCTGGAGCAGCGCCGACAACGAAGACGCCATGAACGACATCCTGGACATGGTGGAGAGCGAAGAAGTGGTCTACGAATTTGTGACGCACTGACTTTTCCGTCCCGCGGCCGGCCCTAACCCATGACCCTGTTCACGCTCACCGCCGTCAACGCCAACGTGTACAGCGTGCAGGCGCCCGACGGCCTGCACGTGGGCAACCTCAAGCGCATTGGCGACGTGTGGAAGTTCAAGGCCGTGGGCTACGACGCGTCGGGTGCCGTGGAGCCGGGCGGCGGGCCGTTGACCGACCGACATAACACCGTGTTCGCGGCGCCGGATGCGCTGGCGGAAAAAAAATACTTGCCCCTATCGGCTGTGGGCTAGGTTGTGGATAAGCGTGTTTACAAAGCCTGAAAGCCGCGCCAGCATTGGCCTTGCCAACGGTGCCTTGTTTTTAGGCAGTGGTGTACAACACGAAATAGCCCGGCTGGGAGTGTGGTAGAGGCAATGACCCCACCCGACTTCAGCCCCGCCGCCGACCGCAACAAACAGCCCATTCTGGACGTGCTGCGCCAACTGCTGCCTGCGCAAGGCCATGCGCTGGAGATTGCGTCGGGCACCGGCCAGCACGTGGCCTGGTTTGCGGCCGGGCTGCCCCAGTGGACTTGGCAACCCAGCGACGCCCACCCGGCTGCGTTTGCCAGCATCGCCGCCTGGGCCACCCAGCAGCGCGTCACCAACGTGCTGCCCGCCGTGGTGCTGGACGTGCTGGCTGCGCAATGGCTGGCCGACGACAGCCCTGCACTGCGGTTTGACGCCATCTACTGCGCCAACATGCTGCACATCGCACCGTGGGCCACCTGCGCGGCGTTGATGCGTGGCAGCGCCCGCCACCTGGCACCGGGTGGCACGCTGATCACCTACGGCCCGTACCTGGAGCAGGGGGTGCCCACGTCCGACGGCAACCTGGCGTTTGACCACAGCCTGCGCGCACGCGACGCGGCCTGGGGCATACGCTGGCGCGAAGACGTGGAGCGTGAGGCCGCCCAGGCCGGGCTGCGCCTGTCGGAGCGCCATGCCATGCCCGCCAACAACCTGCTGCTGGTGTGGACGCAGGTTTAAGGAGCCCACCCATGCCGACCACCCCTGTTGCCGCCATCGCCGCCCACGCTGGTCGCTGCATGTGCACAGCCATAGTGGCCCTGGTGCTGGCGCTGGCCACTGGCATGGCTACCGCCGCGAGCACGGACGAGAGTGTCCTGCGCATAGGCTCCAAACGCTTTACCGAGTCCTACATCCTGGCCGAGCTGCTGGCCCAGCAGGCCGCGCCGCACATGCGCACGCCGGTGCAGGTGAAACAGGGCCTGGGCAACACGGCCATCGTCTATGAGGCATTGCGCGCCGGGCAGATCGATCTGTACCCCGAGTACGCTGGCACCATCAGCCAGGAAATCCTCAAGAGCACACAGCCGATGACGGTGGAACAGATGCAGCAGGCGCTGGCGCCACTGGGCCTGGGGGTGGCCGTTCCCCTGGGCTTCAACGACGGCTACGCACTGGCCATGCGCGCGGACGATGCCAAGGCCCTGGGCATCACCCGCCTCAGTGACATGGCGCGCCACACCACGCTCAAGCTGGGTTTGTCCAACGAGTTCATCGGTCGTGCGGATGGCTGGAAAGGTCTGGCCCTGCGCTACGGTTTTCCGCAGGTGCCCGTCGGCCTGGACCACGGCCTGGCCTATGACGCCATCGGTGCCCGGCAGGTCGACGTCATCGACATCTACACCACCGACGCCAAGATCGATGCGTTGGGCCTGCGCGTGCTGGACGACGACCAGCACTACTTTCCGCGCTACGACGCCGTGGTGCTGTACCGCCTGGATGTGCCCACGCGCCACCCGCAAGCCTGGGCAGCGCTGCAGGCCTTGAGCGGCCGGGTGACCGAGCACATGATGATTGCGATGAACGCCCGCGCCGAGTTGAAGGGCGTGGCCTTTGACGTGATTGCGCGCGACCAGTTGGCAGCGCTGGCGCGGCCCTCTGCGTCCGCACTCTCCACCGATGCCGCCCAGCGCGGCTTCTGGACCAAGCTGTTCGCACCCGATCTCTCCCGACTGGCCACGCAGCATGTGAGCCTGGTGGTGATTGCCGTGGCACTGGCCACGCTGCTGGGCGTGCCGATTGCCGTGCTGACCATGCACCATCCGCGCCTGAATGCACTGGTGCTGGGAAGCAGCGGTCTGCTGCAAACGGTTCCTTCCATCGCGATGCTGGCGGTGCTGATCTCGCTGCTGGGTGCCATCGGCACGCTGCCGGCACTGATCGCGCTGACGCTGTATGCGCTTTTGCCCATCATGCGCAACACCGCCACCGGCCTGGCCGAGGTGAACGACGGCCTGCGCATGGCCGCCCGTGCCCTGGGTCTGAACGCGTGGCAAAGCCTGCGCTACGTGGAGCTGCCGCTGGCGCTGCCCACCATCGTGGCCGGCGTGCGCACCGCCACGGCCATTGCCATTGGCACGGCCACCATTGCGGCCTTTGTCGGAGCCGGTGGCTTTGGCGAGCGCATCGTCACCGGCCTGGCACTGAACGACCGCGGCCTGCTGCTGGCTGGCGCCCTGCCCGCTGCGCTGCTGGCCTTTGTCTGCGAAGCGCTGTTTGAGCTGCTGGAGCGCCGCTTGCGCCGGCCCCGCTGAAGCCGCGCCTACTATGATGGACCGAACAAGCACAACAACCTGAGGAGACTCCCATGATCACTGTCCACTTGAATCGCCGCGGCCTGGTACTGGCCACCGGCGCCGCGTTGCTGGCCCTGGCCGGCACCGGCACCAGCGCACAAACCGCATGGCCCGCCAAGCCGGTGCACATGGTTGTGCCTTTTGCCCCTGGTGGCACCACCGACCTCCTGGCCCGCGCGATTGCGCCCGAGTTGTCCAGGGTGTTCGGCCAGCCGTTTATCGTGGACAACAAGGCCGGAGCCGGCGGCAACCTGGGCGCCGAGGCGGTCGCCAAGTCGGCCCCCGATGGCTACACCCTGCTGATGGGCACCGTGGGCACGCACGGCATCAACCGCGCGCTGTACCCCAAATTGCCCTACGACCCCATTGCCGACTTTGCCCCCATCACCCTGGTGGCCAGCGTGCCCAATGTCATGGTGGTCAACGTCGACGTAGCACGCACCAACGCCATCAATACCGTGCAGGACTTCATCAAGCTGGCCAAGTCCCGCCCCGGCAAGTTCAACATGGCGTCCAGCGGCAATGGCACCTCCATCCACCTGGCCGGCGAGCTGTTCAAGAGCCAGACCGGTGTCTTCATGACCCATATTCCCTACCGCGGCTCGGGCCCGGCGCTGCTGGACCTGGTAGGTGGGCAAGTCGATGTGATGTTTGACAACCTGCCGTCGGCCATGCAGATGATCAAGAGCGGCAAACTCAAGGCGCTGGCCGTGACCAGCACGACACGCTCGGGCGCCTTGCCCGAGGTGCCCACCATCGAAGAAGCCGCCGGGCTCAAGGGCTTTGAGGCCACCAGCTGGTTTGGCCTGCTGGCCCCGGCCGGCACGCCGGCCGACGTGGTCAATCGCCTGCAGCAGGAGGTGGCACGTGCCCTCAACATCCCGACCATCAAGGACAAAATGCTGGCCCAGGGCGCCATCCCCAGCGGCAACACACCGGCGCAGTTTGCCGCGCTGATCGACAGCGAGCACAAGAAGTGGGCCCAGGTGGTGAAGGTCTCGGGCGCGCGGGTGGATTGAAGCCTTGTCAACGGCCTGGCACTTGCACAGGCTCGTACACCAGCAGGTCGGCTGGCTGGCACTGCAGGTAGGCACAGATTTTTTCCAGCGTGTCAAAGCGCACGCCTTTGACCTTGCCTTGCTTGAGCAGTGACATGTTGGCTTCGGTGATGCCAACGTGTTCGGCCAGATCCTTGGACTTGACCTTGCGGCGCGCCAGCATGATGTCGAGTTGTACAACGATGGGCATGGTAGGTTGGCCCTAGACGAATCGTTCGTTTTCTTCGGCCAGGGCCTGACCTTGGCCAATGACGTCGGCCATCAACCACACCAGTGCGGCGAAGAACATCGTGAACACGTGGTTGGAGCTGATACCCACGGCGAGGTGGCGCGCGCCCGGCGGGTTGTGCAGGGTCAGCAGGACCGAGGTGATGGCGCCCGCCACGATGGCTGCCAGTGCGGCTGCAGCCACCCAGCCGGCAAAGCGCCGCAATTGGTCCGTGGCCTGGGCCGTAAACACCTGGCCTTGTGCAAACTGTGCAAAACAGCGTTGGGCCTGCCGCACGCCCATTAGCAGCATGGCCAGTGGCATCGCGGTCACAGCGCCTGCAGCCCAGCGCTGCCATGCCATCAGGGTCGCCTGCAGGGCACTGCCAGGCAGATTGCCTTGCGGGGCCAGTTCAGCGGCACTGGTGGTGGCCCAAAAGTAAACCAATGTCACGGGCAGCAACACCATCAGGGCCGTACATGCCAGCACCATCAGGCGGCTGATACGGCGTATGCGTTGCAGGTGGTCCAGGGGTTGGGAAACGGGTCGTTCGGACATCAATATACCTCTCACACAGAATGCATCCATTGACACAATATTATTGTCTTGCAATAATTATTTATCACTTAACAACAGTTGTCAATCCATGAAACGCCTGCTCCTCGGTCTTGTCCTGTGTGCCACGCTGGTGGCCTGTTCCGGCGTGCCCTTGCGCTCACTGCCGCGCCTGATCCAAATGTCGGGCACGTTGCTGGAGGCGAGCCCGGCCGAAGTGATGGTGGCCTTGCAAGTGGATGCGCGGATGGTCCCCCCTGCCCATGCGGTGCCACTGCTCATCCTCAAGCTCACGCCACGCGAGCCCGGCGGGTTTGCGCCCATCGACAAAAAGCTGCCCCTGCAAGTCGCCGTGGCGTCCGCTGCCACTTTGGGGCTGGACGCCCCACCCTTGGGGCGGCGCTGGCTGGTCTACAGCATGCCCGCCAGCACCCAGGCCGAGTTGCAGCGCATCCAGGCCACCATGCGCCAGGCCAAGGCCAACGCCACGGGTGGCGCGTTGAGCCTGGGCGTGGAGCAGGAGTCTTTGGCGGTGGCGGTAACAGATCCGGCACTGGCCGAAACCCGCTGGGAAACCTGGCTGCAAATGAAGCGGGCCGACGGCTTTTTTGAGGTCTGGTCTGGCACACCGGCGCAGCTGAAAAAATCGGCAGACAAAAGCAAGTAGCTCGCATTAGCTATTGTTTTGATAGCTACATAGGTCTATTTCACGAGGGCTAGAGGCATGTTTGACACCAAGCGTCGGGGTCGGCGCATTTGCGGCAGCCTGCTCCTGGTCAGTGCCATGGCCGTCAGCCTGTGGTCGCCCCTTTCCACACGGGCCGGCACCAGCAACAGCCTTCCCGAACGCTCTTGGCGCTGGAGCCCACCAGAAGTTTCGGGATGGGCGGCCGAAACCTTCAAGCCAGCCGACGACGTGGCACGCAGCATGGGCACCGACGCCTACCTGGTGGTGCACCACGGCGCCATCGTTCACCAGTTTGGCGACGTCAGCAAACCGATGAATCAGTTCTCAGGACGCAAGAGCGTGTTGAGCCTGCTGTTTGGCATTGCACAAGACCGCACAGCGACAGACTTGAACACGACGCTGGCGGAACTCGGCATCGACGACACATCCACCCTGACCGAGGTGGAAAAAACAGCCACCGTGCGCCAATTGCTCCAGACCCGAGACACCGAATATGTTTACGAGCAAGCCTCGCGATACCCGGCCTATGTGATGCGTGTGTCGGCGCGCGACACGGCGCGCATCGGGCTGCTAATGGCCCGCGGGGGTCGCTGGCAAGACCAGCAAGTCGTTTCCCGGCAATGGGTAGACGAGAGCACCGCCTCGTACTCGGACACCTCTCCTGGCGTGGGCTATGGCTACCTGTGGTGGGTGGGGAAAATGGTTGGCACTTCGGACAGAAGTTCCCAGGCCCCGTGTTCTCGGCGCGCGGTAACTTCGGCCAGTATCTGATCGTTGACCCGCAACGCGACCTGGTCATCGTGCACCGGGTCAACGCCGGCCTGCTGACGATGCTGTTCTCCGGCGGGCCGACAGGGGTCCAGTTCAACGCACTGTTGAAGCAGATTTTGTCGGCAGCCCCCAAAGACTTTTGATCGTCAGACGGCCCTCGCATCACCACTGCGTGCGGTGGCGCACCGAGCACTTGCGTACCTGCCGCCTACAGTGGCTGCACCAGGCCATGCCACCGCTCATCCGCGCAATGGACGGGCGTGCGGCCTGCACCGAAAGGGTATCGCTTGAACTACGCACCGGACCAAAAGGAACGCCATCCGATAGCAGCGCCTGCCCGACTCCATTCGCCGTCGCAATGGCAGCTGTTCCCGGACTTTGTCCAGCCCACCAGCGAACGCATACCGTGCACGACGCACACCGGATCGGATACCGCGCGATTGCTCAGCCTGATGGCCGGTCGGCGCAGAATCGGCCAGGGCGAATCGCTGTACCACGAACACGACCACTTCAATTTCATCTACGCCGTGCAAAGCGGTTCGTTCAAGTCCACGCTGGCGCTGGCCGATGGACTTGAGCAGGTCAGCAGTTTCCACATGGTTGGGGAACTGCTGGGGCTGGACGGCGTGGCCGATGGACGCCACGCCAGCCGCGCCGTCGCGCTGGAAGATTCCGAAATCTCCACGCTGTCCTACGCGCACCTGACCGACCTGTCTTCCGCCCTGAGCGGCGTGCACCACATCCTGATGCGCCTGATCAGCCGCGAAATCGTGCGCAGCCACTGCCATATGGTCGTGCTGGGAAGCCTGAACTCCACCCAACGGCTCGCGGCCTTTTTGCTGAACCAGTCAGAGCGCCTGAGCGCACGTGGCTATTCGGCGCTGGAATTCCACTTGAAGATGACACGCGGCGAGATTGGGAGCTTTCTGGGCCTGACGCTGGAAACCGTGAGCCGCGCGTTTACCGAGTTGCAGGAACAACGCCTGGTCCAGGTGAAGCGACGCCACATCGTGATTGCCAATCTGGATGGTCTGTCACGCGTCTAGCACACGCCACTATGCATTTGATAGCGGGATAGCCATATTCCACGAGGGCTAGGGGTTGGTTTTTCTTTAAGTCTCCTTGTACAACCGGGCCGCTGTCACGATGGCCCGCAGGCCAAACAGGGTGCGGATGTCGATAAACTGCATAGGCCCAGCCCCAACACACACCCGGACACCCCCGCTTCTGTGGCTTTTTTGTTGCCCTAGGGTTAGTCCTATGTTCCTGAATGAAATATTAATTAACAATTAATTAATTCGGAAACAAAGGTGTTCTCTGAATTCAACCCCGCTCGTGGCCCCTGTGCCAGATGAGCACACAAGGAGACTACATGTTGAAAGTTTCAAAGATACGCCTGAGCGGCCTGTCCGTGGCGGTCTTGGCCATGGCGGCGGCCGTGGCGGCCCAGGCCGGTGAGGTGGAAGTGCTGCACTACTGGACCTCCGGTGGCGAGGCCAAGTCGGTGGCCGAGCTGAAGAAGATCATGCAGGCCAAGGGCCATGTGTGGAAAGACTTTGCGGTGGCCGGTGGCGGTGGCGACAACGCGGCCACGCTGTTGAAAAGCCGCGTGGTATCGGGCAACCCCCCTTCTGCTGGCCAGATCAAGGGGCCTGCGATCCAGGAGTGGGCGTCTGAGGGTGTACTGGCCAATCTGGACAGCGTGGCCAAGGCCGAGAAGTGGGACAGCCTGCTGCCCAAGGTCGTCGCCGATGTCATGAAGTACAAGGGCAATTTCGTCGCCGTGCCCGTCAACGTGCACCGCGTGAACTGGATCTGGGCCAACCCGGAAGTGCTGAAGAAGGCCGGCGTGGCGGGTATGCCCAAGAGCTATGACGAGTTCTTTGCCGCCGCCGACAAGATCAAGAAGGCCGGCTTCATCGCCGTGGCCCACGGTGGCCAGAACTGGCAAGACTTCACCACGTTTGAATCCGTCGCGCTGGGATTGGGCGGCGTCAAGTTCTACCACGATGCCATGGTCTCGCTGGACCCCAAGGCCATCAGCAGCGACACCATGACCAAGACGCTGGAAGCCTTCCGCAAGATCAAGGGCTACACCGACCCCGCGTCACCGGGGCGTGACTGGAACCTGGCCACGGCCATGGTCATGAAGGGCGAGGCCGCCTTCCAGTTCATGGGTGACTGGGCCAAGGGCGAGTTCATGGCCGCCGGCAAGGTGCCGGGCAAAGACTTCCTGTGCGCAGCAGCGCCCGGCACGGCCAACGCCTTCACGTTCAACGTGGATTCGTTTGCGATGTTCAAGCTGAAAGCTGCCGATGCGCAAAAGGCCCAGGGTGACCTGGCAGCCGCCATCATGGGCACCGAATTTCAGGAAGTCTTCAACCTGAACAAGGGCTCCATCCCGGTGCGCCTGGCCATGAAGCTGGACAAGTTTGACGACTGCGCCAAGCTGTCCAGCAAGGACTTCGTCGACACCGCCAAGAGCGGCGGCCTGCAACCTTCGATTGCCCATGGCATGGCCGTCAAGCCAGCCGCCGAAGGCGCGATCAAGGACGTGGTCAGCCAGTTCTGGAACGACGACAAGATCACCGTGGCCGACGCGCAAAAGCGCCTGGTAGCCGCAGCCGCCACCAAGTAGCACCACCCGCTCCAGAAAGACAGGTTGAGAGGACGGCGCAAGCCGTCCTCCGGGGACCGCTTTTTTCTTCATTTATGAATATGCGGGACAGACCGCAGCTACGCGCAGCGAGCCAGCTCTGTCCCCAACACTTTAGAGACCCATCATGAAACACACTCTCTCCATCAGCGCCGTTGCACTAGCGGCTGCACTGTGCGCCGCCGGCGCACACGCCGACGACGGCACGTTCGAGTTTCACGGCTATTCCCGTGGCGGCCCGGTGCTCAGTACTTCGGATGGCGTCAAAGGCCGCTTCCAGCTTGGAGGCGACATGCAAGGCTACCGCCTGGGCAACGAAGGCGACAACGGCATCGAGATCGACCTGATCAAGACCTTCAAGACCGACGGTGCCACCTACAAGGTCCAGTACATGCCCGCCAAGTGGAACAGCGGCAACGTCGGCACCGAACAGGCCTTTGTGGAAATCAGTGGACTGAGCTTTGCGCCAGAGGCCAAGTTCTGGGCGGGTCAGCGCCGCCTGCGTCTGCAGGATGTGCACATCCTCGATTACATCCTGCTGAACTATGGTGACAACCAGGGCGCTGGCGTGACCGACATCCCGATCGGCGGCGCCAAACTGGGCCTGGGCATCTTTACCGGTGACAAATTCGACACCGCCGCCGTCGCTGGCGTCAACGCCACGCGCTTCAATGCAGACATCTCCAACATCGCCACCAACCCCGGCGGCAAGTTGCGTGTGCTGCTGACAGGCGTGAACGGCTCCGGATTGGCAGATACCAGCACCGGCGCCGGCATCTCCTTCGTGCACAACCAGTCCGACTTCCTGGCCAAGGGCTTGAACAACGCGCTGTTCCTGCAAACGTCCAACGGACATGCCCGCATCGATGGCGAGTTTGAATCGATCGACGGCGTATCGGCTGGCAAGACGGTGACGCGTATTGCGGACTCGCTGAGCTGGCAAATGGGCGCCTTTGGCGGCCAGACTGTGCTGTCCTACCAGACCACCAAGGACGAGAAGACCGGAATCGAGACCAAGGACACCTCCATCGGTGGCCGCATCTCCTACGCGTTCTCGAAGAACTTCAAGCTGTTGGTCGACGCAGCCACCACGACCCGCACCGGCCTTGGCCCGGACCAGCGTTTGGACAAGTTGACGATTGCACCGACGCTGTCGGTCGGTCCTGACTTCTACAGCCGCCCTGAGCTGCGCTTCTATGTGACCGCGTCCAACTGGAACGACGCGGCTGCGGCCGCCAATGCCAGCACGTTTGGAGCCGGCGGCAAGACCTCACGCACCGTGGCCGGTGTGCAATACGAGATCTGGTGGTAGTAGCTAGTAGGTTTTTCGGGGGTTAGGCGTTTATACGGCGGTCTCGCGGCCGCCGTTTTTTTGATTGCTATGAAGAACACTTTTGAAGCCTGGTTACCGCGCGTCGTCGTGGCACCGGCATTCGTTTTAGGCTTTGCCTTCATTTACGGATTGATGATCTGGAATGGCGTGCTGTCGGTCACCGCGTCGCGCATGCTGCCCAACTACGACGAGTTCGTGGGCATAGAGCAATACACCCGGTTGTGGGAGTCCGACCGCTGGTGGGTCGCGCTCAAGAACCTGGGCATTTTCAGTTTCCTGTACGTCGGTGGGTCGATTGCCATCGGCTTGTTGCTGGCCGTGCTGCTGGACCAGAAGGTGCGCGCCGAAGGCGCCATCCGCACCATCTACCTCTACCCCATGGCGCTGTCCTTCATCGTGACCGGCACGGCCTGGAAGTGGATGCTGAACCCCAGTCTGGGGCTGGAAAAACTGATGCACGACCTGGGCTGGGCCAGCTTCACCTTTGACTGGTTGGTGCGCGGCGACACCGCCATCTACTGCGTCGTGATTGCCGGCATCTGGCAGTCCGCCGGCTTTGCCATGGCCCTGTTTCTGGCCGGCCTGCGCGGCATTGACGACAGCATCATCAAGGCCGCGCAGATCGACGGGGCGTCCCTGCCCCGCATCTACTGGCGCATCATCCTGCCGGTGCTGCGGCCCGTGGTGTTCTCCACGGTCATGGTGCTGTCCCACCTGTCGATCAAGAGCTATGACCTGGTGATGGCGCTGACCGCCGGCGGACCCGGCTATGCCACCGATGTGCCGGCCACCTTTATGTATGTGATGAGCTTTACCCGCGGCCAGATTGGCCTCGGTGCCGCCAGCGCCACGATGATGCTGGCGGCCGTGGCAGCCATCGTCGTACCGTATTTGTATTCGGAGTTGCGGAGCAAGCCCCATGAACACTAAGAACCTGTCCCCCAACTTGTCACGGTTGCTGGTGTACAGCGTGCTGCTGGTGGCCGCCTTCTTCTTTCTGGCACCGCTGTATGTGATGGTGGCCACGTCATTAAAGGATGCCGAACAAATCCGCAATGGCAACTTGCTGAGCCTGCCCCACGCCATCAATTTCGATGCCTGGGGTCTGGCCTGGTCGGGCGCCTGCACCGGCACCGATTGCCGCGGTCTGCAGCCCTATTTCATCAACTCGGTGCTGATGGCCGTGCCCGCGGTGTTGATCTCCACCGCCTGGGGCGCGCTCAATGGCTATGTGCTGAGCCTGTGGAAGTTCAAAGGCAGCGACACGCTGTTTGGCTTCATGCTGTTTGGCGTGTTCATGCCGTTCCAGGTGGTGCTGCTGCCCATGAGCCAGGTGCTGGGCTGGCTGGGCATTTCCAGCTCGGTCGGAGGGCTGGTGCTGGTGCACTGCCTGGCTGGCCTGGCCAGCACCACGCTGTTCTTCCGCAACTACTACACCGCCATTCCCAAAGAACTGGTCAACGCGGCGCGCATGGATGGCGCCGGCTTCTGGACCATCTTCTGGCGGCTGATCGTGCCCATGTCGACGCCCATCGTCATGGTCACGCTGATCTGGCAGTTCACCGCCATCTGGAATGACTTTTTGTTTGGCGTGGCCTTTAGCGGCGCCGACAGCAAACCCATTACCGTGGGCCTGAACAACATGGCCAACACCACCAGCAGCGTCAAGAGCTACAACGTGGACATGGCCGCCGCACTGATCGCCGGCTTGCCCACCATGCTGGTCTACATCCTGGCCGGCCAGTACTTCGTCAAGGGACTCACAGCCGGTGCTGTGAAGGGTTAGGTCTTAATCAATTTATTCGCATCACACACAACATGGCTGCTTCTCTTCAAATTTCGGGTGTTCGCAAGGCCTTTGGCAAAGGCAACAAGGCAGTGGAAGTGCTGCAGCGTATTGACATCGACGTACAACCCGGCGAATTTCTGATCCTGGTCGGCCCCAGCGGCTGTGGCAAGTCCACACTGCTGAACATCATTGCCGGTCTGGAAGAACCGACCGACGGCCAGGTCCGCATTGCCGGCAAAGACGTCATCGGCGTGCCGCCGGCCCAGCGCGATATCGCGATGGTGTTCCAGAGCTATGCGCTGTACCCCACCATGAGCGTGTACGACAACATCGGCTTCGCGCTGGAGATGCGCAAGGTGCCCAAGGCCGAGCGCGACCAGCGCATCCGCCAGGTGGCCGCCATGCTGCAGATCGAGCCGCTGCTGGAACGCCGCCCCGCGCAACTCTCCGGTGGCCAGCGCCAGCGGGTCGCCATGGGCCGCGCCCTGGCGCGCCAGCCGCAGTTGTTTCTGTTCGACGAACCCTTGAGCAACCTGGACGCCAAGTTGCGCGTGGAAATGCGCGCCGAGATCAAGCGCCTGCACCAGGTGTCAGGCATCACCAGCGTGTATGTGACGCACGACCAGATCGAGGCCATGACGCTGGGCTCGCGCATTGCCGTCATGAAAGGCGGCGTGCTGCAGCAACTCGGCACGCCCGACGAGATCTACAACCGGCCGGCCAATACCTATGTGGCCAGCTTCATCGGCTCGCCCACCATGAACCTGGTGCCGGGACACAACGGCAGCGCACAGGGGACCGACGGCTTCCAGATTGCGTTCACACAGCTGCCACTGCAGGCCCCGCGCCACGGCAATGTCTTGCTGGGTGTGCGGCCGGAACACCTGGCGCTGAACGACGCCGCCCCGTGGCGCGGCGAGGTCAGCCTGGTCGAGCCCACCGGCGCCGACACCTTTGTCGTGGTGAAAACCGGCGTGGGTGACATGACGGTGCGCGTGTCCGCCCAGTCCCGCGTGCGGGCCGGGGATGCCGTGGGGCTGCACGTGGCGGCCGACCACGTGAACTGGTTTGATGCGGCAAGTGGGGTGCGGGTTTAGGATTGCGGTATGTTGAACACCCCGATCGAAGTCCATGTACTTACTCCGGATCGCCGGGATGACTTCCTGGCGTTCTTCGACGGAGAGGCTTTCGCGGATAACCCGAAGTGGGGGTTCTGCTACTGCCAGTTCCTCTATGTCGACCACCGCGAGGTCGTCTGGGCCCAGCGGACTGCCGAGACCAATCGCCAGGCTGCGTGCACGCGCATCAACGCGGGCCGCATGCAAGGCTATCTGGCGTATCGCCAGGGCAAACCGGTGGGATGGTGCAACGCCGCACCCAGGCAGCTGATGGACGCATTTGCCGATGAACCGGATCCGGACGAAGCCCGTATCGGACAAATTGGCTGCTTTGTGGTCGCGCCCGGCCACCGACGCACGGGCGTGGCCCGAGCCCTGCTTGACGCGGCGTGTCAGGGACTGGCGGCACAGGGCCTGGCCATCGCAGAGGCATGCCCGGTTGCCAACGCAAAGACCGACGCCCAGAACCACTTCGGCCCGATCAGCATGTTTCTCTCCGCCGGCTTCACGGTGCATCGGACCGAAGACGATGGCAAAGTTTTCGTGCGACGGTCGCTCCTGAATTCGTAACGCATTGCGCATTGAGGTGTGGATCTGGACGTGCGGGCAGTCGGAGGACCGCTATAGTCTGGTGATACGAAACACCGGCGTGTGCGCTGGACCCAAGGAGTTGATTGAGTGGTATTTCCATGAAGCCCAACAGCAGCATTCAATTCTTCGACAGACAGTTTCAGCAGCAGGCACGCAACGGCGACTGCGTGCTCAACCCGTTCGAGTTGACAGCAATACCTTACCTTTTCGGACGGGTGCTGGACTATGGGTGCGGAATGGGCAACCTGGCGTTCGCCGCCGCAGAACGCGGTAGCTCGGTTCTTGCCCTGGATGCCAGCCCGGCGGCAATAGGCCACATTCAGAAACGCGCTGCAGCCGAGTCGCGCATGGTTCAAGGTAAAGTGGCGGATCTTCGTGACTACGATCTTGACGAAGACTTTGATTCGGTCGTCTGTATAGGCCTGCTCATGTTCTTCGACTGCCCAACAGCCCTCAGAGTTTTGTCACGTCTGCAGGACCATGTGCGAGAAGGCGGAATCGCCGCAATCAATGTCCTGATCGAAGGCACGACTTATCTCGACATGTTCGACCCCGAAGGTCATTGCCTCTTCGCTCGTTCAGAACTGGAGGCTCGTTTTGCCGGCTGGAGCATTCTTCACTCTGGGTTCAGCGAGTTCGCCGCCCCCGGAGGCAAGACCAAGTCCTTCGCAACCGTCATTGCACGCAAACCGGGTACTGGGCACGCATATACGCGCTAATTCCTGTGCGGCTACCTCGAGCGTCGCTTCCACTGCTGCTGGAGTCGATTGCTATCTTTTAGATAGCATTAAACGCATATTCCACGAGGGCTAGAGTGGTATCAGAGCAGATCCTCGCCCGGCACAAACGATGTGGCGGCATTCCCCAAGGTACCGATGATTTTTTGCCAGTCGTAGCCGGTCTGGGCGCCCAGGTATTCGAAGAATGAGGAGCTCGGGTCGTTCAGCAGAATAGCCACTGCGTGCCCGTCGGTGTTGTCACCGAGCTTGAGCATGGCGTCGTATTTGGTGCCGGTGGCCAGGGCATCGTCAATCACCACGGGGGCTGCGTCAAAGTACAGGCTGGGCAAGTGCACGCGCAGGCCGCGGCCAAAGTCCGTGCCAAAAGCGGTCCTGGCATCCACCAGGCTGCGGATTTCAGAGTAGAACCCGTACAGCCGGATCTCAAAAAAGTCGCGCACCGGGGGGGGCACTTCCTGCTCCACCGACACATCAAACGCGGCGTCGATGGCCTGGCGATCACCCTTTTTGAGCCCCACGCGCACCAGCAGTGCCTCGGTGATGCCGGGGAATCCCTCGGCCTGAAAGTGGCGCACGATGCGCTCGGCGGTAGCGTCAGCGGGGAGACTGGTGAGAGTTGCCATGAAACAGGTTCTTTCGCAAAAGCGGGCAGTGTACATAACTCGCAGGCGGCCAACGGGCAACAGCCGAATTGCGCTTATCCTCGGGGGCCACCCCCTCCGACTCTTTCGTGCCCGTGCCCAGCGTCAGCCCCCAAATTCTTGCCTACCTTGCCCACCCTCTGTCGCAGATGGGCGTTTTCCTGGCCGCGTCCGCGCTGATGATCTGGCGGCTGCAGGCGATTGAGAGCAAAGGCTTTGAGGGCACCGTGCTGGGCACGCTGATCATGCCGTACTGCTCGGGCTTTGCGAACCTGGTTTTTGCCTTTGTGATGAGCCGCGCCGGCGGCAAAGGCAGCACGGTGATGGAAAACTGCATCGTCAACAATGTCACCAACCTCACGCTGATCCTGGGGCTGACCACGCTGTTTTTCGCTACCGCAGCGGGTCAAAAAGCGGCACCCGGCAAGAAGAAACTCCCCGTACAAGCCCAGCGCCTGAACCGGCTTGACCTGCTGTTTACGCTGGTGGCCCTGTTCCTGTTCACCGGCACGCTGTGGGCGCTGGCCAAGGACGGCACCATCGATTTTTATGACGGCCTGGTGCTGGTGGCGCTGTTCGTGTTCTGGCAGGTGCTGCATGTGTTTGAAATTCTCAAGAACAATGTGCGCAAGAACCGGGGATTTCACTGGTCCATCGTGTTCGACCTGCTGCTGATTGCCGCCGGTGCCTATGGCATTTACTACAGCGTCAACTACCTGGTGGACTGGGTTTCCACCATCAACAGCCCCTATATCGGCGTCAAGGACCTGGGCTGGCTCAGCGGTGCGCTGATGGTGTTGCCCAACGCCTTCATCGCGCTGTACTACGGCTATGTGGGGCGCCAGGATATCGTGGTCACCTCGCAGGTGGGCGACGGCCACATCTGCATCCCGATGTGCATTGGTCTGTTTGCGCTGTTCGACCCGATCAAAATTCCGGGTTTCTTTCAGATCGGTATCTACGTGATTGCGGGTGCTGCCGTGCTGCACTTTTTGTCCATCGCGGTGATGGGCCGACTGCCCCGTCCGCTGGGCATTGTGCTGCTGGGCGCTTACGGCGTGTTCATCTACACCGGGTTGGTGCAGCAATAAGCCTCATGGTGGCATCAGTGGCAGGTCGATGCGCACCAGCAAACCAGTGGGCTGGGCCGCCAGTGCCGTGGCGCTGCCCCCATGCCGGTGGGCAATTTCGGCGACGATGGCCAGGCCCAGGCCACAGCCACCCGGCAGTTCACTGGCACGCCAGAAGCGCTCAAACACCCGCGGCAAATCTGCGTCCGAAAGGCCGGGGCCGTTGTCTTCCACTTCCAGCACGCAGCGGTCTTTCTCGCTGCGCACCCGCACCGTCAACGTGGCGCCCGTACCGGCGTAGTGCAGCGCGTTGTCGATCAGGTTGTTGAGCACTTCGCGCAGCAGCAGCTTCTCACCCTGCACCAGCACGCGCCCCTCCCCTTCGTAGCCCAGGTCAACCCCGGCGGCCAGCGCCCGTGGCGTCCACTCGCGGGCCACCTCGCGCACCAGTTGCGCCACATCCAGTGGCTGCAGCGTGACCTCGGCCTCCGTGCGCGCCAGCGACAGCAACTGGTGCACCAGGTGGGCGCTGCGCAGTGCCCCGGCGTGCACTTTCACCAGCCGCTCCTTGACGGCCGCCAGTTCGGTTTCATTCAAGGCCAGCTCGGTCTGGCTGACCAGGCCGGCCAGGGGCGTGCGCAACTGGTGGGCCGCGTCGTTGACAAAGCGCTTTTCCTGGCTGAGGCTGCGGCGCACCGCGTCGAGCAACTGGTTGACGGCCAACGCCAGCGAGTGCACTTCCTGGGGGGCCTGTGCCAGCTCGATCGGTGGCAAGGCCGACAGCGATGGCCCGGTGCGGTCACCCAACTGGGCCTCCAGCCGCTTCAGGGGACGCAAGCCCCTGGCGATGCCGGCATTGATGAGGATACCCAGCAGCACGCCCAGTGCGGCCAGCGGCACCAACATGTCAAACACCAGCTCCCGCGCGACACGCTCCTGCACCGCCAGGCCCCGTGCCACTTGCACCCGCAGGCGCTGGGGTGCATTGGCCTCGCCGTAGGTGACTTCCAGTACCGCCACGCGAACCTTCTTGCCGTCCACGCGGGCGTCATAAATCAGCGCCTCACCCGTCTGTATGGCGACGCCCTCGGGCGGCGGCGGCAACTGGCCATTGCCCACGACAAAACGACCGGGCGGCGACGACACCATGTAGCCCATGCGGTCGGTAGGATCTTGCTCCAACAGGTCGCGCGCCGCTGGTGGAAAGTCAACCTGCAGCCCCGACCCCAAGGGCTTGACCAAACGCGCCAAAGCCCGCACGGACTGTTTCAATGACTGGTTGATGCCGGTATCCGCGTAACTGAGCGCAATGCGCCAGGCCAGCACGCCACCGACCGACCACAACAGCAACTGCGGCAACAGCAACCACAGCAACAACTGCCGTTTGAGGGACAACCCGGGTAACAGGGAGCGGCCGACCGGGTTCATGCGAAGGTCATGCGGGGTTCAGGGGCTGGCGGTTTCCAGCAGATAGCCCAGGCCGCGCACATTGCGGATGCCCAGTCCGGAGTCGGCCAGCTTGCGCCGCAAGCGGTGCACGTAGACCTCCAGCGCATTCGAGGCCACACCGCCCACCACCTCGCCCGGCTCGGACTGCCAGGCGCTCAGCACGTCCTCGCGGCTGACCACCTGGCCCGCGTTGGCCACCAGCAGCGACAACAGCGCCCACTCGCGCTGCGTCAGCTCCATTTCATCGTCACCCAGCCAGGCCCTGGGCTGCACGGCGTCCACCCGGAGTTTGCTGGCGCTCAGACCCCCAATCTCCAGCGACCCACCGAAGGCCGGCATGCGCGAGCGCCGCAGCATCGCAGCCAGGCGGGCCTGCAGTTCGGCCATGATGAAGGGCTTGGTTAGGTAGTCGTCGGCCCCGGCATTCAGCCCATTGACCCGGTCATCGACACCATCGCGGGCCGTGAGTATCAGCACCGGCAGAGCCAGAACCCGCTGGCGCAACCATTGCAGCACGGCCATGCCGTCGACCTTGGGCAGCCCCAGGTCCAGAATGACGCCGTCAAAGCGTGTGCTCTCCAGCAGCTCGCGGGCCTGCAATCCGTGGGCTGCACAGGCCACGCTGTGCCCGGCCTGGGTCAGTTGGGCTGACAGTGCGTCGCGCAACAGGTCATCGTCTTCGGCGATCAGTATGTGGGCCATAAAGTGTTTGTGGATCCTGGGCTCACTGCCGGTAATAGGCTGGCAGTGCACGCAAGTATTTTGGCAGGTTGGGATTGCGCATCAGCTGCGAAAAGAATGCCGGGTCTTCGTTGGTCGTCAGCGGACTCAGACGCGTCTTCTCGAACGGCAGGCCAAACCGGCAGGCCAGCAGGCGCTTGGCATCGGCTGGCGTGGCGGCGCCGGCAGGTGCGGGCAGACTGCACTGTGCAAAATCCTTGGCCAGCTGCTCGGGTGTGAGCTTGGCAGCCAGTTGCGCCGCGTCAAACTTCAGGCCCTGCTGGATGCGCAATTTGGTCTCTGCCACGCTCAGGGGCGCCAGCGCAGTGCCGGGGCAATTGGGTGTCATGGCCTTGCTGCGCTTGCCCTTGTTGAAAGTGGCAGCTATCTCGGAATCGTCCGCGGTGCCGCGTGCCAATTGCAGCACGGCCTTGTCGCCATATAAGGGCTCGCCGCGCACTGCCACCAGCTGAATGTTGTCTTCAATCGTGTTAATCAGGTTGCGGTAGGGGTCGGCGTGGCGGTCATCCACGACCAGCACATCCGCCAGGTAACCCACCGCAATCTGGCCCAGGCGCTGATCCCACCCCATGGCCGCGGCGGGCTTGCGCGTCACCATCTCCACCAGATCGCGGTCAGTGAACAGGCCGTGCAGCGCGTGCTTGTTGACCAGGTCGGCCACCTTGAGTTCGCCCAGGCTGGACTTGCTGCCCGAAGGCGCCCAGTCCGGCGCCAGACTGATGGACAGCCCCGCGCGTCTGGCGGCCTCCACATTGGCGGTCTTGCCATACAGCATGAAGTTGGACAGTGGCGACCACACCAGCTTGGCCCCCACGCCCGCCATTTCAATCAGCTGTGGCTCGGTCAGGCCGACACCGTGGATGGCAATCAGTTCGGGGCCCAGCAGGTTGCTGTCTTTGATGGCACCAAACTCCAGGGCCATGCGCGGCGACGGGCCTTCGGCCAGGTGCACCACCAGCGGGCCCTTGCTGCGCTCGGTCTGCATGGCAGCCCATTCCTTGGCGCTGCGGCCGATGTCCACGCGGCTGGCCGCCACGCGCGATTCAACGGGCGAGTTTTCAATATTGCGCACCAGACACTCTTCCTTGGAGTACGCCAGGTTCGTTCGTCCGCCCTGCAAACTGGTGGTGCCGCCGACCAGTGCCTTGTACTCGCCATAGCGGCCGATCTCCATGCCCAGATCCAGGTAATGCGGGCGGGTCAGCACCTCTTGCGGGAAGGTGATGCGCTTGTTGTAGACGTCGTCGTACCAGCGCCATTCGTAGCGGTCCCGGTATTTTCGGCCAATGGGCAGCAGCGGATAGATCGCGTACTCGGGGTGGTTGTGCAGGTCGATGATGCCGGGGTAGATCACCCCTTTGCTATCGACCACGGGAGCGTCCTTGGCCGCATCGGGCAAGACCTCGCCGTCGCGCGCAATGGCCATGATCTTTCCGCCGGCCAGCCAGACACGTGCATGGGGCAGCACATCACCCGCGTCGTTCAGGGTGACCACCTTGCCGACCAGCACCACGCCGGCATCGGCATTCCACAAACCCTGCGCACTGGCTGTTCCGGCTACCGCGGCCAGTACTGCCAGGCGCATCAATTGTTGCAAGACGTGACAGACAAGTGGTGCAGCATTTCGCATGGTTTTGACAGCCTCGGAGCAAAGGGAAAGATGGATTGCATCATAGCGCCGGGCTTTCAGCTTGTTACATGTGTCACATGCAAACGAACACTTTGGGCGTGCTTGGATGGAAGAATCGGCGCGAACCTCAGGAGCCCCCCACCATGTTCGGTACCTCACGCGATATCGCCACACGCAAATTCGTCGCGGGCGGCTCCCCGCAGCACACACCCCAGAGCGGCTGGCTGCGGCGGGAAGAGGCCATCATGGGCACGGCCATCCACGTGGAGCTGTGGGCTGAAGACCGCGTGGCGGGCGACGCCGCGATGGAGGCCGTCATGCAGGAGATGCACCGTATCGACCACGCCATGAGCCCCCACAGGCCGGACTCCGAACTGTCGCGCATCAACCGCGATGCCGCCACGCAAGCCGTGCATATCAGCACCGAGATGTTCCAGCTGCTAACCCGCGCGGCGCACTTTTCGCAGCTCTCGGACGGCGCCTTCGACATCACCTACGCAGCAGTGGGCCGTCTGTTCGACTACCGCCTGCACACACGTCCCGACCCGCAGGCGCTAGCCCAGGCGCAGCAGGCCATCGGATACCGCCACGTGATTCTGGACCGGCACAACCAGACCGTACAGTTCGAGCGCCCGGGCATGTGCATAGACCTGGGTGGCTTTGCCAAAGGCTATGCGATTGACAACGCGGCCGCGTTGTTGCGCCAGCGGGGCATACGGCACGCCAACGTCAGCGCCGGTGGGGACAGCTGCGTCATGGGCGACCGCCGCGGCCGGCCCTGGACCATTGGTATCCGTGATCCGCGCCGCCCCGGAGAGGTCGTTGCGGTATTGCCGCTGGAAGACACCTCCATCTCAACCTCGGGCGACTACGAGCGCTGCTTCGTTGAGGCCGGTGTGCGCTTCCACCACTTGATAGACCCGGCCACCGGCCTGTCACCGAGCTGCGTGCAAAGCGTCACTATTCTGGGCGAGGACGGTCTCACCACCGAAGCGTTTTCCAAATGCGTGTTTGTCCTGGGAGTCGAAAAGGGCATGCAGTTCATCGAGTCGCAACCCGGACTCGACGCGGTCGTCGTCGATGCGCACGGCCTTCTGCACTACTCCACCGGCTTGCTGGCACCCGGCCTGCAAACACGACAGTAACCAGGAGACACCACCATGACACAGCGACTGTTCATCAGCGCAGGGGCGACGGCTGCCCTGCTCACAAGCTTCCTCGCCGCCTGCGGCAATGGCAGCACGGACGATAGCAAAACCGTCACGGTGGCCGGTGATGCACCGATTGCCTACGCCATGCGCTCCAACGCCATCAACGCCAACCCCACCAACGCGGCACCCACCGCGCCGGGTGGTGACCTGATGGTGCGCGAAAAGTCATCAGTCAGCGCCAAAGAGCACAACATCACGGCACAGATCACCCAAGGTGTTGGCGATGCCTCCAACCCCGATGTGTCGTATGACGGCAAGAAGATCATTTTTTCTTTGCGCTGCCCTGCCACCAACACTGGCACCATCAATGGGCAGCGCGCCTGCACCGGGCGCTGGAACATCTGGGAATACGACATGACGGCCGGCGGCCTGGCCGGTGGCAGCCTGCGCCGCCTGACCAGCTCCACCGAATCCGACGACGTGGACCCGACCTACCTGCCAGCCGGGCGCGGCTTTGTTTTCACGTCCAACCGCCAGACCAAGTCCAGCATCAACCAGGCGCTGGGCCACACCTACTTCGCACTGGACGAGTACGAACGGGAGCGGGTTTTCAACCTGCACACCATGGACGCCAACGGCCAGGCCATCACCCAGATCTCGGTCAACCAGAGCCATGACCGCAGCCCGGTGATCCGACCCAACGGCGACATCATGTTCTCGCGCTGGGACCACGTGGGCGGACGCAACCACTTCAAGATCTTCCGCGCCAAGCCCGATGGCACCGACCTGTTTGTGCTGTATGGCGCACACAGCCCCGGCAACAGCTTTCTACACCCCCGGGACATGGACCCCAAGGGCAAGTACAAGGGGTTTTTGACGTCGGACCTGATGCCGCTGTCGCGCACGCATGAAGGCGGCGGCCTGGTCATGATCGATGCCGCCAACTACTCCGAGCAGGACACACCCGCCAGCGCCTCAGCACCGGCCAAGGGCGGCCAGCAGCAGATGACCCTGCAGGAGCTGAACATTGGTGGCGGGGCATCGCCCTTTGGCCGCATCACCACGCCCTACCCGCTGTGGGACGGCACCGACCGCGTGCTGATTGGCTACACGCCCTGTGAAGTGACGCGCAAGGGGGTCGTGGTCTCGTGCGCCACGCTGACCGCCGAAGAACTGGCCCGCGTCGCGGACGACAACCGCGCCAGGGCCGACGTACAGGCCGACGAGATTCAGAACAATGTGCGCCCGACCTACGCCATCTACATGTTCGACCCCGCCAAGCAGACCCTGCTGATCGTGGCGGCACCACCGGCCGGATTCATGTACACCCACCCCGTGGCCCTGCAGGCGCGTGCGGAGCCCAACGCGACACCGCCCACGCCGCTGGACCCCGATCTGGCCGCGCAAAACCTGGGCCTGCTGGAAGTGCGCAGTGTCTACGACACCGATGGCCTGGGCCGCATGGGCGACGCCGTGTTGACGGCCGCCGATTTGCCGACAGGCTGCACCACCGCCATTCCCAAGATTGCACCAATCGACCCCCAGGACACCCGCGCCCTGATTGCCGACCTGGTGCGCATGAAAAACCCGGCTGACCCGGCCTATGGTTGCGCCCCGGCACGCTTCATCCGGGCCTTTCGCGCCATTGCGCCACCCCAGGGCATGACCGGCACGCGCAGTGCCATCGGCGAAACCAACTTCGAGATGCAACAGATTCTGGGCTATGCGCCGATTGAGCCCGACGGCTCCTTCAAACTGCAAGTGCCCGCAGACACGCCCATCGGCCTGACCGTTGTGGATTCCCAGGGGCGCGGATTCCAGACCCACACCAACTGGATCCAGGTGCGCCCCGGCGAACGCCGCACCTGCGACGGTTGCCACAGCCCACGCCGCGGCGGCGCCATCAACTCGGGCGCCGTCGTCAACACGGTTCCAGCGTCCTGGCTACCCACCATGGCCAGCGCCCACCAGTCCGGCGAAACCATGGCCAGTACCCGCACCCGCCTGGACCCCAGCGCGCTGAAGCTGTCCACGGACATGGTGTTCTCGGACATCTGGGCCGACACCAGCAAGCCGGGTGTGACCGGCCGCGCTGCACTGACCACGCGCTACACCGGCAACCCCATTGCCGCCGACGATCTTGCCACCGCGGCACCCGTGAACGGCATCGTCAACTACCCCGACCACATCCAGCCCCTGTGGAGCCGCAACCGCGGCGCCAACACCTGCACCACGTGCCACTTTGATCCCGCAAAGCTGGACCTCAGCGGCACGGTGGGTGGCTCCGGACGCATCACGTCCTACGACGAGCTGATGATTGGCGACCCCATCATCGACCCGGTCACCGGCCAGCCACGCACCCGCACCCAGGCAGGTGTCCTCGTCGTCGAGCGCGGCGCGCCCTTGGTGGACACCGCCGCCAGCGAAGGCGAAGCCTTGGGCCTGGCCCGCAAGAGCCGGCTCGTGGAGATTCTGTCCGGGCAAAACCTGATGGCTGACACCGGCTCGCGCACCGCACATCCCAACCCACCCGCCACGGCGCCGGACCACGCCAAGCTGCTGACCCGTGCGGAAAAGCGATTGATTGCCGAGTGGATAGACCTGGGCAGCAAGTACTACAACGACCCGTTTGACGCCAACAGCGCGGTGCGCCAGGTCAAGGGCCTGAGCCAGGCCAGCTTCGAAGCCCAAGTCTTCCCCATCCTGCGCACCACCTGCTCCGCGGGTTGCCACCAGCCGGTCGGCAGCAGTGCCGCAGCCACCCCGTCGGGCACCTCGTTTCTCAACAACCACTTCGTGCTGACCGGCGACGCCGATGGTGACTACAACGCCACGTTGTCCATGGTTTCCAACACCTGCAACCCACCCGCCAATGCACTGCTGAAACGGCCATCGACCGCGCCCCACCCGGCCGTTCTGCCGGTGGGCAGCGCGAACTACAACGCAATCTCGCAATGGATTGCCACCGGCTGCTGACCCCCTCATGACCCCGCAACGCATCACACAATCCCTGGCCACCACGCTCACCGTGGCCGCTACCCTGACGCTGGCCGGCTGCGGTGGCGGCTCGGACGTGCTGGGCAACCCGGCCACCATCCGCAACCCCGAAGTGGTGGGGGGCCAGTACCTTTCCTTTGCCTATTTCCAGAAGTGCATCAACCCGATCTTTCTGGCCCAACTGCCGGTTCAAATCGGCGGTACCACCTCCACCAACACCTGTGCCGGGTCCGGATGCCACGACACCCACGCTGGCACCGGCGGGGCACTGCGCGTATTCCCGGCGGCGCAACCGCTGGACCTGAGTGATCCGGCCAACACACCGGCCGTGGTGCGCGCCAGCGACATGTACAAAAACTTCTACTCCGCCCAGGCTGCGGTGGTGATCGGCTCGACCGCCCAGAGCCGCCTGATGTCCAAGCCGCTGTTGCGCGGTGTCCTGCATGGCGGTGGTCTGATCTTTTTGAGCGAAGACGATCCCAACGCACGCCTCATCAAGTACTGGATCAGCCGTCCGGTACCCGTTGGCCACGATGAACTGAGCACGGCCAGCTACAGCATGTTCACCCCACCAGACCCCAAGAGCGGCACATGCAACACCCAATGAAAGTGCGCCACGCACGCAGCGTTTTCGCCACCGTTGTCGTGGCGCTGTCCGTGCTGGGCACGCCACTGGCCCGGGCGGCCGATCCTGCCGAACCCAACGAGCGTGCGGAGCGCGTGCAGATCACCGATCCCTATATCGAGCTGCATACCGGCCCTGGTCGGGGCTTTCCAATCTTTTTCGTGGCTCCGCGTGAGCAGTGGATCAGCATTGAGCTGCGCCATACCGACTGGTTCAAGGTCCGAGCCGTTGGCGGTCAGGTCGGCTGGGTGCAGCGCAAACAGCTGGAATCCACACTCACCACCGCAGGCGACACCAAGACCTTTCGCGACATGCTGCTGGACGACTATCTGAGCCGGCGCGTGCAGCTGGGTGCAGCCTGGGGCCAGTTCAAGTCGGAACCCATGCTCAAGCTCTGGAGCAGCTACCGCCTGTCGGAGACGCTGCATGTGGAGGGCACGCTGGGCCAGGTGCAGGGGGTTTTCTCCGGCACCGACTTCTGGCACGTCAACGTGCTGTCCGAGCCCTGGTCCGACCAGCGCATCTCGCCGTTCTTTGGCGTGGGGCTGGGCAAGTTCAAGAACATCCCCAACCCCAGCCTGGTCGGTGCCAGCCCGACGGACGCACAGCTGGCCAACGCCAGCGTCGGTGTGCGCTACTACCTGACCGAGCGCTTTGTGCTGCGCGGTGACTACACGTTCTACACAGCATTTGTCTCCGACACCCGCTCGCTCGAATACCGGGCCGTAACGGCCGGACTCTCCTTTTTCTTCTGAGGACTTTCCCATGCGCCCACTACCTGTCCGCAAGTTTCTTCTGGCCCTTGTCACTGCGGCAAGTGGCATCTGTGCCAACGCCGCCGACCCGGCACCGCCCACCGAACAGGTCATCGTGCCCGGCGTCACCCGGCGGGACGTGCGCCTGCCACGCTTTCCGTCGAACGACTTTGAGCTGGGCGCCTTTGTCGGCACCTACTCCACGCAAAATTTTGGCTCCAGCGCAGTCGGTGGCTTGCGCTTGGGCTACCACATCACCGAAGATTTCTTCGCCGAGGCAGTGGTGGCACAAACCCAGGTCAGTGACACCAACTACCGGCAGATTCTCCCGGGCGGGATCTTTGCCACCGAGCTGGAGAACCTGAGCTACTACAACCTGTCGGTGGGCTACAACGTGCTGCCCGGCGAGGTGTTCTTTGGCACTACACGCGCCTGGCCGTTTTCGCTGTACGTGATTGGTGGGGTCGGCAGCACCTCGTTCAACCAGCAACGCCGCTCCACGTTCAACTTCGGCTCGGGACTGCGGGTCTATTTCAACGACACCTTCTCGGTGCAGATCGATGCCCGCGACCACATCTTTTCCCTCGATCTGCTGGGCAAAAACCAGACCACGCAGAACCTGGAGTTCACGATTGGCCTTACGGCTGCCTTTTGAGATTCGGACCCGTTGATGCCCATGGACCTGCCCTTCCCCTCACGCTCCCAGCCCCGCCACACCCGGCGGCTGGCGGTGCTCAGCCTGCTCAGTGCGGTGGCCGGCCCCGCCCTGGCCGCGGTCGCTCCCAGCGCCCCCGCGCCCGACTTCACGCTACGCACCGCTGCCGGCACCAATCTGCGCCTGCAGGAACAGCGCGGCCAGGTGGTGCTGATCAACTTCTGGGCCACCTGGTGCGGGCCCTGCCGCCAGGAAATGCCGCAGTTGAACAAGCTATACGACAAATACCGCTCGGCAGGCTTTGTGCTGCTGGGGGTCAACATCGACGACGACACGCACCGTGCGACCGATGTGGCCGCCAAGCTGGGTCTCAAATTTCCCGTGCTGCTGGACACCGACAAGGCGGTCAGCCGCCTGTATGACCTGGGCACCATGCCCACCACGGTTCTCATCGACCGGGACGGTCGGGTGCGCCACATCCACCCCGGCTACCTCGCAGGATATGAAGACATTTACGACAAAGAGATCCGGGGGCTTCTGAAATGACGGACCGCACGCTTCTGACCACCGCCGTCCTGCTTGGCACAATTTTGCAGACTGGTTGTGCCCTGCAGCCCTGGGTCAAGCCCTATGAGCGCGAACGCCTGGCAGACCCCATCATGCAATTCTCACGCGAGTCGCTTTCCGAGAAACATTTTGAACACGTGCGCAATGTGCGCGAAGGCGCACGCGGCGCCACCGGCGTGCAAGGGGGTGGCTGTGGCTGCAACTGACAACACAACCCACGCGCGTGCGCGGTGGGGCCTGCTGCGCCACCTGGCCGCACTGCTGGGTGGCGTGCTGGCAGCCAGCGGCGCACGCGCGGTGGACCTGCCGGAAGACTCAGGCGAAGCCCTGTTCCACTCCTACAACGGCGGCGGCGTCAGTGCCAGCGGGCCGGCGCTGCTGGTGCGCAAACAACTGGCCGACAAGGTTTCGCTGTCGGCCAGCTACTACGTCGACGCGGTCAGCAACGCATCGATTGACGTGGTCACCACCGCCAGCCCCTACAGCGAGCAGCGCACGGAATACGGCCTGGGCGCCGAGTACGTCTACCGCGACGCCAAACTGTCGCTGACGACGACCTCCAGCAAGGAAGGCGACTACACGGCCAACGGCGTGGGCTTCGACATCACCCAGGACACCTTTGGCGGCATGACCTCGGTGAGCCTGGGCTTCACCCGCAGCAATGACCGGATCAGCAAGCAAGGCGCGCCCGAATTTGCCGACGAGGCCGCCCACTGGCAGTACCGGCTGGGGCTTACACAGGTCCTGTCGCCGCGCTGGGTCATGAGCGCCAATGCCGAGGCCCTGGCCGACGACGGATTCCTGGGCAGCCCCTACCGTGTTGCGCGGGTGTTCGGCGCCGTGGTGCCGGAGCGCACGCCGCGCACCCGCTCGGCCCGGGCGGTCAAATTCCGCCTGATCGGCGACCTGGGCACGCGTGACGCCGTCCACGTGGACTACCGCTACTTCTGGGACACCTGGGACATCAAGGCCCATACGGCCGAAGTGGGCTACAGCCGCTACTTTGGGGAGCAATGGCTGGCCGATACGTCGCTGCGCTTCTACCGGCAGGACAAAGCCCTGTTCTACAGCGACAACGCGACCACGGAGACCACCTACCTTTCGCGCAACCGGCAGCTGAGCAGCTTCGACAGCATAGGACTCGGCGCCAAGGTGGCGTACAAGCTTGGACGGATTGCAGGCACCTCGGGGCTCAAGCTCAACGCCGCGTATGAGTACACCCGCTTCAAGTTCAGCGACTTCACCGACATCCGCACCGGTGCGCCCTATGCCTACAACGCCAACGTGCTGCAGGTCTACCTGACAGCCACTTTCTGATGCAAGCCACCCATCTTTTTGGCGCACGAAACGACTGCGCGCGGCGGGCGACATGGCAGGCGCCTTGGGGGCGAGGTGTTGGGGAGAGACGACGAGCAAAACGGGCTTCTAGCCCCCGTGAAATAGACATATGCTGCTATGTATTTTGTAGCGCTCGCCACCACGCACCGCAAGGTCGGTGGGTCGGGTGTCCGTTCGTCGGCCCGATTCGCGGTTGCCACAGAGCATGCCTGCCAACCTACGCGTTAACGCAGCTGCCCATGCGTGCCTACTGCCTACGCCCGCGAGCGTGGGCCAGAGAAGGGATACCCGGCTCACCGACCCCGCCAGACCACCGGCCCCGCCAAAACCCGTACCGCAAGAAATGAATGCAATGCCTACCCTGAACCGTCGGCAAGACGATCAACTTCCCAATGGAAAATCTCGAATGATCCACCTCCTGCGCCAACTGACCATCAGCCTGATATGTGTGTGCACGCTGGGCGCCGCCTGGTCTGCCGATGCACCGGCCACAACGACCGCACCGGCTGCTCCCTCCGAATCGGCCGTTCTGGACACCCGCATCCAGGACCTCAAGAGCGATGTCATCGCCCTCAACCGTGACTTACTGGTGCTGGAGGAAGAACTGCTGTTTCCCGCCAACACCCAGGTCGCGCTGTTTGTGTCCATGGACGTGGGCAAGATGTTTGAACTGGAGTCCGTGCAGGTCAAGATTGACGACAAGCTGGTAGCCAACTACCTGTACACCCCGCTGGAAGTGCAGGCCCTGCACCGCGGTGGCGTGCAGCGGCTCTACATTGGCAACCTGCGCGCCGGCACCCATGAACTGGTGGCCTTCTTCACCGGCCGCGGACCCCATGTGCGCGACTACAAACGGGGTGCAACCATCCGCTTCGACAAGGACACCCAGGCCAAGTACGCCGAGCTGCGCATCCGGGACTCCTCGGCCAAGCTACAGCCCGAATTCGACATCAAGCTCTGGCAGTGACAGTGACCGTAGAAGTAACGCCGATGCGCCTGCCATTGCCCCCCCGTCTGGTCCCGCGTCCCTGGCTGCTGGCCCTGGGTACCGCGCTGACCCTGACGTGCGCTACCGGCCTGCGGGCCGAGCCGTCGGGTGAAGTGAAAGACCCGTACTACGGCGACACCCTGTACCAGTACTTCCAGGAGCAGTACTTCAGTTCACTGACCCAGTTGATGGCATCACAGCACTTTGGCCGGGTCTCGCACCACGCCGAAGAGGCAGAGGTGTTGCGCGGCGGCATTCTGCTGTCCTACGGTTTGCACCGCCAGGCCGGTGACCTGTTTACGCGCCTGATTGACATGGGCGCCACGCCAGCCACCCGCGACCGCGCCTGGTATTTCCTGGCCAAAATCCGCTACCAGCGCGGCTACCTCGCCGAGGCGCAGGACGCCTTGGCACGCATTGGCAATGCCCTGCCCCCCGCACTGCAAGAGGATCGCGTCTTGTTGCAAGCCCATGTGCAGATGGCACGCGGTGACTATGCGGCCGCGGCCACCACACTGGCCGCCGTGGACAACAAGGCCCCCAGTGCACGCTACGCCCGCTACAACCTGGGCATTGCACTGATCAAGGCCGGTGAAACCGATCGCGGCACAGCGGTGCTGGACGAATTGGGCCGTGCGACGGCCGAGGACGAGGAATACCGAGGCCTGCGCGACCGCGCCAACGTGGCCTTGGGCTTTGCCGCCCTGGCAGACAACCGCCAGCTGCAAGCCGGCACCTACCTGGAGCGCGTGCGCCTCAAGAGTCCGCAGGCTAACAAGGCCCTGTTGGGCCTGGGCTGGGCCGCGTCCGCACGCAAGGAATCCGCACAGGCGCTGGTGCCCTGGATGGAACTCATGCAGCGCGACGTTTCCGACTCGGCCGTACTGGAGGCCCATATCGCCGTGCCTTACGCGTATGCCGAACTCGGCGCCTACGGGCAAGCTGCCCAGGGCTACGAGAAGGCCATCACCACCTTCACCCGCGAGTCCACGGCCCTGGATGAATCGATTGCGGCGATCCAGACTGGTACCCTGATCAATGCCCTGGTGGAGCGCAACCCGGGCGACGAGATGGGCTGGTTCTGGGGCGTGCGTGAACTGCCCGACATGCCCCACCCCAGCCACCTGGCCACGGTGCTGGCACAGCATGAATTCCAGGAGGCCTTGAAGAACTACCGCGACCTGCTGTTCCTCACCCGCAATCTGCAGGAATGGCGCGACAAGCTCAGCGTGTTTGACGACATGCTGGCCAACCGCCGCAAGGCCTTTGCCGAACGGCTGCCGCAGGTCCGCCAGCGCGCCAGCGAAATTGCCATCGGCCCGCTGCAGCAACGCCATGCGTCGGCCAGTGCGCTGGTCGCGGCCGGTGAGACCGCCGCCGACGGCGTGGCCTTTGCCGATGCCAAACAGCTCGCCTTGCTGGGCCGCGTGAACCAGGTGCAGACGGCACTGAAAGGCGCACCCGACACCGCCGAATCCACAACCGCGCGCAATCGGGCACGCCTGGCCGCCGGGGCACTCACCTGGCAGTTGGCCCAGGACTACCCGGGGCGGGTCTGGCAGGCCAAGAAGCAACTGCAGACGGTGCTGGACGAACTCGCCACCGCGCAGCGCCTGGACGCGGCACTGGCCCAGGCCCAACGCGGCGAGCCGGTGCGCTTTGACGCCTTTGCCCAGCGCATTGCAGCCATGAGTCCGGTGATCGATGCCATGCTGCCCCGTGTGGCCGCACTCAGCAAGGAACAACGCCAGGCGGTGCAAGGCATTGCCGTCGCCGCACTGGCGCGCCAACAGGAACGTCTGGGCATGTACTCCACCCAGGCACGCTTTGCGTTGGCGCAGCTCTATGACCGCAGTACCGACCGCAATATCGACCGGGCCGCGGAGCGCACTACCCCTGCACCGGAGGCCGGCCGTGCGACCAAACCTTAATATCAGCTTGCTCATGGTGTGCCTGCTGGCCGCCTGTGCCGGCAAGCAGCGTGGCACACCGGACAACGAGCCCACGCTCAAAACCCTGGCGGGCCGCACGGTGAACGTCGTCAAGGACCCGGGCACGCCCATCCAGCCCGTTCAGGCCATTGCCGCCTACAACAGTTTTCTGGCGGTCGCTCCCCGCGCGCCGCAGCGCGAAGAGGCGATGCGCCGCATCGGCGACCTGGAGATGGACAGCGCCGACATCCGCAGCGAAGACGCGCAGGCCACGGGCGCGCCCGACTACCGTGCCGCCGCCGCACGCTACCAGGACGTGCTCAAGACCTTCCCCAACAGCCCTGGCAATGACCGCGTGCTGTACCAGCTGGCCCGGGCGCAGGAGCAGGGAGGCGATCTGGAAGCGGCACTCAAGACGCTGGACCGCCTGGTCAAGGACTACCCGGCAACCGCACTCCAGGAAGAGGCCCAGTTCCGCCGCGGTGAACTGCTGTTTACCGCGCGCAACTACGCATCCGCCGAGAAGGCCTATGCCACGGTGCTGCAAAAGGGCACCGCCAGCCGCTACCACGACCGTGCGCTGTACATGCAGGGCTGGTCACAGTTCAAACAGGGCAAACTCGATGAAGCTGTGCAATCGTTCTTCAGCGTTCTGGATCTGAAGCTCGGCGGTCGTACCGATGACGGCGCGCTGGAAACGCTGGACGGACTGAGCCGGGCCGACCGCGAGTTGGTCGAGGATACGTTTCGCGTCACCAGCCTGAGCCTGACCAACCTCAAGGGTGCGGAATCCATTGCACCCTACATCGCGTCACCCGAACGCCAGGCCTACGCATTCCGCGTCTACGAACAATTGGGCGAGTTGTACCTCAAGCAAGAGCGCGTCAAGGATGCCGCCGACACCTTTGCACTGTTCGCGCGCACCCGCCCGCTGGATGCGCAGGCGCCACTGTTTCAGTCGCGCGTGGTTGCGGTCTACGAGCGCAATGGCTTTGCCACGCTGGCGCTGGAGGCCAAGACAGAGTACGTGGCCCGCTACGGCAGCACCAGCGCGTTTCGCCAGAGCAACCCCGAGGGCTGGCAAAAGGCGCAGCCCCTGGTCCAGACCCATATGGCCGAGCTGGCCCGCCACTACCACGCCAGCGCACAAAAGAGCAAGGCCAGCGCCGACTACCAGCAAGCCGTGCGCTGGTACCGCGACTACCTGGCCGCCTTCCCAAGCGATGCGCAAGCCGCGCAGAACAACTTTCTGCTGGCCGAGCTGCTGTTTGAGGATGCACAGTTTGCAGCGGCAATCACCGAGTACGAGAAGACCGCCTATGACTATCCCGTGCACGCCGCCAGCGCAGACGCGGGCTATGCCGCGCTGCTGGCCTATGCACAGCAGCAAAAGAAATCCAGCGGTGCGGAACTGCCCGCCCTGCAACAGGCCGGCGTGGCCAGTGCGCTGCGCTTTGTGCAGACCTTTGGCAGCGATGCGCGCGCCGCACCGGTGCTGGCCGATGCCGCGCAAACCCTGTACACATTGAAAGACCCGCAACAGGCGGCTACCGTTGCACAGCAGGTGCTGGACCTGCAACCGCCCGCGCCTGATGCACAGCGCCGCGTGGCCTGGACCGTGCTGGCCCACACCCGGTTTGAAGCCGGTGCGTTTGACAGCGCTGAAAAGGCCTATGGCCAGGTGCTCCAGCTCACGCCGGACAAGGCCGCCGGGCGTGATGCCCTGGTGGAGCGCCAGGCCGCCGCCATCTACAAGCAGGGCGAGCAGGCCATTGCAGCGGGGCAGACACGCGATGCCGTCACGCATTTCGAGCGTGTGGCCAGCACGGCGACGCCCCAATCGCCGGTACAGGCCGCCGCGCAGTACGACGCCGCCGCCGCACTGATCGCGCTAAAGGACTGGGATGCAGCCGCCCGCACGCTGGAAGATTTCCGCAAGCGCTTTTCCGCAAGCCCGCTGCAAGCCGAGGTCGGCGGCAAGCTGGCCGTGGTCTATGTGGAGAAGGGTCAATGGGCCAGTGCGGCAACGGAATTCGAGCGCATGGCCGCAACGCACAAGGACCCGGCCATTGCCCGCACCGCCCTGTGGCAAGCAGCCGAACTGCACGAAAAAGCCAACGCACGCCCCCAGGCCACCAAAGCCTACGAGCGCTACCTGGCACAAAACCCGCAGCCGCTGGAGGCCGCCATGGAGGCACGCTGGCGTCTGGCGCGCATCGCCCAGGAAGACCACAACCTCACCCGCAGCCTGGCGCTGATGAAAGACATCTTCCAGGCGGACCAGGCGGGCGGCAGCGCCCGTACCGACCGCACCCGCTACCTGGGCGCCACGGCCGCACTGGCGCTGGCAGAACCGGTGGCCGAGATCTACCGCAAGGTGGCCCTGACCGAGCCGCTGCAAAAGCAGCTCAAGCTGAAGAAAGCCAGGATGGAAGACGCCCTGAAGGCCTACACCGTGGCCACCGACTACGGCGTGGCCGATATCACGACCGAGGCCAGCTACCGCATTGCCCTGGTCTACAGCGACTTTGGCAAGGCACTCCTAACCTCTCAGCGCCCCAAGAAGCTGAGCAAGCTGGAGCGCGAGCAGTACGACGTGCTGCTGGAGGAACAGGCCTTTCCGTTCGAAGAGAAGGCGGCCGACGTGCACACCCTGAATGTGCAGCGCGCCGCCAGCGCCCCCCAGGACCCGTGGATACAGCGCAGCGCAGATGCCCTGCGGCAACTGCGCCCAGGTTTATACAAAAAGGCAGAGCAACAACCGGAGAAAACACCATGAGCCATGTGAACCAGCGGATTGCCAGTGCCGTCGCCGTGTCCCTCATCATGGTCGTGGGCGCCAACACGCCCCTGTTTGCGCAGGACCGCGCCGACATTGACCGCACCCGCATCACCGGCAACCGCGAATTGCCCAAGGTGCTGTACATCGTCCCGTGGAAGAAACCCCTGCCCGGCGACCTGTCCGGCCGTCCGCTGGTCAGCGTGCTGGACGAGGCGCTGGCTCCACTGGACCGCGATGTGGTGCGCCGTGAGGTGCGCTACGACGGGCTAGCCCGTGCCAACGCAACCGCAACCACAGCTGTCGCGCAACCGCCCGCCGCGACGCCACCCGCCAAGTAACGTTTCAAGCCACCCCACCTATTTTTCACCGGAGCAAGCCACCATGAATGCATTCGACACAGCCATCAAGTTCTTTCAGGACTGCGGACTTTTCATCTACCCCAGCGTGCTCATCATGGCCTTGGGCCTGGCCATCGCCATCGAGCGCTTCATTTTCCTGAACAAGGCACGCAGCCAGAACCGATCGGTCTGGGCGCAGACCCTGCCGCTGCTGCAACAGGGCATGTTCAAGGAAGTGCGAACCTTGACCGCCACGTCGGATTCGGCCGTCGGGAAAATCGTCAACTACGGCCTGACCCGCATGCTCAGCCCCGGGCGCCGCGAAGACTACGACGCCGCGATGGAAGAAGGCATGATGGAGATCGTGCCCCGCCTGGAAAAGCGCACCCACTACATCGCCACCTTTGCCAACGTCATCACGCTGGTGGGCCTGCTGGGCACCATCATCGGCCTGATCAAGGGCTTTACCGCGGTGGCCCAGGTCAACCCGGCCGAAAAGGCCGAGCTGCTGTCGGCCAGTATTTCCATCGCCATGAACAACACCGCGTTTGCGCTGATGGTGGCCATTCCCTTTCTACTGATCCATGCCTTCTTGCAGGCCCAGACCAGCGAGATCGTCGACGGTCTGGAGGCCGCCAAGATGAGCTTTCTGAACCTGGTGCAGCGCATCACGGCCGAACAGTCGGCTGCAGGCGGCGCCAAGGCGCACTGAGCCCAGCATGAAACCCCGACGCCTTCGCAAAACTGCGGCGCATCTGGAGATCACCGCCTTCATCAACCTGATCGTGGTGCTGGTGCCGTTCCTGCTGTCCACCGCCGTCTTCACCCGCCTCTCGGTGATTGACCTGACGCTGCCGGCGCAAAACACCGGTGCGCTGGAGCACGTCACGGCCGACAACCTGCAACTGGAAGTGGTGGTGCGCGCCGAAGCGCTGGAAGTGGGCGACCGCACCGGCGGGCTGATCGAGCGCATTGCGGCCACGCCCACCGGGCCCGATGTGCGCGCCCTGGGCCGGCTGGTGCAGCAGCTCAAGACCCGCTTCCCCGACAAGCTGGACGCCACCGTGCTGGCCGAGCCCAACACCTCATACGACACGCTGGTGCAAGTGATGGACGCCGTGCGCGCCGGTCACATGGCGCAGGGCGACAAGGTGGTGCGCTCCGAGCTGTTCCCCAATATTTCCATCGGTGACGCGCCGACCCGCACGCCATGAAACTCACTCCCCTGCAAAAACGTGCCGAACGGCGCAGCCGACACCAGAACATGGTCGACATGAACCTGGTCTCGCTGATCGACGTGTTCACCATCCTGATCTTCTTTTTGCTCAGCAACTCCGGTGGCATCGAAACCCTGCCCAGCCCCAAGGCCGTGCTGCTGCCCGAATCGGTCGCCGAGACCACACCGCGCGACACGGTGGTGGTGATCGTCAGCGGCTCCGAGATTCTGGTCGATGGGCGCAAGGTGGCGTCGGTCAGTGACGTGCTGGCGCAGGAGTCGGACCTGGTCGAGCCGCTGAAGGCCGAGCTCGACCTGCTGCAGTCCAGCCGCCAGGTCATCCGCACCGAGAACGAGGCACTGAGCAAGCGCATCACCATCATGGGCGACAAGGAAATACCCTACCGGCTGCTGCGCAAGATCATGGTCACCAGTGCCCGTGCCAACTTCAGTGATGTGTCCTTTGCGGTGCGCCAGAGGTTGGAATCATGAGCGCCGCGCCGGGCCGCCCCAAGCAAGCTCGCACCGCAGTGCGCAGCACGGAGGTTATCCAATGAATGCCGCGATGACGGTTTCCTTTCGTGCCCCGGTGCTGCCCTGGGCCGGCTCACTCGAAGACGATGTGCGCTTCGCCCGCGTGCGCCGGGCGGTGCTCATCATCAGCACGCTGCTGTGCCTGATCGTGCTGCTGATGCCCGTCATCCAGCCTGACCGCTCCAAGGCGCAGGACCTGCCGCCCCGCCTGGCCACATTGATCCTGGAAAACACCAAGCCACCGCCTGTCGTACCCAAGCTGCCCGTGGCCAGCAAACCCGAACCGCTGCCCGCCACGGCGCGGTTGCCGGAGCCCGCGCGCAAGGTCGCCCGCAACAAGGAGGTGCCGGTGCCAGAAGCCCGCGTGCCCGTGCCCAACAAGGCTGCGGGCGAACTGGATGCCGCGCGGCGCAAGGCTGCCGGTGTCGGGCTGTTGGCCATGTCCAAGGACCTGGCCGAACTGCATGGTGCGCCGCTGGCGGTGCAACTGGCCCCGGTGAAGCAGGGACCCGGTGTGGGCACCGGCGTCGGTGTGGGGGTGGGTGCGGGCAAGGACGCCGGCATCCCGACCCGGGCACTGATCACCTCCAACGCCAGCAGTGGCAGCGGCGGCATCAACACCGCCAGCTACAGCAACAACGCCGGCGGCGGCGGTCTGGCCGGACGCGCCACGACGCTGGTCGAAGGCGCGGTCGGCGGTGGTGGTGGCGGCGGCCCCGGTGGCGGTGGCGCACGCGGCAAGGGCGACGGCAGCGGCAGTGGGTTTGGCAGCGCGGGCAGTGCAGGGCCCGGCGGCAAGCTGGCCCGCAGCGGCAGCGGCAAGGCCTCGCGCTCCATCGAAGAAATCAAGCTGGTCTTTGAGCGCAACAAGGGCGCCATCTACGCCATCTACAACCGGGCGCTGCGCGATGAGCCCGGCCTGCAGGGCAAGGTGGTGCTGGAACTGAAAATTGCGCCCGCCGGCAACGTCATCGAGTGCCGCATTGTCTCCAGCGAACTGAAGACGCCGGAGCTGGAAGCCAAGCTGCTGGCACGCGTGCGGATGTTTGACTTTTCGGCCAAGGATGTGGAGCAGATGGTGGTGACCTGGCCGGTGGACTTTTTGCCGTCCTGAGGGTCGCAATGCGGTCCATTGCGCAAAATTCGTCAATTGACGCAAATAACACAATGGATGACAATGCCCGGATGACGACCTTCGACAGCATCACCATCCACCGAGGCGCTCTGGCAGATGCTTACCTCGCAGCGCTGAAGGCGCAACCCGGCAGGCCCATCGCACTGTTCGCACCACGCCGGGTTGGCAAGACCCATTTTCTGGATGGGGATCTTGCGCCAGCGGCCGCAAAAGCCGGGATGCTGCCGGTCTATGCTGACCTCTGGCTGAGCCGCAAAGATCCGCTCGCTGCCATCAACCACGCGCTGGAAGAGGCATTGGACGATGTCACGGTCCCCACCACTGCGGCCGGAAAAGCGGCCAAGACGCCCGTCAAGAAAGTGGCAATCCTCGGCAACAGCCTGGATTTTGGCGATGCCCCCGTGCGCCGCCCACTGCCGGATGACCCGCGCTTGCGATTGGATTCGCTCATCACCCGACTGGCAAGCGCATCCGGAAAACAAATTGTGCTCATGCTGGACGAGGTCCAGTCTTTGGCCCATGCCCCGCAGGCAGATGACGTGATTGGCACCCTGCGCGCGGTGCTGCAAAAGCACAAGAAGCTGGTTTTCTCGCTGTTCACCGGCTCGTCCCAAGAAGAGTTGGGGGCCATGATGGCCGTCGCTGGTGCCCCGATGTACCAGTTTGCACAGCTCCAGACGTTCCCCAACCTGGGCTCGGAATACCTGGAGCTGCTGGCCGCGCACTATCGCAAGGTTCACCCGAACAAACGCCTGGACCTGGCCGCGCTGGAGCGCATGTTTGCCCACGTAGGCTGGAAACCGGCGCTGATGAAAGACCTGGTGAAGGCCATGTCGGCGGACGGCATTACCGACGTCAACCAGGGGCTCACGTTGTACCTGGCCGATGAACGAAACGTTGCGGCCTGGCAAGGCATGTTCGACCGGCTCCTGCCGCTGGAGCAAGCCGTTGCCGTGCTCGTCGCCCATGGCATTGCGCCCATGGCCAAGGCAACGACGGACGCGCTGGCAAAAGAGCCCGGACTGGCCTCGACCCAACCCAAGGTCCGCTCAGCCGTGGACCGACTGCGAAAAGCCCAGATTTTGGCCAAACCAGAGCACGGGGGCAGCTTCCATCTGGAGGATCAACTTTTCGCTGACTACCTGGCGCAGAAATACACTCCACACTACCTTGCCAAGGTAAGACCCACCATTGCCGCCCCGACAAACGCGCCGAAACAGCTTGGAAACAAGCTGCCGACAGCAAAATAACTTGATACTCAGTGCCCTCTCTTACCCCACTTTCTCTCCACACTCCCCTGACGCGCCGAACAGCACTGCTCAGTAGCTGCGCCCTGTTGGCGGTGCACCCCCTGCACCTGTCTGCCGCCACCAAGACCAACGCCCTCCCGGACGTGTGGCCGCGCCCGTCACAGGTCCCCGGCGGCATTGCCCGGCTGGACCTGGGCCCCGCGGCCAAACGCCCCACGGCGCAGCTCGGCGACGTGCCGCTGCTGGTGCTTGGCAACCCCAGCCAGTGGACGGCACTGGTCGGCATCTCCTTGTCCACCCCGCCCGGCCCGGCCAGCATTGCGGTGCAGCTGGAAGGCGGGGGCCAACGCCAGATGAACTTCACCGTGGCGCCCAAGCTCTATCCGGTGCAAAAGCTGAAGGTGGCGCCGAGCAAGGTGGATTTGTCGGCCGCCGACGAAGCCCGCTTCGAGCGCGAACGCGCCCACATGGCAACCGTGATGGCCAGCTTCACCGAGCCGCTGCCCCAGGCCGCCCAGTTGCACATGGCAGCCCCCGTGCCGGGTCGGCGCTCCAGCTCCTTTGGCCTGCGCCGCGTGTTCAACGGGCAATCACGCAGCCCGCACAGCGGCATGGACATCGCCGCCGCCGCCGGCACCCCGGTGCTGGCACCGCTGCCCGGGCGCGTCATCGACACCGGCGACTATTTCTTTGGTGGCAACACGGTCTTTCTGGACCATGGCGGTGGTTTGCTGACCATGGTCGGCCACCTCAGCGCCATCCATGTGCAGGTGGGTGACGTGGTGAAGACCGGCGATCGCATCGCCTCGGTAGGCGCCACCGGCCGCGCGACGGGACCGCATCTGCACTGGGGTGTGGTGCTGAACCGCAAGATGGTGGACCCGGCGCTGTTTGTAACGGCTTGATGTTGCTACATAATATATAGCAACATCTTCATATTCCACGAGGGCTACAGGCATTTTTTACCGTGTATCATCAACCACCAACCGATCAACCGTTTATGGACGCCCTCCCCATGCAGCATTCATTCACAGCACGTTTCATCCCCGCAGCCGCACTGGCCCTGTCACTGACCGCCTTGCCCGCATGGGCAGACAGCACCTCATCAGCATCCAGCGCGTCGTCCACATCGATTGGCAGTTCATCGGCGTCGAGCGAGAAATCGAGCAATAGTTCTTCCACCAAAGACCGTGTGGCACAGGGCCAGTACACCATCGTAGAGATGACCGAGCTTGCCGAGCAGACCGACATGGTGCGACTCAGGATGCAAGCAGTTGGCGGCAACGCCGAAGTCCTGTTGTTGCTGCCGCGCGCGGCAACTGATCGCGTCCAGTTGGCCACAGGCCATCGCGTTTCCGCCGAGCACCGCCCCTATGGTCTGGCACTGGCGACTGTCGACGCCACAACCGGCACCGTCCCGTTCTTCCTGATTCTGGACGATGACTGGTTCCGCGAACTGGAGAGCCGCCCGATCGGGGTGTAACCATCGTGCGCAGCGGCCTGATCGGCTTGGCATGCGCTGTGGGGGTCCACTGCGCGTGGGCCGGATCGCTGAACTATTGCCAAGGCCAGGTTGAGCCCGGCGCGGTCGTGCAAGACCGACTGATCCAGGTGGCCGCCGTGGTCAAAAACGAACTTGAGCGCTCGGGCCAGACGCTGGCGCTGGTGGCCCGCTCGGGCCTGGCGTTGCAGCGTTTTGACCACCGCTATTCCCATGCCGGGGTCAGTCTCAGGGCCAGCCCCAATACGCCGTGGTCGGTGCGCCAGTAGTACTATGCCTGTGACGAACAGCGCCCCCGCATTTTTGACCAGGGCATGTCGGGCTTCGTGCTGGGCACCAACGATCCGGCGGAGGGATATATCTCCATCGTGCTGTTGCCTGCGGAAGCCGCCGTCCCGCTGGAACGCGCCGCGCTGGATGAAAGCCAGGCCGTGCAGTTGTTGGGCGCCACCTACAGCGCCAACGCCTACGCCTTTGGCCAGCGCTACCAGAACTGCAACCAGTGGCTGGCCGAGTTGATGGCCAGTGCCTGGGGTTCAATCCTGCCAAGTGACGATGCGCGTGGTCAGTCTCAGAAGTGGCTGCTTGAGCACAGTTATCAGCCCAGCAGCTTCAACCTGGGCTGGGGACCGTTGGCTTGGCTGGCCGGTCTGTTGCCTTGGCTGCACAGTGACGACCATCCGCCACAAAACCTGGCCAGCGCGCAATTTCAGGTCAGTATGCCGGCATCCATTGAAGCCTTTGTGCGCCAGCGGTTGCCGCAGGCCACCCGCATTGAGCTGTGCTACACCCCGCAGCACATCGTGGTGCACCGGGGTTGGGAGCCTATTGCGCCCGGCTGCATGCCGGGCGCAGACGACACCGTGTTGGCAATCGCCGCGACACAACCACCGTGACGCAGCAAGCTTAGCTATTGCGCCCCGCCATCACGCCGCCGTCCACATTCCACACAGCGCCGGTGACCCAGCTCGCCTGCTCGGATAGCAAAAACGCCACCACAGCCGCCACGTCATCGGGCTGGCCAATGCGCCCCAGCGGGTGGAAGGCATTGAAGCTGGACAGCACCGCGTCATGCTGTTCCCGGGGCACAAAACTGTCATACACCGGTGTGTCCACAATGGCGGGAGCCACGGCATTGACGCGGATGCGGTGCACACCCAGCTCCAGCGCCAGATGCTGGGTCAGCGCATGGATGCCGGCCTTCGCCATGGAATAGGCCGAGGACGGGGTAGCCAGAATGGCCTGCTGCGCCCACATGGAGCCAATGTTCACAATCGCACCGCGCTGGGCAGACACCATGCGCCGCGCCACCGCCTGGGTTGCAAAGAACAGCGCCTTGCTGATGGCCAGGTAGCTGTCGTAATCTGCCTCGTTGTGGTCCAGAAATGCCTTGGGTGAGAACACACCGGCGGCATTGACCAGCAGGTCAAAGGGCTGGCCGCGGGTCTGCACTGCATCGGTCAAGACTAGCAAGCCATCGGGCGTGGTGATGTCAGCCTGCAGGGTGCTGATGGACACCTCGCGCTCCGCGGCACTGCGTGCCAATTTCTGCGCGTTGCGCCCGACCGCCACCACCTGGGCACCGCCATCGGCCAGGCGGTGGGCCA
Source organism: Rhodoferax sp. (assembly GCA_030645355.1). Lineage (GTDB taxonomy): Bacteria > Pseudomonadota > Gammaproteobacteria > Burkholderiales > Burkholderiaceae_C > Allorhodoferax. The sequence continues at coordinate 42,622 of JAUSNJ010000130.1, read as the reverse complement.
CGGCGCGGCCTATGCCGCTGGAGCCACCAATCACCAATGCGCTCTTGCCAGAAAAATCCTGATTCATACAACACTTCTATACCTACCAGTAGGTAGCTTTACGGGCCAAAAAAAAGGTCAGCCCTTCCTCATAAAACCATTCACCAAAATCGCCGTGGTGCGGTCAAACGCATCCATGTCACCACTGGAGCGGCACACCAACGAGGCACCTTGCAGCATCGACAGGACAGCCCGGGCATGGTCTGCCGCCGCACCGTCAAACGCAAACACACCCTGCGACCGGCCTTCAGCCAGCAACTGCGCCAGCCACTCCGTATTGCGAACAAAAAAACGCTTGAGCCTGGGCAGCATGGCGGCGTCGAGCGTCATTGTCTCGGTGGCCAACATGCCGCACATGCAGATGCGGTCGCTGTTCAGCGTGGCACGGTAGATTGCCACATAAGCCTTCAACTTCTCCGGGGCCGTGGTAGCGGCCCGGTCTATGTCGGCCAGAGCCTGATCGAACTGCGCTGTGTAGGCCTCAACCAGGGCCACACCCAGGTCGGCCTTGCTGGCAAAGTGGTGGTGCAGGCTGGCTTTGCGTATGCCAACCTCATCGGCCACATCGGCATAGCTGAAGCCGTTAAAGCCGCGTTGCTGCACCAGGCGCTGGGCGCTGGAAAGGATGTGTTCTTTGGTGTCCATGAACAGAGTATAACCTACCTAATGGAAGGTAGCCAATCAAACCAAAGAAAGTTTTATAGCACGGGCTTGCTGCAGTGCATGTCCCTAAAACTGCCAAGGACTCACAAACCGGTTGAACCGTCCAAACGCAGCTGCGGAACTAGACTCGCCCACTTTTACACGCGATGGTTTTGCTATGGAATTTCTGACTGACCCCAACATCTGGATCGCCTTCTTCATGCTGGCGGCCCTGGAGATTGTCCTGGGCATCGACAACATCATCTTCATCAGCATCCTGGTGGGACGCCTGCCGCCCGAGCAGCGCGACCTGGCCCGTCGCCTGGGGCTGGGCTTTGCCATGGTCTCGCGCATCGCGCTGCTGTTCAGCCTGGCGTGGGTGATGACACTGACCAGCCCGCTGGTGACGGTGTGGGCGCAGGCCATCAGCGGGCGGGACCTGATTCTGCTCGGCGGTGGCCTGTTCCTGCTGTACAAGGCCTCGCACGAAATCTTTCTGGAAGTGGAAGCGCACGAACCCAAGGAGGTCAGCGCCGGGGTCGACTCCGTGAAGGCCGGTGCCACGATGTTTTGGGGGACCATTGTGCAAATCGGTGTGGTGGACATCGTGTTTTCGCTGGACTCGGTGATCACCGCCGTGGGCATGGTGGACAAGATCGGTGTCATGGTGGCCGCCGTGATTGCGTCGGTGGGCGTCATGCTGTTTGCGGCCAAGCCGATTGGTGAGTTTGTCGATCGCCATCCCTCCATCAAGGTGCTGGCGCTGGCCTTCTTGACCATGGTGGGCACCCTGCTGATCGCCGAGGCCTTTGGTGTGCACGTTCCCAAAGCCTATGTCTACGTGGCGATGCTGTTCTCCCTGGGGGTTGAGGCGCTGAACATCCGGGCCCGCTCCAAGCGGGCGGCTGCACGAACTGCGGCCTGAGTGCCCGTGCTAGGGTAAACACTACACTGGGTTGTATGCACAAACACCCCTTTCATGACTAGCCCGCAGTGGTTTCTGCTGATCGGCGCGCTGCTGCTGGTGCGCGGCCTGACCGCAACCCTGCTGCAGCGCTCGCCGGTAACGTCCGCCATCATCTACTTGGCAGTGGGTGTACTGGTGGGTCCCACGGCGCTCAACCTGTTCCACTTCAACCCCCTCAAGGAGTCTGCGCTACTGCAGGCGCTGACCGAGGTGGCGGTGTTGATCTCGCTGTTCTCGGCTGGTGTCAAGATGCCGGCGCCGTTTACGTTTTCGCGCTGGCAGGCACCACTGATGCTGGCCACCGTGTCCATGGTGCTGACCGTGGCTCTGGTGGCCGCGTTCTGCGTCTATGTGCTGGGGCTACCACTGGGCGCCGGCATCCTGCTGGGCGCCATCGTGGCCCCCACGGACCCGGTGCTGGCCACCGACGTGCAGATCCGCCACCCCGGTGACAGGGATCATTTGCGCTTCACGCTGACCTGCGAGGCCGGCATGAACGATGGCAGCGCCTTCCCGTTTGTGATGCTGGGGCTGGGGCTGCTGGGGCTGCATGACATGGGGGAGTCGGGTCTGCGCTGGGTGCTGGTCGATGTGTTGTGGGCCACGGCAAGTGCGGTGGCTATTGGTATTGCGGCCGGTGTGGCACTGGCCCGTTTGGGCTGGATACTGCGCCGACAGCCCTACCAGCATCAGTTACTGGATGACTTTCTCGGCCTGGGCCTGATCGGCGTGGTGTACGGCCTGTGCGTCATGGTGGATGCCTGGGGGTTTCTGGCCGTGTTCTTCGCGGCGGTGGCTTTGCGGCAGACGGAGATGAAACTGGCCAAAAAAGCCCTGCCGCAGGGAGACACCGAGCCGCTGCCCACGGTCAGCGAAGGATCTCTGATCTTCAAGGAACACCTGGAGCGGCTCTCCGAGGTGTTGTTGATCATTCTGATTGGCGGCTCCCTGTTCATGGACTCCTGGTCCTGGTCGGCGGTCGGCCTGGCTCTCTTCCTTTTTTTGGTGGCCCGTCCAGCCAGTGTGATGTTGGCCTTGCTGGGTAGTGGCACGCCCTGGCGGATTCGCGGCCTGGCGGCCTGGTTTGGGGTGCGCGGCGTGGGCTCGCTGTACTACCTGATGTACGCCATACAGCATGGTCTTGCGGAGCCACTGGCTTTGCAACTGATTCAGCTCACGCTGATCGTGGTGACCCTGTCCATCATCCTGCACGGCGTCAGCGTCAAGCCGCTACTCGGCCTGTTTTGGCGGCGCGGCAAACTGCCGCCCTGAGCCACCTGCGCCGCCACACCCCAGCGCACGCAACGGGTATTGCCATGCTGCGAGAATCGGCCACCCCCACAAAGGAGACCCCCAACATGCCAGATGCCCGCGCTTTGTTTGATACCCTCAACACCGACTACCTCGCCGTTCACAAGACCAAAGAAGACCTGTTCTGGGACACCTATATGGCCGTCTCGGACGACGACGCGGGCTTTGCCCGCGCGGAAGAGGCCTACAAAAACTTCATCTCCGACCCGGCACGCCTGGCATCAGTGCGCCAAGCCTTGGCCAGTCTGGGCGATGCAAACACCGATGACGCCGCGACCGCGTCCCTGCGCCACGGCCTGAAGGGCTGGCTGGCGCTGTTCGAGGCGAATATCGTCGACAACGATGCCGCGCGCCAATTGATGGCCGAGCTGATCCAGCTGGAGGCCGACCTGTTTGCCAAGCGGCGCGATCTGGTGCTGCGCCACACCAACGAGGCGGGCCAGTTGGAAGACGCCACGCTGAGCATGCTGGCCACCAATATGGGTACCAACCGCGACGAAGCGGCACGCAAGAGTTCGCACGACGCGCTGATGGAGCTGGAGCGCTGGGTGCTGGCCAACGGCTGGCTCGATATCGTCAAGAAACGCAATGCCTTTGCCCGCGCCCAGGGCTTTCCCAATTACTTTGACTACAAGGTACAGAAGAACGAGCAGATGTCATCCGACCAGCTGTTCACCATCCTGGACGACTTTGAGGTGCGCACCCGCGCGGCCAACACGCGCGCACTCAGCGACCTGGCGCGAGTTCATGGTGCGAATGCCACCCAGCCCTGGAACCTGCGCTTCTTCGTCAGCGGCGATGTGACGCGCCAGCTGGACCCCTACCTGTCGTTTGCAAAAGGGCTGGAGCGCTGGCTGCAGAGTTTTCGCCATCTGGGCATCGCCTACCGCGGTGCCACCATGCAACTGGATTTGCTGGAGCGCAAGGGCAAGTACCAGAACGGCTTCTGCCACGGGCCCATCCCGCCGTTTTTCAACGCCAAAAACGAATGGGTGGCCGGCCAGATCAATTTCACGGCCGGTGCCAAGCCGGACCAGATTGGCAGCGGCGCGCGGGCCATCAACACCCTGTTCCACGAAGGTGGCCATGCGGCCCACTTCGCCAACGTGACGCAGAACGCGCCCTGCTTCTCGCAGGAGTTCGCTCCCACCTCAATGGCGTATGCCGAAACCCAGTCCATGTTCTGCGACAGCCTGCTTGACGATGCCGACTGGCTCAAGCGCTATGCTCACAACGCCCAGGGTGAGCCCATCCCCGATGCGCTGATCCACGCCCGCATCCAGACCACGCAACCGTTCGCCGCCTATGGCGAACGCAGCACTCTGGTGGTGCCCTACTTTGAACGCGCGCTGTATCGCCTCAGTGACGAGCAGCTCACCGCCGACACAGTGCTGGCGCTGGCGCGCGCGACCGAGCAGCGTATTCTGGGCGTGGCCGTCGGTCCGCGTCCGCTGCTGGCGATTCCCCACCTTCTGAACCAGGAGTCCTCAGCGTCCTACCACGGGTATTTGCTGGCCAATATGGCGGTGTACCAGACGCGCGCCTACTTTGAGCGGACCTACGGGTACCTGACGGACAACCCGGCCATCGGGCCCGCGCTGTCCCAGCATTACTGGGCACGGGGCAATAGCATCAGCCACAACGACACCTTGCTGAGCCTGACCGGTGAGCCGTTCAACGCGAAATACCTGGCCGACAGCTGCAACCAGACCGTCGACGAGGCATGGGCCGAGGCACAGGCCACGATGGCCGCTGCCGCTGCCCGCAACTACCCGCCGGCCCCGGCGCCCGATCTGGATGCCACCATCCGCATCGTGCACGGAGCCGAGCTGATCGCCGATAACCGCGAATCAGACCAGGCCATGTGCCAGCAGTTTGAACGCTGGGTGGGGCAGCACTACCCGGCCACGGTGCAATAGCGACCGGGCACCGGCATAGTCGGTTTAGCCCTTGGTCACCGCCATGTGAGCAACCTGCTGGTCCAGCAGGATTTCGGGCGCATCGGCATCCATCCAGGTCTCGTTGTTCAGACCGGCCTGCAGGCGCTCGGTGTTCAGCTCGCCCGTCCACTTGGCGACCACAATCGTGGCCACGCCATTGCCCACCAGGTTGTCGATGACCAGACCGACGATCAGCGCCAGGGTGCTAACCACTTCAAAGTAAAGCAGGGCCAGGCCGCCGGTCTTGCCGACCTTTTTCATGTCCTCCATGCCGGCAATGCCCACCACGACGGTGCAGAAGATGATGGGGGTTGTGTTCCAGTGGAATGGTTGGGTGCCGCAGTCTAGGTTCGTCCGTCTTTTCCTCCAATTGTGGAGAACCACACCTCGCACATCCGGAAAGCCCGGATTCTTACTGGTTGCTGACCAAGTCATCCACTGTGGATAACATTGCACGCTCGCGGCGCCACGTAAATACGGTCTTTCTTGTCCACAACGACAGGAAACGCAGGAAATTCAGGGTTTACCCGAAATGAAGATGGCCACTTTTGCCAATGGTGGAAACCACCGCGATAGCAAAAATTAACAGGAGGCACAACATTGCGATGCAGCATGGACTGCCCCCTACTTGCCCCCACTTTCTGTGGGCCAAGTTGTGGATAACTATGTTCACAAGCTGCACAGGCCGCGCCAATACTGGGCTTCGCCGGGATGCCTTTGAAATGACCAGTTCCAGCGACACTGCCACAATGCAAACACTCAGGAATCTGCACACGACACGGCCATGATGAACATCAACCAACAGGAAAGTACATGAGCAAAGCCTTATCCAAAGTCTGCGTGGTGGGCTGCGGCGCCATTGGCGGCTGGATCGGTGCGGGACTGGCCCAAGCCGGCTGCCAGGTCAGTGTGCTGGCCCGCGGGGCCACGCTGGCCGCCCTGCAACAGCAGGGTCTGCGTCTGGGTGACGCACGGCACACGGTTCGGGCCAGCGCCAGCGCAACCGAACTGGGTGTGCAGGATCTGGTGGTTGTCGCGGTCAAGGCACCTGCGATGCGCGACGTAGCGAATCAGATCAGTGCCCTCATCGGGCCCCACACGCTCGTATTGACGGCCATGAACGGCGTACCCTGGTGGTTTTTCCAGGGCTTCGGCACTGCGTTGGCCGGCACGCAACTTCAGGCCGTCGACGCCAGCGGCGAAATTGCCAGGGCCATTCCTGCCGCCAACGTGGTGGGCTGTGTGGTGCACGCCAGCTGTTCGGTCGATGCGCCAGGTGTCATACGCCACCATTTTGGCAACGGCCTCATCATCGGGGAGCCGTCCGGACAGGCGACTGAACGGGTGCGGGCGCTGGCCGATCTGCTGGTGCGCGCCGGGTTCGCCACCACGGTGTCGCCGCAGATTCAAAAAGATGTCTGGTACAAACTGTGGGGCAACATGACGGTCAATCCGATCAGCGCCCTGACCGGCGCGACTACCGACCTGATCCTAGGCGACGAACTGGTCCGCAATTTTGTATCCAGTGTGATGCTGGAGGCCAAGGAGATCGGCGCTCGCATCGGCATACCCATTGACCAACAGCCCGAGGACCGACACCAGGTGACACGCAAGCTCGGTGCCTTCAAGACCTCGATGTTGCAGGACATGGAAGCGGGCAAGGCGGTGGAGCTGGATGCACTGGTTACCGTGGTGAAAGAGCTGGGCACCCTAACCGGGGTCGCTACCCCCTTTACCGATGCCTTGCTGGGACTGAGCCGGCTGCAAGCCCGGGTGCGCGGTCTGTACTGATCTAGACTGCACCCTTTAGTCTGCTACCGGAGACCCCATGGCAACCTACCTGATCGTCGATACCCTGCTGGACAAACCGGAGCTGTATGAAGAATACAAGCTCAAGGCCAAGCCCCTGGTGGAACACTATGGCGGTGAATACCTGGCCCGCGGGGGCCAATTGACGCTCCGGGAAACCGACCTGTGGTCGCCCACCCGCATGGTGCTGGTCCGTTTTCCGGATGCCGACAGTGCCAACCGCTTTTACGACTCTGCCGAATACCAGGCCATCCTGCCCATCAGCCGGCAATCGGCACGCAGAACCATGATCATGCTCGAAGGCGTATAGGCTGCAGCCTACCATCCGGCAGGGTCGACCTTGTAGTAGCCGCTCAGCTCCTGGTACAGCGACGGATACTCCGCTGCCAGCGCCTGGGGTTGTTCAAAAAACACTTCGGACACCACAGCAAAGAATTCTGCCGGGTCCTGCGCACCGTAGTGGTTGAGCAGGCCGTCCACCCCATGGCGCGCTTCTGACTGCAGCCGCGCATAGGCGGCATGGAACACCTGCGACCAGCGCTTCGCATCGTGCCGGGTGTCGCCCAAAGTCGGTGGTGGTGCGCCCCGGGCGGCGCCATTTTCCTGGTCCAGCTGGTGGGCAAACTCGTGGATGACCACATTGCGGCCGTCGTCCGCAATGGCAGCACCTTCCAGGGTGTCTTGCCACGACAGAATGACCTGTCCCTGTGACCACGACTCGCCTGACAGCGCCTGGCGGTTTTCCTGCTGCACGCCTGCGCCGTCCACTGTGGTGCGGTTCACCACAAACGCTCCTGGATACACCAGAACCTGGTTCACGTTGGCGAAATAGTCCGTCGCGCGGTTCAGTATCAGCAGACAGGCCTGCGCGGCAATCACCACCCGCATTTCCTCGGTGATCTGCAGACCGCCACATCCCAAAAAGGATTTTTCGGCAATGAAAACCTGCATATGCTTTTTGAGCTGCAACTGCAGTTGCGCCGGCAGCCTGCGTACCAAGGGCACCCGATGCTGCAGGATCTTGCGCCAGGACGCCGGAAAAGCCGTCTCCACGACCCGGCTACGCCGGTAGGCCAGCCAATAGGGGTGGCCCAGCAGGCCCACGACCAGGAGCAGGGCCAGGCCACAAAACAGAAGAAAGACCACGGGTTGTGCTCCAGTCCAAGCGGTTGTCAGACGCCATAACTGGGAGCCAAGCCCGTGATTTCAAGCTAGCGCGAGACCAGGACAGGAACTTTGGACTCGGCAACTACCTTGGTCGACACACTGCCCAGCATCAGGCGTGCAATACCAGTGCGCCCGTGGGACCCCAGCACTACCAGGTCGGCGCCTTCGGTTTCGGCGGTCTGCACGATGCCACTGGCCGCGCCCACGTCTTCGACCAGGCGCGCCTGCAGCACCACCGGTGTGCCGCCTTGTTTGCACAGCTCTTCGACTTGCGCATGGGCCTGGGCAGCCTGCTGCTGGGCGGCCGACATATAGGCCTGATAGCCCATGGGATTGATTTCACCCACACCAATATAAGGATAGGGGTCCACGACGTAAACCGCCGTCAATCGGGCGCCATGGGTACGGGCCAAACCCACGGCCAACTGGGCCGCGTGCTCCGAAGCGGGGGAACCGTCTGTGGCGAGAAGAATATGTTTGAACATGTGTATGCCTCTAAAAAAATGTCTACCACTGCATGCTGCACCGACTGCACCCCATGCTCCTTGACGCATGTCAATTTGACTGCGATTAGGCGCCCCGAGCCTTCTGGCTCTCGAAATACACGACCTTGCGCGCGCGCATCACGTCGCCCAAAGGCCTGTGGTCAGCCAGTGCCTGCCAAGGGTCAAAGATGGCCGCTTCCGCCTGTTTGGCAAATGCCTGTCCCTTGGCCGAATCCCCATCCTGCCGCGGCAGCGTCAGACGGGCCACCGTGGTGTAGGGGGTGGGCCAGTTGACCGACGCGTCTTCAATCGGCGTGCGATCTTCATCCACAAAGGGCTGCAACTGCAGGTCCCACTGCAGACTCTTTTCGCGCAATTTCGCGTTGAAGTCAGCACCCCAATCCCGCTTGGCGCCGGGCGTTGCGGGTCCATTGCCTGCAGCCGGGAGCAGGCGCACCCGTACCGCATACGGGCCACAAGCGATGGGGGCAGCGCTATAGACCGGCTCCGTGGCAAAACCACCAAAGGGTTTGCCCATTGTCTTGACCATGGCTACGAGGCGCAACGGGCCACGCACAACGCCATACCGTTTGACCAAATGCCTGAAAAGGCTGCCCATGCCTTTGGATGCAGCCACCACAAACTCGACGAATTCCGCGCTGCTGGTAAAGCCAAAAACCTCCTGATTGATCAGCGCAAAGTCCTGACTGACGGCCGGGCCGTTGCCCAGTGCCGAGTCACCCTTGACCCCCAGCACGTGCAAGGCAAAGCCCCGAATGTCGGGCATGCGGTCCGGCGCGCGGTCCATTCCACCGTTTGACAGGCGCACCCAGGTCTCAAAGGTGCCAGGCTTGGCAAACAGCCCGTGACGCGCAAAGTCCGGCAGATCCGTCAGCACTTCCAGTGAGCCTTTGGCAGCCGTGATTTGCTTGCGGTGCAAGGCGCGGCCATTGCCGTATTTCTTGGACTTGCGGGCCTGTATGGCAGCAAACTGCTTGCCATAGGATGCAAAGCGCTCGGCCTCATCCGGGGCGACGTGTTCTTGCCACTGGATGCTGGGGGTCAGTTTTTTTGCCATGCGCCATTCTGCCGTAATATCGCACCATCGAACCCCATGTCGGGGTTGACTATGGAGGACATATGGCTAAAGGTGACCAGCGCAAAGAGAAGATGGCAAAGAAGCCCAAGAAAGACACTTCCGAACCCAAGAACTCCACGTCCGATCGCCCCATGGCGCCAATGACTGCAGTGATTCCACGCGGCAAGGACAAGAACAAATAGGCGAATCAGGCCCCGATGCGGGGCACCTGTCAGTCAGCAGGTCTGGCGGGCGCATCCAGAACGCCGCCAAGTAAATCTGTCAGCTGATTTACCCCCATCTTGAAACCGCAGGCTTGGGCATGGCCGCCGCCGCCCATGCTGCGGGCCAGCGCGATGCAGTCAAAATTGCGCTGGGAGCGCAAGCCGGCTTTCACCGTGCCACCTTTGCCCGCGCACCACATCAGCGCGAAGGTTCCGGTTTTCCTGGACAACATGTCGCCCACCACACTGTGGAACACGCTGGGTGCGTTCACCATCAGTCCATGCTGGCCATTGAACACCAGGGGTTGGGCGCCCTCGGCGATGTCGGCCGCCAGTTTATTGAACTTTTCGTCCATGGCTTGCCCCCGCGCCATGAAAGCCTGCAACTGCCCGGCATCGAAAGCCGCCATGGCGGCCCAATGTGCAAAATCAAAGGGCTCCATGTCCAGCGCCGCCAGGAAACCCGCGCTCTCAGGGTATTGCCAGATCCAGATGTCGCGGTCTTCAATAAAACGCACCAGATCGGGCAACGGCCTGTCGCGCTGAAAGAACTCCCAGGCAAGCCGCGAACCCGACTTGTTCATGTCAAAGTGCACGACACCGCAACGGCAGGCAAAACCGGTCAGATGCTCTGCCGCGCTTTTGTGGTGGTCCAGCATGACCAGTTTGGCAGCCAGCACATCGATATCCCGCAGGATCTCCGCGGAAAACGAAAAATCGAGGATGTAGACCGCTCGCCCCTTCACGTCGGGCAAGTCGGTAACGCTACGAACATCTCCATGGTCCAGCCCGAGAAACTCCGCCTGGCCTTCATAAAAAAGCCAGGCCGCCAACGCCGCTGCGAAGCCATCAGGGCAGTTGTGCCCGTGGTAAAGGATCAGTGGCTGCGGGTCATTTTTATCGGGTGCAAACAGCAATTGCAGGGGAAGAATGGTTTTCATAGGCCCCTCAATTGTCGCGTATGGCACGCGCCGAAATCTTCACTCAGGGCGCAATCTTGCGCTTGAGCGCTCGCGCAATCGGCTGTGGCAGGTTCGCCAGTGACTGCAGCAGGTGCGGCAGCACTCGCAGCTTCAGCCCGGCCAGCGTCGGCGGCACGATGGCCTCGATCAGGTGCGGGCCGGGCGTGCGCAGTGCATGCTCGAAGGCGGCCAGGAATTCTTCCGTGGTAGTTGCACGCTTCGATGCCACGCCCATGCTCTGCCCCAGGTGGACAAAGTCAATCGGCGGGGTGCGCAAGTCCAGTTGCGCCTTGGCCTTTTCGCTGGCACCCACTGCCCCCACACGCTGCAACTCCACATTGAGGATGGCATAGGAGCGGTTGTTGAAGATGATGGCAATGACATCAAGCTTCTCGCGCGCCATCGTCCACAGGGCCTGGATGGTGTACATGGCCGAACCGTCACCAGCCAGCGCAATCACCTTGCGATCCGGGCACGCAATGGCCGCGCCCACGGCGTTGGGCAGGCCCTGGCCAATGGCGCCGCCGGTGAGCGTGACCACATCGTGGCGCGGCGCACCAGCGGTGTACATCGCCAACATGATGCCGGAGGTCTGCGCCTCATCCACGATGATGGCGTTCTCCGGCATCAACTGGCCGATGGCCTTGCAGACCTTGTCGGCGGTGAACTTGCCGCGCGGCAGACCCGGGCGCTTGGCGGCCTGCAGCACCGGTGCCGTTTGCCCGGCGCCGACTGCGGTGGACAACTTGTCCAGGCTGCTGGAGACATCCTGCGTGAACGACGCCAGCGTGTGCAACTGGCAGCCATCGGGCACCAAATAGCTCTTCTTGCCGGGGTAGGCGAAGAACGAGACCGGCGCCTTGGCATCCACCAGGATCAGATGGTGCAGACCGGTCAATTGCACGGAAGCCAACTCAGCCAGATAGGCAATGCGCTCCACCGGCGGCAGGCCTGCGCCGCGCTCGATGCGGGTGGGGAACACTTCGGCAAACAGCTTGGCGCCGGTCTTCGCGGCGATACGTGCCACCGCTATCAACGTGGGCGCGCGCAATGCGCGACCACCGAGCAGGATGGCCTTCTTGCCTTCGCCCTGCAGCGCCTGGGCAATCGCCGCCACGGTGGCGTCGTCCGCGGCATCAGGTTTTTGGATCGTAGGTGGCGCGGCGGGCACGCCGCCCTCGCCCCAGGACACATCGGCCGGCAGGATCAGCGTGGCCACCTGACCCGGTGGGCCCTGACATACGCCTATTGCCTCGGCAGCGTCCTTGCACAGGTCCTGCGTGCTTTGGGAAGTGCGCACCCAGGGCGACACATTGCGCGCCACGGTTTCAATGTCCGATTGCAACTGTGCGTCGTACTGCGTGTGGTACGTGGCATGGTCGCCGACGATGTTAAGAATCGGCACCCGGCCCTTGCGCGCGTTGTGCAAATTGGCCAGGCCATTGCCCAGGCCACAGCCCAGGTGCAGCAGCGTAGCGGCCGGCTTATCGGCCATGCGGGCGTAGCCGTCGGCCGCGCCGGTGGCCACGCCTTCAAACAGCGCCAACACCGCGCGCATTTCTGGCACGGTATCGAGCGCGGCCACAAAGTGCATCTCGGAGGTGCCGGGGTTGGTGAAGCAGGTGGTGATGCCGGCATCGACCAGGGTGCGGATCAGGGCATTGGCGCCATTGGACATAGGAGTCTCCTTTTCTTAACTTTATGGGGTGGAGCGGGTGAATCGCCGCATCGCCAGCGCAAACACCAGGCCTCCGGCGTACATCAACACGCCGTACAGGGCACCGGGGATCGCCATGGCGTCCTGCTTGAGGACGGTGCTGGCAATCACCAGCGCCAGCGCCGCATTCTGGACCGCCGTTTCTATGCCCAGCGTCACCGACTGACGGTACGACAGGCGCGCCGCCCAGGCCACACCAAAACCGATGCACAGCATGGTCACGTTGAGCACCACGGCAAAGGGTGCCAGCGATGTGAAGTTGTCGCGCAGCAGGGGCCAGTTCTTGACGACTGCCAGCACCACGATGAGTGCAAATAGCACGGTGGCCACCCGAGTCGCGCGGGGCTCAAAACGCAATGCCCATTGGCTCCAGCGGTGGCGCGCCGCCATACCCAGGCTCACCGGCAGACCCAGTACAAAGGCGACCTGGCCCATCATCAGACCCACGGGCACATCCACGGCGCGCGCTGCACCCAGAAAATGACCCAACGCCCAGGTGACGATCAGCGGCAGCGTGAAGATGGTGGCCACGCTGGCCACGGCGGTGAAGCTCAACGCCAGCGCCACATCACCGCGCGCAAGGTAGGTCAGCAGGTTGGATGTAGTACCCGTGGGGCAGGCCGCGAGAATCATGAAGCCCACCGCAAAAACACCCGTTACGCCCATGGTTTGCAGCATCAGGTAGCACACCAGCGGCAGCAGAACAAAGTGGCAGACCACGCCCACCAGCAAGGCGCGTGGCTGCTGCAGAATGCGGCGAAAGTCGGTTGTTGTGAGTCCCAGCCCGAGCGAAAACATGATGAAAGCCAGGATCAGCGGCAACAGAACGCCAGAAACGATGTCTCCTTGCATGGTGCCTCTTCCTTTAACGACCGCTGACGATGGAACGTGCCGCAGCGCGCGCCGTCAGAATGCAGCCAGGCAGAAAGGTGCCTTCCAGCGAGCGCTTGCCACTGGCGCCGCCGCCGCCAAAGCCAGCGGCCTCGCCCACGCAATACAGGCCCGACATAGGCTGGCCAGCGGCACTGAACACGCGGCTCTGCAGATCGGTCTGCAAACCACCCAGACTCTTGCGGGTAATCAACTGCATCTGAATGGCGATATACGGCCCGGCACCCGGTTTCTGCAATGGCGCCGGTTTGCAGGTGCGCAGCTTGTCCGGTCCCCAATGGCGGGCGTGTTCGATGCGGCGAATCTGGTCGTCGTTGACGACGGAGTCACCGCGGGAAAAGTTGGCATCAAAGGCATCGGCCGTGGCTTGCAGCACCTCGGGTTTCACGTCCTGGGTGCCGGCCAGCGCGTTCATCTTGGCGGCTAGCCCGGCCAATGTGTCGTCCACCAGAAAGTGTTTGCTTTCCGAAGCCATCTGTTTGACCAGGCGGTGATTGCCGAGCAGGGTTTCCTTGAGGAACAGCGGGAACTGCATGTCGCGGATGCGCTGGTTGTGCTCGGAGCCGGAAATGGCGAATTCCTTGGCCGCAATGCGCCAGTTCAGCAGGTGCCACGTGTAGGGCTTCTCCTGCGCGGCCACGCGCTGGCACAGCTCGTGGGTGTCAAAGCCGGTGACCAGGGGTTGCGGTCCAATGCGCTCGCCCTTGTGATTCAGCCACAGCGCCGACTTGCAGGGGATGGTCGACAAGCCATGCCCCTCGAAGTGCGGAAACGGATGCGGAAAACCGGCGGCGTAGTTCCACATCTCGCCGGCGTGTGTGATATTCCCGCCCAGGCCAGCGACCAGATGGTGCAGCTTGCCGTCGGCAAAGGGGTGGGCGCCATTGAGCATGGTGGCCGGCAGTGGGCGACCGGCCACCCAGTTGGCGCGGGTCTCTTCGTGGCTGCCATTGATGCCGCCCATGGCCAGCACCACGGCCGGCGCGCTCACACGCACTTCCGAGCCATTGGCCTCACTCATCGCCACGGCGCCGCTGACTGCGCCAGCGGTACTGTCCAGCGCCGTCACCCGGTGGCCGCTGAGCAGGGTCAGGCGCCCGCCCGCGTCCGCGGCCAGCATCAACTCGATCATGCGCCGGGTTAACTGGCGCGAGGTGCCCCAGACCACGTGGTAGCGCGGCAGTGTGTTGCCATCGCCCTGCATGCCGCGCTCCACCCAGTTGACCGCCGGCATGAACTTCAGGCCGTTGGCGATCAGCCAGTCGTAGACCTCGGCGCGGGAGTGCTGCACGTAGTAGCGCGCCCATTGCAGGGGCAGCACGTCGTGTTCGCCCAACTCGCCAAAGCGCATCCAGTCGCGTAGCGCAATCTCGGGGGAGTCTTTGAGCTTCATGCGACGCTGCAGCGGCGTGTCCACCAGTGCCATGCCGCCAAAGGCCCACAGGGCCAGGCCGCCCAGGCGCTCGCGCGTGTCGCGGTCCACCAGTGTCACGCGCTGCCCTGCCTTCAGGCATTCCAGTGCCGTGACCAGGCCGGCCAGGCCACCACCAATCACCAGCACATCCGATTGCACAGTTTCTGCCAAGATTTGTCTCCTCGTGCATGTGGCCCATCATGGAATGCGGACCTTGTGGGGTGCAACGATAGCGGGATATGATGCCGGCACACTTGACTTTAGAGGCCAAACACTTGACTTTAGAGGCCACCGTTTCCATGAGCTGGGTCGGCACCGTGTTGGGCGCGGCCCAGCGCTTGGGTCTTACTCCAGAGGCCCTGTTGGCCCATGCTGGCATCCCCGTTGCCGACCTGCAGGCGCAGCGCTGGCCCATCGACCACATCACCCGCCTGTGGCGCGCTGCCGCCACGCTGACACGGGACGCCGGCTTTGGCCTCAAGGCCGGCAGTCAGGTGGGGCCGGCCAGCTTCAACGTGGTGAGCTACATCCTGCAGTCCTCACCCACGCTGCGCGAGTCCATTGCGGTAGTGCAAAAATTCCAGCGACTGATCAGCGACGGCGGACGTTTCCAGATGATCGCCGGCGAGCGGGCCAGCTGGATCGTCTACCACCCGCGCCAGGGCGAGCTGGCCTTCAGCCCGCATCAATTGGAAGCCGTGCTGTCCGCCGTGGTGAGTTTCAGCCGCTGGGTCACCGGCAGCGGCATGAACCCGCTGCGGGCGCAGTTCAGCCATAGTGCGCTGGGCCCCCTGAGTGGCTACCAGGCCGTGTTCCAGTGCCCGGTGGATTTCGAGCAGGCCTTCAGCGGCCTGTTGCTCGACAACGCCGCGCTGGACCAGCCCCTGCCCCAAGCCGACGCGCAATTGGCGGCCGTGCACCAACAGGTCGCCGCCGCACGGCTGGCGGCGTTGTCCGAAGAGTCCGGCGACCTGGCCACCGAACTGCGGGGTTGGCTGGCCGCCCAACCGGGCCACGCACTGCCCGACCGCGCCCAGGCGGCGCAGGCCTTTGGCATGACCGAGCGCACCTTCGCCCGGCGCCTGCAGGATCAGGCGCTGAGCTACACCGGCCTGCTGGATGCCGCCCGCAAGGAGC
Source organism: Rhodoferax sp. (assembly GCA_030645355.1). Classification (GTDB taxonomy): domain Bacteria; phylum Pseudomonadota; class Gammaproteobacteria; order Burkholderiales; family Burkholderiaceae_C; genus Allorhodoferax. The sequence continues at coordinate 26,839 of JAUSNJ010000130.1, read as the reverse complement.
ACGCATGTCAGGCGGTAGCCCACACGCAGCGGGCCTTTTCCGACATTGCCCAATCCTTGGGCTTTGCCGAGGCCAGCGCCTTCAACCGGGCTTTCAAACGCTGGACGGGAGACGCGCCGGGAGAATACCGGCGCATCAAACGGAGCGACAGAATGCTATCACTTCAATAGCATTAAACGCATATTTCCCGGGGGCTACAGGCTATTTTTGCTTGAACTCCTTGCGGCACGCCCCTGTCCTCACCAGTCCCCCAGCGGTTCAATACCTCGCGCGAAATATTGACTTACATCAATTTTCACTTTGTGGTCTTTCTTTGTGCTCAAATCGCGAAAAAAGCACAGAGGCCAACGCTCAGGGGTGGCGCCTGCACACACTCTGATCGAACAATTCCATGGCTCCACGCTGCGGACTTGGATCAACGAAAACAAGGGAAGCAAGGGAAGCATGACTCCGGATTTGACCGAAAGGTTGTGGGAACAAAACCCCGATGCACTGATGGCCGTTGCGCCAGACGGGACCATCCTCCACTGGAACCTCGCGGCAGAAGCGATTTTTGGCTTCAGTCGAGCCGAGGCGGTCGGGCAGCCCATGCTGGAACTCATCGTTCCCAAGGACTGCTTCAACGAAGAAGCGCGCACCCAGGCCGAGGCCTTGCAGCGGGGGCTGACGGTCTATGAATCAGTACGCCGTTGCAAGAATGGCACCTTGGTGCATGTCAGCGTGTCCACCAAGGCGGTGTTGGATGCGGACGGTCAACTGGAATACTTTCTGTCCAACAAGAAAGATGTCACGCACCTGAAGGTGCTGCGTGACGCCAAGCTCGTGGAAGCGCGCTTTCACGATCTGCTGGAGTCCACACCGGACGCCATCGTGATGGTCAACGTCACCGGACGCATCGTGCTGGTCAACTCGCAGGCGGAGAAAATGTTTGGGCACCAGCGCGCGGAACTGCTGGGGCAGCCTGTAGAGATACTGCTGCCAACCCGCTTTCGCACCGCCCACCTGGCGCACCGTGGCGGCTACTTTGAGCAACCGCGCACCCGAACCATGGGTGCCGGCCTGGAGCTGTACGGTCTGCGCAAGGATGGCGACGAGTTTCCGGTGGAAATCAGCCTGAGCCCGCTCAAAACCGAGGAAGGCACCATGGTGATGAGTGCCATACGCAACATCTCGGATCGCAAGAAAGCCGATCAGAAGTTCAAGGACCTGCTGGAATCGGCGCCGGACGCCATGGTCATTGTCAACCGCGAGGGCCGCATGGTGCTGGTCAACTCCCAGGCCGTACAGCTGTTCGGCTGGAGTCGGGATGAACTGCTGGGGCAAAAGATAGAAATCCTCGTGCCGGAGCGCTTCCGCGGAAAACACCCGGAACACCGAACCGGATTTTTCTCACAACCCCGGGCGCGCTCCATGGGTGCCGGGCTGGAGCTGTTTGGTCTGCGCAAGGACGGCGGCGAATTTCCGGTCGAGATCAGCCTGAGCCCGCTGGAGACCGAGGAAGGCCTGTTTGTTTCCAGCGCCATCCGCGACGTCACCGAGCGCAAGCGCTTCGAGCAGACCTTGCGCGACAAGAACATCGAGCTGGAAAATGCCGCGCTGGCCAAAGACCGGTTCTTTGCCAGCATGTCGCACGAACAGCGCACGCCGCTGAACGCCATCCTCGGTTTCACCGGCACGCTGCTGATGAAACTGCCCGGTCCGCTCAATGCGGAACAGGACAAACAATTGCTGATCGTTCAGAAGGGCGCCAGACACCTGTTGTCGCTGATCAATGACATGCTGGATCTGGCCAAGCTGGGAGCCAACAAACTCGATCTCACAACAGAGCGTGTTGACTGCAACAGTGTGCTGGAAGATGTAGCGTCCACCCTGCGCCCAGATGCAGAGAAAAAGAATTTGAACTTCGTCGTCGTCTTGCCGGATCCGCCGGCAATGCTGCACACGGATCGCCGCGCTCTGAGCCAGATCATCATCAACCTCACCGGCAACGCAATCAAATTCACCGAACAGGGGAGCGTGCAATTACGCCTGCAACGGCTTGTGGTTGCGGGTCGCAATATGCTGGCCTTCAGTGTTGAGGATACCGGACCGGGAATTGCGCAGCAGGACCAGCCCCGCCTGTTCGAGGCATTTTCCAGGATAGAGGCAGCCGACCGGCGCAAGCTCGAAGGCAGCGGACTGGGCCTGCATCTGAGCCGCAAGCTCGCCGAGCAGTTGGGGGGAAGAATCACTTTCAACAGTGTTATCGGTACAGGCAGCACATTCACGCTGGAGTTGTGGGAGGATTAAGTTATGCCCACACGCCTCCTGATCATTGAGGACGACAGCGCCAGCCGCGCGTTGGTGTGCTACCTGCTGGAGGCTGCGGGCTATGCCACGCTAGAGGCTGAAGATGGCGGCACCGGCCTTCACTTGGCGCTGCACGCACAGCCTGACCTTATCATTTGTGATTTGCAGATGCCGGTGATGAACGGCTACGAGGTGGCGCGTGCGCTGCGAGAACACCCCGACTGGCATCGGGTTCCACTGATTGCCGTGACCGCCTTTTCCATGGCGGGTGACCGGGAAACCGCGCTGTCCGCCGGTTTCGATGAACACATTACCAAGCCCATCACACCAGAGACCTTTGTCACGCAGATCGAAGCCTTTTTGCCGCACCCGCTGCAAGCTCGGCATAGCCCGGGACACTGACAGGATCGCGCCATGGCCAAGATACTCGTGGTGGACGACCAAGCCGACAACCGACTCCTGGTCGTAACCCTGATTGACAGCCTTGGGCACCAGGCCCTGGAGGCCTCAGATGGTGCCGAGGCATTGGCACTGGTGCGCGCGGAGCACCCCGACCTGGTCATTTCAGACGTATTGATGCCCACCATGGATGGCTACGAATTTGTGCGCCAGCTGCGCGAAAATTCTGCGCTGGCCGCCACCGAGGTCATCTTCTACAGTGCGCATTACCGCGAACGTGAAGCCCGCAATCTGGCCCGGGCCTGCGGCGTGTCACGTGTGCTGGTCAAACCCTGCGAACCGCAGGACATACTGGACGCCATCAACCAGGCCCTGGCGCACGTCGCGCAAGCAACTGCGCCCCCGGACGCACGGATGTTCGGCATCCAGCACCTGCGCCTGATGACCAACACCCTGTCGGAAAAAGTGCAGGAACTGGAAGCCGCCAATCGGCGCATGGCGGCCCTGACCGATCTCAATCTGCAACTGGCTTCGGAGCACAGTCCAACCCTGTTGCTGGAAAAGGTCTGCCGGGGGGCGCGTGACCTGATCGGTGCGCAATACGCCGTCGTCTGCGCCAATGGCAAGAACAATGGCGCGCTGGTCTTTGCCACCAGCGGCATTGAAGCTGCACGTGCCGCACAACTGGAAAGACCGGTTTTGGACCGTGGTCCGCTCGGCCAGGCACGCGCGGAGCGCCGCGCGTTGCGAGTTACCAGCGCGCAGGGTGACGCGACGGTGTCCGGACTGCCGCCGGGCTATCCGGCCCTGCATTGCGGATTGATCGCGCCGGTGGTGTCCCTGTCGTATGCCTATGGCTGGATCTTGCTGGCGAACAAGTTGGGCGAGTCCGAATTCAGTCGGGAGGACGAGAAAATCCTGTCGATTCTTGCCGCGCAGGTCGGGCGAGTCTATGAAAACGGCAGCCTGTACGTCGAGGTCAGGCAGCACTCCGAGGCCTTGCAGATGGAAATGGTGGAGCGCAAGCGCGCCACCAACGAGTTGCGTGCCAGCGAGGCAGGCCTGCACCGTGCGCAGGCGCTGGCGAAGCTCACACACGTGATCACGGGACCGGACGGAACGTTCGAGCGCTGGCCGCCCAGCATGCCAGACATGATCGGCGTGGACCCGGCCCACATGATCCGCAGCACACGGGAATGGCTGACCATCGTGCATCCTGAGGATCGCGCCCTGTTTCGCAGCACCGCCATCGAAGCCGGGGTCCGTGACACGCGCATGGAGCTGGACTACCGGTTGCGACGCAGTGATGGTGCCTGGCTGAACATCCGGCAGGTGATGGAGCCGATCCACGACGGACAGGCCACGGACGGTGGCGTGCACTGGTTCAACACCATTCAGGATGTCAGCGAACAGAAGCGGGCCCAGGACGCGCTGCGCGAAAGTGAGCGCAGGTTCAGCGACATGCTGGGCAACGTGGAACTGGTCTCGCTGATGTTGGACCGCGATGGGCGCATCACTTATTGCAACGACTATCTGCTGCGGCTCACCGGCTGGCAACGTGACGAGCTGTTGGGACAGGACTGGTTTGCGCTGTTCATTGCACCGGAGCTTGTCGACGTCAAAGCAAGATTTCTGGAGTTACTCGCCAGGGGAAAGTCGACGGGGCATTTCGAAAACGAGATCATGACCCGCACCGGGCAACGCCGCCTCATTCGCTGGAGCAATACCGTGCTGTATTCGGCTGCGGGGGAGGTCACGGGCACGGCCAGCATCGGGGAAGACATCACAGACTACAAGGAAGCAGAGAGAAAAATCAGGCGGCTCAACCGCGTCTATGCCGTTCTCAGTGGCATCAACAACCTGATCGTGCACGTGCGCAACCGTGAAGACCTGTTCACCGGAGCTTGCCATATAGCCGTCAACGACGGCCAATTCAAGTCAGCGTGGATCGGCGTGGTGGACCCGCACTCCATGACCATCGAGCCTATGGCCTCGGCCGGTGCCGATATCGATTTGCTGAAACGCATCACAGACAATTTCTCGCTGCGCGACGATGCCATGAATGCCAACAGCTTGCTCGTGCGCGCGTTCAAGGGGAAGAATGCCATCGTGTGCAATGACCTTCGCGTGGAACCCAGGCCAATGTTCGCCCAGGACCGCATGGAACGCGGAATTCTGTCGGTAGCGTACCTGCCCTTATTGGTCGGGGACTCCGCGTTAGGTGTGCTGACCCTGTGCGCCGCCGAGGCGCAATTTTTTGATGCGCAAGAAATGGCCTTGTTGGAGGAACTAGCCGTTGATATCGGGTTTGCGCTGGACCACCTCAACAAGGAAGAACGCATCAACTATCTTGCGTACTACGACGAAACCACCGGTTTGCCCAACCGGACCCTGTTTCTGGAGCGGGTGAGTCAATTGTTGCGCGCGCGCACCGGAACCAAGAACACTACGGCACTGGCCCTGGTCGATATCGACCGCTTCCGCATCATCAATGACACCCTGGACCGCCGCGCGGGCGACGAGTTGTTGAAGCTGGTGGCCCAGCGCATTTTGCTGGGTGACATCACGTTTGACGCGGTCGCGCGCGTGGGCGTCAACTGTTTCGGCGTCGCCCTGCACGACCCGCGCGATGCAGGTAGCGTGGCGATCAGCGTGGAACAGCTTCTACGCGACTGTTTCGCAAAATCGTTTCCGTTGCGCGGCTCCGATCTACGCATTGCCGGGAAGGCAGGCATCTCCTTGTACCCTGCGGACGGAGATGACGTGGAGACGCTGTTCCGCAATGCCGAGGCGGCACTCAAACGGGCCAAAGGCTCGGCCGAATCCGTGATGTTCTATGCCCCGGAGATGAATACCCGCGTGGCCGAGACGCTCAATCTGGAGAGCCGCTTGCGCACCGCGCTGGATTTGGACCAGTTTGTGCTGCATTACCAGCCAAAGGTCCATCTGACGAGTGGCAAATTGACCGGCGTCGAGGCCCTGATCCGTTGGAATGATCCCGAGTCCGGCCTGGTACCTCCGGCTCAATTCATTCCAATCCTGGAAGAAACCGGACTGATTTACGAAGTAGGACGCTGGGCCTTGCGCAAGGCGCTGGAAGACGGACTGCATTGGCGCAAGGCCGGCCTGGCACCGGTGCGGGTGGCAGTCAACGTGTCGCCGCTGCAATTGCGCCGCCTCGGTTTCGTCGACGAGGTGCGCAAAGTCCTGGGCACGGACCCGCTGGCGGCGGCGAGCCTGGAACTGGAAATCACGGAAAGTCTGATCATGGAGGACGTCAACCACAGCATTGCCAGCCTGCAGGAAATCCGTGCCATGGGTGTCACCATCGCCATCGATGATTTCGGCACCGGCTTCTCGTCACTGAGTTACCTGGCCAGGCTGCCCGTGGACACACTGAAGATTGACCGCTCGTTTGTCATCGACATGACGGCCGGACCGCAGGGTCTGGCCTTGGTGTCCACCATCATCGGCCTGGCACACGCGCTCCAGCTCAATGTGGTGGCCGAGGGCGTCGAAACCGAGGAACAGGCGCGCCTGTTGCGCTTGCTCAACTGCGACGACATGCAAGGCTACCTGTTCAGCAAACCACTACCCCGGGAAACGCTGGAGTCCCTGCATTTGGGGAAACTATCAATTTGATAGCGCAATAACCATATTTCACGAGGGCTAGTGGCCCATTCAATCAGCAGCCTCGTCGCCGGATGCATCCTTGCGCGGTGGCCGGGGCACCTTCTTGAAGCGGATCGCCCGGTCCAACTCGATAGCGTCTTTCTTGACCTGGCGTTCGGCATCGAGCTTCTGGCCATGGGCCAGCCACTGGGCAAATTCGGCGGGCGTTTCCAGCGTCATGCGTCCCATGACGGCAGAGCGGAAGTCGTGGATCACCAGGTCAGCCGCCTTTTGCAGATTGATCTTGCCGCCGGGCAGCAGCGCGCCACGCTTGCGGCCAATCGCCTCCAGGATCTGTTCGTCGGACTGCTCGGCCACGCCGGTGATCTTGTAGCGCGCCTCCACCAGGGATGCATAGTGCTGGCGCAGGTAGTCCAGCAGCTCCAGCGCCACCTCTTCCTCATCAAAGGCATTGCGGCCAATGGCGCCGCTGGCGGCCAGGTTGTAGCCGCTCTTGGCCACGATGATGCGCGGCCACAGCACACCGGGCGTGTCAAACAGGTAGAAGCCATCCTGCAGCACGATGCGCTGCTCCAGCTTGGTGACACCGGCTTCGTCACCAGTGAGGGTTGCACGTTTGCCCTTGAGGGTGTTGATGAGCGTTGACTTGCCCACGTTGGGTATGCCGCAAATCAGCACCCGCATGGGCTTGACCATGGTGCCGCGATTCGGCGCCAGCTCAAAGCAGGCCTTCACCAGCACCTTGGCCGGCGCCGTCATGCTGGCGTCCAGCCCCAGCGCGCGCGTGCCCGGCAGGGCATTGAAGTGCGCCAGCCACTGGGCCGTGCGTTCGGGGTCGGCCAGGTCCTGTTTGTTCAGCACCTTGAGCGCGGGTTTACCGGCGGTGAGCTGGGCCAGCATGGGGTTGGCACTGGAGCCGGGCAGGCGTGCATCCAGCAGTTCGATGACCACATCGATCTCCTTGATGCGCTCTTCGATCGCCTTGCGCGTCAGGTGCATGTGCCCCGGGAACCACTGGATTGCCATACTGAAAAGACCCTCGCTGTTGAATCCCTGGATTGTCGGACAGATTGCACCCGGCCCTGTGGCTAGGCAGGCACCTCTAGGAAAACACCCCGAATTAAGGTGCCTGCACTAGGACGAACCGAGAGAATTCATTCCAGCAAACACGCTTTCCCGCTCTTTTCAATTTTCTTCAGGAGAAATCTCATGGCCCACCAAAAACTCGCAACCGTTACCAACGAACTGATCGCATCCTATGGCAACACCGCCAAGAATGTGATCAACGCCTACCGCGTCGGCAATGAGCGCGCTGTCGTGTTCATGGACCAAAGCTGGCTGTCCGCCGTCAACAAGGCTGGCACCCGCCTGAGCGCCCAGGCACGCCACAACGCCGTTGCCGCCGAGAAGAAGCTCACGTCCTACTACGTGAAGAGCGTGGAAATGACGTCGGCCAACGCCGACCTGGTGGTCAACAAGGCCGTGGAACTGGCTGGAAAGAGCGTGGTGCAAGTCGCTGCCAACGCAGGCCGTTTTGAGAAGTCCACCGGCGTGACCACCTTGAGCGCACTGGCAACTGCCGCCGTGCCAGCAGCCCAGGCTGTGATCAAGGTTGCCGCCAAGATCGAAGCCCAATCCGGCGTGCTGGCCAGCAAAATCGCAGGCAAGTCGGTCAAGGCCAAGGTTGCCACAGCCAAGCGCGCCGTTGCCAAGAAGGTTGTGCGCGCCCGCAAAGCTGCCTGATCTGCCATCTGCGTCACCGTGGGGTGACGGGAACAAAAGGGGCTGACCGCCAAGGGGGTCGGCCCCTTTTGCATTTTTCGCGGGTAGACTAAAGCGTGGCGACAAAAACCAACCCCCCCGGACTCTTCGGCAAAATCGTGCAGCGCTTGCGCGCGCCGGCTGCGGCGCCTGCGGACAACGATGAATCCGTCCAGTCACCGGACAGCAAGATGGAAAAGCTGGCGCTGAACGAGCGCATCGCGATCCGGCGCAAAGACGACATGATCCGCCGCCGCGAGTTCAGCTACCTGCGCAAGGTCCGCGCGCAGAACCAGCACGGACTGAGCGGGACCGTTCCCAGGCCATCGCTTTTCAGCAACAGCTCCAGCTTCAACCAGGAAGACCAGACGCCGCAGGAACGGGCACGCACCGTCAAGAAGATCGATGCCATCGAAGCCCACATGGTCGAGTTTTGGGCGCAAAAGCGGCGTCAGGGGCTTGCCAATGCACCGGTTGCCGCGTCCAGTGCGCCGAAACAACCGCCCACCTTGCCCATCACCAGTCGCGTTCTTCCCGAGGCCGAAAGTGCCGCTGGCGACATGGATCTGGACTTTACAAAAGAGCTGGCTGACGATCCCTACGCCGCGACGCAACCCGCACCGTTGGTGCCAATAGTCTCGGCACCCCAGCCGCCCCTCATGGCGTTTCCCGTCCTGACAACCACTGCGGAACCCGCCAAAGCACCGGTCAATACGGTGCACAACAGCGAGTTCCCCAGTCAGTTTTCGAATAGTCGGGCGACCTCGGTGGAGTTGGGCGACGATATCGACAACCCGGCCTTGCAGGATGCCGCCATCCGGTTTGCCGATGGAGACGAGGCCGGTGCCGAAGCCGCGTTGCTGGCAGTCATGCAAGCCACGGACGCCAGCGCCGATGCTGCTGACGCCTGCGCCACCGCCTTGCTGGACCTCTACCGCGCGACCGACCAGGCGACCAGCTTTGAGGAGGTTGCCATTGAATATGCCCAGCGCTTTGGCCGGTCTGCACCTGAATGGTTTTCGGTCCCGGACCGGCTGCGCCGCGCAGCCGCTGCGTCCGCAGTGGTGACGACCGTCGCAACCGGTTCGGCATCTGCCGCTGGCTGGGAATGCCCCACGGAGCTGGCCTTGCCCGCCGTGCAAATGGTACGTACCACGCAGCGCAGTGCCACCGCACGCCATGTGCGCTGGGATGCGCTGCGCACCATACACCCGGAGGCGGCACAGGCACTCAAGGAACTGTTTACGGAGTGGGCAACCCTGCCACTGGATCTGCATTTCAGCGGTGCGGAGGTGCTCAACAACGTGCTGCAGGCCGCCACTCCCTCCGATCAGCCGGACACGGACCCCCTGTGGTGGCACCTGCGGCTGGAAGCTCTGCGCATCCAGGGACGCCAGGAAGATTTTGAAAACGTGGCCCTGGACTACTGTGTCGTTTACGAAGTGTCTCCCCCCAGCTGGCTGGAGGCCGATTGCACCTTCGTGCATGAAAGCGAAGGCTCAACGACAGCACAGATGCAGCCGGGTTCCGACAGCGGTTTCGCGCCCTTGGACGTTACACCCGAGCCTTCGACGAAGCTGCTGGAGTTGCGGGGCGAAATTCAGGGTGACGCGGACCAGATCTTGCAGGATCTGCTTGCCCAACTGCGCCCCGGCGACCCAATGGTCATCTCGCTGGCGCTGGTGATCCGAGTTGATTTTCCAGCGGCGGCCAGTATTTTGAACTGGCTTGTCGCCCACCAGTCAACAACCGGCCGTGTGCAATTCGTGCACGTCCCGCGTCTGGTAGCCGCGTTCTTCGAAGTGATGGGAATTACCGGCGTGGCCGATATTTCCCTGGTGAAGGCGGCGCCGTAACGGCAGACGGGCTCAATCGATTGCCAGGCGTTGTGCTCGGCCACCGGTTTTCTTCGGCAAGCTCAACGTCAACACTCCGTTGTCGTACTTGGCCTTGGATTCGGCCTGGTCAATATCCATGGGTAACTGAAAACTGCGCGACACGGCGCCAAAGTAGCGCTCGCTGCGCAACACCTTCTCTTCCTTGGTTTGCAAGTCCTGTTGCTTGACCTCGGCCCGCAGGGTCACCAGGTTGCCGTCCAGCGACACATGGATGTCTTCCTTGGCCACGCCCGGAATCTCCGCATGGACCGTATAGGCCCTGTCGTCTTCCTTGACGTCAACCTTGATCTGGGCCGCTGTCGGCAATGGGTCGCCATGCAGGGGTTTGACGTAAAAGCCGGGGGCAACATCGCGGAAAAAATCATCCAGAAAACTGCCACGGTTGATCAATGCATTCTTGATTACTCTCCTTCACACAGCGTGGACAACGGCACCACCCTGGCGCCGTCTTATGCTGTATGTAGGTCATCCATGGGCATCTTCAAGGGCGCACCGCGGACCCTTTGATGTGCATCAAACGTTCATACCTTAGCCGTGTGTTTTGTGACGGGAACGAGGTGCCGGGGTGAGAGGTATTCCTGCAGGTAGCGGTCAAACGGCAGGCTGTCTGCCGCTTCAATCCGGCGTTGCTCCTGCCAGGAGTTGGCCGCCATCTGCTCAAAGCGGGCCTGCAGATCGGGCGGCACCGGCAGGTCCAGCATGGCCTGTTTGGTCAACAGCGACTGCGCCCTGGCAAAGGCCACGAACGAACCATCAAACTGCTCGGTCACGGCGCGCAACACACGCGCCGATGGCAGGGTTTCAGGGTGGTGCAGTCCCTGCACTGCTGCGGTAACGGCCGCCGTGTAGTCGGTGCACGCATGGGCAGCATCGAGCTGACGGGCGATCGGTGCGAGTTGCTCCACCAGCTCCAGTCCCCAGTCCGTCAGTGACACCGTGCCCGCACCCCGTTCGAGTTGCAGCCCGGGCTCACGCCCCCGCTCCGCAACGTGGTGCTGGTTGTGCGCCAGCGCGGCAATTTCCTGCGGTGTATCCGGCGGGCTGTCCCTGAGCAGGCAGTGCAACAGGAACACATCCAGAAAGCGCATGGTCTGGCTGTTGATGCCCATGGTCTCAAACGGGTCCAGGTCCATGAGGCGCACTTCCACATACTCCACACCGCGCTCGCGCAGCGCATGCAGCGGTCGCTCACCGGGGAAGATGACGCGCTTGGGGCGAATGGTGCCGTAGAACTCGTTCTCGATTTGCAGCAGGCTGGTGGCCAACTGGCGGTACTCGCCGTCCGGGCCGCGCACGCCAATGGCCTCATAGGCCGGATAGGCCGTCGTCAGGGCGCCCTGCAGTGAACTGCCATAGCCCTCCAGGCTGTTGTAGCTGACCGCCAGCGAGGCTTGCGCATCGCTTTGATAGCCCAGGCGCCCCATGCGCAGCGAGGTGGCATAGGGCAGGTACATGGTGTGTGCATTGAGCGATTGCAGCTGGTGCTGGCGTCCCGCCACAAAGGTGGAACACACGGCCGGCGAGGCACCAAACAGGTACAGCAGCAGGAACGCATGGCGGCGGAAGTTGCGAATCAGGCCAAAGTACTGTTCGCTGGACACATCGGGCAGCGACCAGTTGTAGTGGATGCCCGAAATCGTCTGCATGCGCCGACCGTAGCGGTAGCCCAGGCCCCGGCGGTACACCGTCTTGGAGCGGCCGACGTTGGACGTGCCGTACTGGCCCAGCGGAATTTCATCATCCTGCGGCAAGCCACAGGGCATGCTGGACACCCACAGCATTTCATCGCCCAGTTCGCGCATGGTCATCTGCTGGATCTGGGTCAGTTCGTCCAGGCAGGCCTGCGCGCCCGCATGCACGCCGGTGATCAACTCCACCTGGGATTCACTGAAATCCGTCGTGATGTGGGGATGCGTCAACGCCGAGCCCAGCCCTTTGGGATGCGGTGTGATCGCCAGCCGGCCAGTCGCCAGCGTGCGCAGACTCTCTTTTTCCACCCCACGGCGAATACCCTGGATGCGCGATGGAGTCAGCGCATCGAATGCTAGCGAATTAATATGCATGCCAAATGACCCTTCAACTTTCTGTGGGGCGCAAAGGTACCACACCGCGGCAATCGGTGCTGGCTAACCCATAATTCTGCATGGACACGACAGAAACGGTAGTGTGGTCTGCAATGCTGGGTGGCTTGGCCACGCTGGCGGCATTCGCCCTGTCCGACGCATTGCTCCGGCGCAGTCTGGCGGCCTGGCGGGCCTTTGTGTTTGTGGCCCTGACTGGGGCGGCCTGCGTGCTGTTGACCGGGCTCACGCAAACCCTGTTTCCGGACCTGTCCCGGCATGCGGTGCACATTCTGCAAAACAGCATGGGCTTGCTCAGCGGCGCGCTGGCTCTGAGCTACCTGGGGCTGTGGATGGGTGTCGCGGCCGAAGACCGTATCGTGCGCCTCACCATCCGGTGTGGCGTACTGGGGCTGATGCTGGCGGCCTGCGTCATGGCGGTGCTGACCCTCCTGGCCCCGCCAGAACAGTGGCATACCCTGCTGCTGGCAACGGCCACGATCAACGGGTTTTCGGTGCTGCTTCCTGCCATCGCCTCGCTGCGCGCGGTTGCACTGGGCGACCGGCTGGCGCGGGGCATTCTCGCGGCCAGCGGCTTGCTGGCCTGCATGGCGGCCGGGCTGTACGCGCGGGCTCTGCACTACGACCTGGGAATCGTCGGCTGGGTACTTACGGCGATGTGTACGATTGCCTTCTTCATGCTGGGCACCTATCTGGGCTTGCGCCGTGACCGTGCTGATCGCCGCCTGCAGCGCCTGGCCGGTTTGGCACAGGGCGACGACCAGGCGACCGGACTGCCCAGGGGCTCGGTGCTGATCTCCAAGGTGGACGATGCCTTTTGGCGCAGTGGCCGGCGCAACCAGGAGTGCACCGTCATCTGCCTGCACATGCGCAACCTGTACGAACTGGCGGATACGGTGGGTCACCATGTCGACCAGCAGATCCTGGCAACCCTGTCGGCACGGATGCGCCGCGCAGCGGGTTTTCGCAATGTGCTGGGGCTCTACCATCCGCGGTGCTTCGTGGTGGTGATCTCCACCGACAGCAAGACCCGACTGGTAGAAAAAACCCTGCAGAGGCTGCACTACCTGATGGCCAAACCCCTGCACGTCACCGGCAGGGACGGCAGCAACCACGCCTTTGTTCCGAGCTTTGGCATCGGAGCCTTGTCGATCAACACCGATCACGCCGACCCGGTGACGGTGATCGACCAGGCCGAACGCCTGGCGCTCGCCGAGTTGCACGCGCCCGACGGCGTGCCGACCCAGGTTCCGCTCTTTCCACCCAGCTGACTCAGGCCAGCTTGACCGTGGCGTGGGCCACTTCGTGCGCACCCTGGGCCGAGCCATTGGGCGGCACCATTTCGTTGGTGCGGTCGCGCACCTGGTCGAGTTGTGCGGCCAACCGTTCCGGCGCGTCGCTGCCCAGTCCGATCCAGTCGCCCTGCGTCATCGTGATGTTTGCCGCCTCCACGTTGCCACCGCCCGCGCACAGGATCGTGCGGGTGGGTGCGTCCTCGGACACCAGCACCAGCATGGCCGGCACCACCGCCTGCGGTTGCAGCGCGGCCAGCACGGCCTCGGGCATCAGGCCCTCGGTCATGCGGGTGGCCGCCGTGGGCGCCAGCGAATTGACACGGATGTCGTACTTGGCGCCTTCCAGCGCCAGTGTCTGCATGAAGCCCACCAGCGCCAGCTTGGCCGCACCATAGTTGGATTGGCCAAAATTGCCGTACAGGCCCGTGCTGGATGTGGTCATCAGGATGCGACCGTATTTCTGCTCCACCATGTGCGGCCAGACCGCCTTGGTGCAATGCACGGCGCCCATCAGGTGCACATCAATGACCAGCCGGAAATCGGCCAGGTCCATCTTGGCAAAGGTCTTGTCGCGCAGAATGCCGGCGTTGTTGACCAGAATATCGACGCGGCCCCAGGTGTCGATGGCCTGCTGCACCATGGCCTGCACCGCCTCCCAGTCAGTCACCGACGCGCCATTGGCGATGGCCTCACCACCCGCCGCGCGGATTTCCGCGACAACGGACTCCGCAGCCGTCAGGGAGTGCCCCGAGCCGTCGCGGGCGCCGCCCAGATCGTTGACCACCACCTTCGCACCACGCGCCGCCAGCCCCAAGGCATGTTGGCGACCCAAACCGCCACCCGCACCCGTCACAATGGCAACACGCCCCTTGAAATCTATGCTCATACAAATACCCTTGCAAATGAATTCCACCAGCACACAAACAGCACCGCAAAGCCGCGCTGCGAATCATTGGATACTGTAATTCACTCAACCCAGCCCTTCGCTGACTTGCGTCAAGACCGAGACACCGCCCCATGGAACTGAACTCCGAAATTCCAACCGCCCCGCCCCGCCACGCCGCAACCGTCGTCATGCTGCGCGACGCCCCGCACGGGCTGGAGGTGTTTCTGGTCAAGCGCCACGGCCTGTCGGACGTGCTGGGCGGCGCCTATGTGTTTCCGGGAGGCAAGCTCGACGACAGCGACTGCCGGCTCGACCCGCAGGCCTATCTGGACCAGGACCCGGCGCAGTTGCACGCCGCTCTGGGCGAGCCCCAGACCGATGTGGGCACCGCCACCGGCCTGTATGTGGCGGCACTGCGCGAGGCCTTTGAAGAGTCCCGCGTGCTGTTCACGCCCGACATCGCAGTCGCACGCGCCGCCCTGCTGCAGGACAAGGCCAAACCGTTTAACCAGATGCTGGCCGAGCTGCAGGTGCGCCTGCAAACCCGCAACGTCCTGCCGTGGAGCCGCTGGATTACGCCGCGCATGCCATCCATCACCAACAAACGCTTTGACACACGTTTCTTTGTGGCCGCCGTGCCGGCTGAACAAGAGGCCACGCACGACGACCACGAAGCCACCGAGAGCGTGTGGCTACCCCCGCGCACCGCGCTGGAGCAGTACTGGAATGGCCAGATCCAGCTGGCGCCACCCCAGATCATGAGCCTGGCGCACCTGGCCCGCCACCCCACGGTCGCCAGTGTCATGGACGCTGCGCGGGCGCAGTTGCCACCTCTGGTGCTGCCCGAATCGTTTGACGAAGGCGGCACCCGCGTGCTGTGCTACCCCGGAGACCCGGCGCACTCGGTACGCCAGCAGGCGCTGCCTGGGCAGACCCGGCTTCTGTACCGCAACAAACGCTTTGAACCCGTGGACGGTTTCGACGCATTGTTCACATAAGAATCGGGCTCTAGCCCTCGTGAAACATGCATACGATGCTATCTAAATAGTAGCATCCTGCAACTCGACCACCACTACCTAGCACGCTTCACCAAGCGCGACGCGAGGGCTGTCATGGGGATCGTCAGGCCGGCAAGGCCCGCTGCAGGTTGAAAAACGCCATCACGTCCACCAGCGCCTTGGCCTGGGTGCGCAGGCTGCTGGCGGCGGCTGCCATTTCCTCCACCAGCGCGGCGTTCTGCTGGGTGACCTGGTCCATTTGCTGCACCGCGTCGCCCACCTGCGAGACACCCGTGCTTTGCTCTTGGCTGGCCATGCTGATCTCGCCCATGATGTCCGTCACGCGTTTGATGGAGTCCACCACTTCGGTCATGGTGACGCCGGCCTGGTCAACCAGCACCGTGCCGTGCTCGACCCGCTCGACGCTGGCATGGATCAGGGTCTTGATCTCTTTGGCCGCATCTGCCGATCGGCCCGCCAGCGCCCGCACCTCGCTGGCCACCACGGCGAACCCCCGTCCCTGTTCACCGGCACGTGCGGCCTCCACCGCGGCATTGAGGGCCAGGATATTGGTCTGAAAGGCGATGCCGTCGATGACGCTGATGATGTCCGAAATCTTGTTCGACGAGTCGTTGATGCCCTTCATGGTTTCCACCACCTGACCGACCACGTTGCCGCCCCGGATGGCAATGGCCGACGCACTGACGGCCAACTGGTTGGCCTGGCGTGCACTCTCGGCATTTTGGGTCACCGTGGAACTCAACTCCTCCATTGACGCGGCCGTCTGCTGCAGGGCGCTGGCCTGGCTCTCGGTGCGCGTCGACAGGTCGTGGTTGCCATGGGCGATCTCGGCGCTGGAGGTGGAGACGCCGTCGGCGTTGTCGCGCACCTCGCCCACGATGCGCGCCAGGTTGTCCCGCATGGCGATCAGGGCTTGCAGGAGCTGCGCCGCTTCATCGGTGCCCTCGGACTCGATGGCGATGCCCAGATCTCCCTGCATGATGGCCTGCGCAGACAGCACCGCTCGCCCGATGGGGCGGGTAATGGAGCGGGTGGCAAACCACGCACATGCGACTCCCAGAACCAGCGACACCATGGCCCCCACGCCCAGGATGGTCTGGCTGGCAATGGCGATGGCTGCGGTCTCGGCCTGGCTTCGCGCCAGGCGCTGGTCCATGTGCTGCTCCAGCGCCACCAGCGCCTGGAGGTAGTTGTCGGCCAGGGGCCGCAACGTGGTGTTGACGGCCGACGCCACGTCGTCGCCCGCCAGCTTCTTCTTCATCAATTCCGCGCGGGGACCGCGGTACAACTCGCGCATCTTGCCGATGGTGGCCACCAGGTCGCGACCTTTGTCGTCCTGGATCAAGGGCGTCAGGCGGCTCTGGGTTTCACCAATGGTCTTGGAGGTTGCGTCCATCTCCTTCTGCAGCTTCTGGATGTACGCAGGGTCCGTGGCGTTGAGCGCGGCCGTGGTGCGCACCCAATTGAGGTTGATGTCGGCCGTCCACTTCTGCGACAAGGAGCTGCGTTCCAGCTCTACCGTGGCCAGCTCATGCGCCGCCGCTCGCAGTGTGCCCAGTCGCCACACGCCAACGGCGGCGATCAGGCCAGTGATGATCAGCACGGCGCCAAATGCAAACCCCAGACGAACGCCAATTTTCAAGGAATTGCCAAACATGGTGATGCTCCTCTTCTTGTAGTCACTCAGCGAAGGATAAGCACATCGGTGGCACTTGACAACCGACTACTGTGGCCCGCTCCACTACGGCGCAGGCTGCATGATCCAGGCCGCAATCCCATCAACAACCTCTTGCTGCATGCCCACATAGCCGTGGTGGTGCATGGGCTCACAGGGGTCACCGCCGACACCAGAACCGCCACTGATCAGCAAGAGCTTCTTGACAGGCGCATGGGTCAGGGCGTCTGCCAGCCGCCTGGCGTCCGACGGCGGACAGGCCCAGCAGGCATCCTGCGCGTGGTGCACGACCAGCATGGGTACCCGTATGGACGCCAGCTTTTGCGTGGGCACAGCACCTGGAACTTTGTACGCCAGGATGGACGACGTGAGCACCACACCCGCGACCAGACCCTCGCTATCCTGGATCGCCACGGCCGCTGCCGAATTGGTGCCCATGCTGGTGCCGATAACCCAGATGGGCTGCTCGCTCCTGCGCTTGATCACGTGGAAGATGGCCAGGTTGTCGGCGGCATGCAGGTCAGCAGTTCGCACATAGCCCTGCGACAGATCGATGCCGTCCGACGCCCGCCCCACCATCACTACATTGAACCGGTGACGGGCCCAGTGTTTGCCGGTGCGGATCAAAAAGTTGCCCCCCGCGGGCCAACCATCGTCGCCCATGCGTCCATAGCCACCGGCCCCACCGGAATACAGCACCACGGTAGCCACCGCATCATCCTGCCAATAGGCGTAGATCGGCACGCTGACCCCCTCGCGGGTAGCCACCCGCAGCACCTGGCCCACAGGCGGGTCCAAGGGTGGACTCGACGCGTCCTGCGCGTGCAGGCCAGTGGTGAGCAGTAGACACAAAGAGAAGACGAAGACCTGCAGTCTCATGGTGTTGGCCCTCCATTCAGGCACCGGCAACCAGCTTGCGCCGCAAAGCCCGGTACGTGTCCTTGCCCAGATGCGCCAGCAGGGCCTGCAGCGGGCGCACGCCGGGCTGCGGCAGCTGCCCCGCCCCGAGCCGCTCAATCTGGCCATAGTAGTAACCGGCCTGGCACAGGTTGTTCAACGAACGCATGCCGTTGGACGGGCTGTTAGGGCCCCAGTAGCCGGTGCCCAATACCAGTTGGTCTTCCGGCACCGGCAGGCGGTCGAGCTGGCCGTGGAACATGCGCGCCGGAAAGTCGGGGTCCAGGCAAAAGGGGCGCGCCAGTCCGACCATGTCGGTGTGACCGCCGGTCAAAGCGGCTTCCATCCCGGCGAGCGTGCGAAAGCCCCCGGTCACCATGATCGGCATGCGCGCCACGGCCCTGATGGACTTGGCGTATTCCAGAAACATGGCTTCGCGCTCGCGCGTGCTGTCATGCTTGGCGGCCACCGCCTGGGGCTTGAAAAACTCCAGTTGCTCGTAGGTGCCTCCGGACACTTCGAGCAGATCAATGCCCGCGTCGTTGAGCCACTGGACCACCTGCACGCTGTCGTCCAGCGTAAAGCCGCCCTTGACAAAATCGGACGAGTTGAGCTTGACGGAAATGGGGTAGCGCGGCCCCACCCGCGCGCGCACCGCGCGCACGACCTCCAGCAACAGGCGGGCGCGGTTGGCCAGCGTGCCACCCCAGCCATCCTGGCGCAGGTTGGTGCGCGCAGACAGAAACTGCGACAGCAGGTAGCCGTGGGCGGCGTGGATCTGCACACCATCCAGCCCGGCCTGCTGCACCAGCGCGGCGGTGTTGGCAAACCGCTGGATGACGTCCTGGATGTCGGCCTCGGTCGCGGCGCGCGGCTTGCCGAAATTGCCAAAAACCTGCAACTGCACTGCCGAAGGCGCCAGCGGCGTCAGGTTGGCCAAGCGCGGGCACTGGCGCCCGGGGTGACTGATCTGCGCCCACAACTGGCTGCCACCGTCGTGCGTGGCCTGCGCCCAGGCGCGCAGCTGCGCCAGCCCGGACGCATTCTCCACCACCACATTGCCGGCACGCTCCAGATAGCGCCGGTCGACCATGATGTTGCCGGTCAGCAGGATGGCCGCGCCCCCACGGGCCCAGGTGGCGTACAGGCGCTGGTGCGCGTCCGTGGGCTGGTCGTGCGCATCGGCCAGGCCCTCGGTCATGGCCGCCTTGCACAAGCGGTTGGCAACGGTGTGGCCGCAGGGCAGCGTGAGGGTTTGTTCAATCAAGGCGGACTCCAGAGTGGCGCACATGGCGTAGCCCATTCTGGCAAGGATTCGCGTTTGGCGTACCAAGCAAAAGCTCGGACCTCGCGGACACTACTTAGCCCAAAAGCAGGCGCGCGGACCAGTACAAACTGATTCCCATTTGCACCGCAAACGCTGAAAACCGAAGGGCAACGGCGAGTGCGGAAAGCGAAGTGAGGTGAATGACCGACTGCAGGATGCGTGCAGCGAGAAAGGCGTAGGCCAAAGGATCGGTAATGGCTGACCGTCCGGCTACTACGGCAATCACCATGAGACCACCGAAGATCGGCAAACCCTCGATGCAGTTTGCGTGCGCCCGGGCAAGACGTTGCATGAAGGGAGACAGGTTCGAATTCTCCGGGTTGAATCCGTTTGCCGCGATGGCCTTGGTGAGGACGAGCTTGGAGCGAATGGCCTCCATGAGCGTCAATAGAAACAGCGACCAGGCAACGAAACCAGTGAGCGCGGTGAGCGTTGGATTCATGTTCTATCCTTTTGGCGAATCGTGGGCATCGCGAGGGACATCGCCACAGAATGATACAAGCCCGGTATCTCCCTGACTACCAAAAAGTCGTGCATACTGCCATTCACTCCGCTCTGTTTGTTGTTGTACAAGGGGGGTTTGGCGATGCGATTTCCGTATCAGTTGTGTACGCGATGGAACCTGCGCATGGCGCTGTGCATGGCGCTGCTCGGCTGGTTGGGACAGACAGCCCATGCGCTGGAATCCGTCCAACTGCAGCTGAAGTACCTGCACCAGTTCCAGTTCGCCGGCTACTACACCGCTCTCGAAAAAGGCTATTACCGTGACGCAGGGCTGGACGTGCAAATCGTCGAAGGCCACAGCGGCAATGAACCCCTGGACAATGTTTTGTCCGGCAAGAGCCAGTTTGGTGTCGGCAGCAGCAGCCTGCTGCTGGAGCGCAACGCGGGCAAGCCGGTCGTGGTGCTGGGGGTTGTGTTTCAGCACTCTCCCTACGTGCTGCTGGCACCCCAAACAGGGCCTACCCAGGGCATCCACGACATCAAGGGAAAGCGCGTCATGATGGCTGCCCAATCGGAGGAGTTGATCGCCTACCTGAAGCAAGAGGGCATCAAGGAATCCGACATCATCCGGGTGGAGCACAGCTTCAATCCCCGCGATCTGATGGACGGCAAGGTCTACGGCTTCTCGGCCTATGCCACCAACGAGACCGACATGCTGGACCAGGCGGGGTTCGCCTACCAGGCCTATACCCCGCGTTCCGTGGGAATTGATTTCTATGGCGACAACCTGTTCACCAGCGAGCAGGAGATTGCGACCCATCCGCAGCGCGTCAAAGCCTTTCGCGAGGCCAGCATGCGTGGCTGGCAATACGCGATGGCCCACCCCGAGGAAATCACCGACCTGATTCTGAGCAAGTACTCCCAGCGCAACACACGCGCCCATTTGCTGTACGAAGCCCGGCAGATGGCGGCGCTGCTGCAGCCGGTCCTGGTCGAAATGGGTTACATGAACCCCGGGCGCTGGCAACACATAGGCGCGGTGTATTCGGACCTGGGCATGTTGCCCAAAAACGTGTCGCTAAAGGGCTTCCTCTATGACCCCGACCCGCGCCCGGACCTGCGCTGGCTGTACCTGGGCCTGGCAGTGGCCGCGCTGTTGGGCGCTGTACTCTGGCTGGTCCACGTCAAGCGCCTGAACCGGGAACGCCAAAGCGCCCAGGAGCGCATCCAGGCCAGCGAGGAGCGCCTGGCATTTGCCCTGGACGGCGCGGGATACGGCGTGTGGGATTGGGACATTGCGTCGGGCGTGGTGTTGTATTCCCAGCGCTGGCGCGCCATGCACGGATTCACCAAAGACGATGTGCCCGACACCGTGGCCGGCTGGGAGCAGCGCGTGCACCCGGACGACGTGCCGCGTGTCAAAGCGGCCGTGCAAGACTGCTTTTCCGGAAAGACCGACGTCTTCACCAATGAGCACCGCGCGCTGTGCAAGGACGGCAGCTGGAAATGGGTGCTGGACCGCGGAACCGTGGTGAGCCGTGATGCGCAGGGCAAGCCGCGGCGCATGGTCTGCACCCATGCAGACATCAGTGCGCGCAAAGAACAGGAAGAACTGCTGCGCCACCTCAACGAAACCCTGGAGCAGCGCGTGGCCGAACGGACCGCCGAGCTGGTGACCACCATTGACCAGCTTAAACAAACCCAGGCCAGTCTGGTCCAGGCTGACAAGCTGGCGTCACTCGGGGCACTGGTGGCGGGCGTCGCCCACGAGCTCAACACACCGATTGGCAACAGCCTTACCGTGGCCAGTACCCTGGAAAACCAGACCAAGGGCTTCGCCGAGGATGTTGCCAAAGGCCTGACGCGCAGTGCACTGGACGCCTTCGTATCGAGCGCGCGGGAGGGAACCGACATTCTGATGCGCAGCTTGCACCGGGCGGCAGACCTGGTATCGAGCTTCAAGCAGGTGGCGGTCGACCAGACCAGTGCGCACCGCCGCCGCTTCAACCTGGAACACACGGTGGACGACATTTTGTTGACCATGGGGCCGACCATTCGCCGAACCTCCCACCAGGTGGTGACCCACATTCCGGCCCAGATCAGCCTGGAAAGCTACCCCGGCCCGCTGGGCCAAATATTGACCAACATGGTCAACAACGCCTTGTTGCACGGCTTTGAGGGGCGAGAGCATGGCACCATACGCATTGCGGCCGAGATGCAGGGCGTTGACCACGTGAAGATCACGGTACATGACGACGGAGTCGGTATTGCGCGAGACAACCTGGCAAGGGTGTTTGACCCCTTCTTCACCACCAAGCTGGGGCGCGGTGGCAGTGGATTGGGGCTGAACATTGCCTACAACCTGGTCCGTGACGCCTTGGGCGGCCAGATCCAGGTGGACAGCGCGCCAGGACAGGGAACCACCTTTACCATCACCCTGCCCCTGACCGCACCGACCCTGGATGCGCACACTGCTTCCGTATCCCTGCCGCTATGACCGATCGGCTGCCAGTGCGCCATGGGCCAGCAGCCACTGACCGACCAGCGCCGGGTCGTGCAGGGTGCGCAGTGCCACGTAAGCCTCTTCTGCCTGCGGATAGCGCCGACGCATGAAGTTGAGCCACTGCTTGAGGCGCCCGGCCTGCTGGCGCACCTCCAGCCGCGCACAGACCAGCAGCCAGAAGGCCCCCACCAAAGGTTTCATCTCATCCCACGATACGCCGGGGTGTGCTGCGGCCTGCGCATCGGCATGGCGCACGGCCAGTGCCAGCCCCGGGTCCACCACCATGCCGCGGCCCAGCATGATGCTGGCGCAGCCCGAGGCCTGGCGGCACAGCATGGCATCTTCCACGCTCCAGATTTCGCCATTGGCGACGACGGGAATGGCCACGCCCAGGCGGATGTCGTTGACGCGTTCCCAGTAGGCCGGGGGGCGGTAGGCGTCGGCCTTGGTGCGGGCATGCACCACCAGCTCGTCGGCACCACCATCGGCCAGGGCTTGCGCGCACTCCACGGCGCGGCTGTCATCGTTGAAGCCCAGGCGCATCTTGGCCGACACCGGCATATGGGCCGGCACGGCACGCCGCACCGCCGACACAATGCGGGTCAGCAACTCCGGGTCGTCCAGCAGGGCAGCACCGCCGCCATGGCGATTCACCACCTTGGCCGGGCAGCCAAAATTCAAATCGATACCATGCGGCCCCATGCCGGCCAGGCGGGCCGCGTTCTCGGCCAGGCACACCGGGTCGGAACCCAGCAACTGCGCGCGCACCGGCACGCCCGACGGCGTGCAGCCGCCATTTGCCAGTTCGGGAATGACGCGCAGGAACACGTGCTCGGGCAACAGCGTGTGGGTTACCCGGATGAACTCGGACACGCAGCGGTCAACCCCGCCAACGCGGGTCAGGATGTCGCGCAGGACAAAGTCCAGCAGCCCCTCCATGGGGGCAAGGTAAATACGGGGAGGCACAGAAGTCAGGGGAGGCAAGGGTTGGGGCAGCACAGGCCGTATTGTCCCCTGCCCTGCAGACCTAGAGCAGGCTCAGGTCTCGGTGCGCGCCGCGGCATAGGCGACGAGAAGCGCGAAGGCGGCCAGAAGCAGCCACTTGGTCAGCGAACACGAAGCGGACACCGCATATACCAGGGGCACACCAAACCGCGGCACCTCGGTAAGCCACGCATGCAGCAGGTTCTCCACCGCGTCAAACGCGCCGGCAACGGGAAGACACCACCGGGCAAACGCAGACCAGAACCGCGTAAGGCCAGAAAACACACTGGTTCGGTGGGCAAGGCTGTAGCCAAATACCGAGTAGGCAAGGATCAGAGCAAAGTCCATGGGCAGATGGGCGCGGTACCGCTCCAGGTCTTGCGCCGACCAGAGATGGATGATGTCGCCAAAGGACCGCGGTGTGAACGCGAGCTGCAGCGCAAGAATGCCAGGATTGAGCGGCGCCAGATACCAGGCGAGTGCGCCCAACAGAATGAGGGCAAGGATTCCGGACAACCAGGGCAGACGCATGGTCAGGTTCCGCTGGTATCTGAGGGGTTAGGCCGCAGTGACCGCGGGCACGAGTGGCAACCACATATGGACCTTGGCCTTGAAGCCGCTTGGCGTGAGGATGGCCATGGGCTCAACGCCGAAGGCCTGGAAACCAGCTGCGCTGTAGAGATTGACCGCTGGCTCATTGCCTTCCGTGACGGTGAGGGTGAGCATGCGGACGCCCTCCTTGGTTTTGGCCCATTCGACCGCTGCTCCGAGCAGGGCGCGACCTGCACCAGTTCCTCTCGTCGCAGGCGCAACGTACATGCCGATGACGTGTGCCTTGTGTCTTGTCTTGGGCTTTGCTGAAAACTCCAGCGCCACCGTGCCCACGAGTTTCTGACCCTCAAAAGCCCCGAACGCTGCGCTCAGGGCAGAAGGGGCCCCGATGCGCTTGACCCAGAAAGACTCTGGCTCCGCTGACCGTTCCTCTGCTGTGGAAGTGAAAGCGTCGGGAGCGAGTTCGTAAGCCTGCAGCATGAGCGCGCGGTATTGCTGCGCGTCTGAAGGTTGGAGGATGGCAACGTGCATTGATTCTGCGCCTAACGAATGAAAGGGGGGAGAGAGAAAATAATGGCTATCGTAACCGTTGGAATCGATCTGGCAAACCCGCGCCGTCTAGCTGCAGTTGCTACCAAACTAGTAGCTATAAGCCCAATAAATACGAGGGCTACATCCACATTTCGCTTGCAACTCTTTGGCTCGCTTCGCGATCACGATCTAACCCTATTCGTTGGCATCGCTGGGCGCGGATGGCTCAAGGTGACTGCGCCCAATCGCGCTGAAGCAAACCGTACAACGCGGTATCGGAGACTTCTTCGCCCACGATCCACCGCTCGCGAAGGTAGCCCTCCTTCGTGAACCCGAGGCGCTCCAGTGACTTTGCTGAAGCCACATTGCGAGGGTCAATGTCAGCCTCGATCCGATTCAGATTGAGGTTGCGGAATCCGTAGTCGAGAAGGGCGTGCAGCGCCTCGTTCATGTAGCCATGTCCCCAGGCGGATGCGCCAAGCCCATAGCCGACCTCTGCTCGACGGCAAATCGAGTTGATGCTGAAGAGGGTGCAAGTTCCGACGAGGAGTCCGTCTTGGGCCAGCTCGATCCCCAGGCGGAGATGATCGCCCGAAACTTGCGCCAAGTCCCTGGCAACCATCGCCCGAGCGGGCTCGATTGATGTCCAGGCCGGCGTGCTCCAATACCGCATGACTTTTGCGTCGGAGAAGATCGCGTACAAGGCGTCTTCGTCGCCGGCCCGTAGTGGGCGCAGAACGAGTCGGTCGGTCCGAAGTGGGAGGTTTTCGAAGGCTTGCATTCAGCGACCACAGGGTTAGCGATGCCTAGTGCGATTCATAGGGATATTCTCGATTGTCGGAGGTCCGGTGGATTGTGATGCTGGGCGTCACCGCGACTCAAACCCCAAGCGAGCCGCGCCCGGTCAGGGTTGCGGTTTACGGCAACAAAGTGCCACGATGGAGATGCGAATCTTTTCATCAACTCACTTGAGAGGGGAAATCATGGCTATCGTACCCGTTGCAATCGATCTGGCAAGCCCTCGCTGCTTAGCCGCAGTTGCTACCAAAATAGTAGCTATTAGACCAATAGATACGAGGGCTACAGCCACATTTTTCTTGCAACTCAATGCCGGATCAGGTGGTCAAACGCGCTCAGCGCCGCCTTGGCACCGTCCCCCGCCGCGATGACGATCTGCTTGAACGGCACCGTGGTGCAGTCACCCGCAGCAAACACGCCGGGCAGGTTGGTCTCGCCCTTGGCATTGACGATGATCTCGCCAAACTTGCTCAGCTCCAGCGTGCCCTTGAGCCATTCGGTGTTGGGCACCAGGCCGATCTGCACGAACACGCCTTCCAGCGGCAGGTGATGCTGCTCGCCGGTGGCGCGGTCGGTGTAGTCCAGGCCGTTGACGCGCTCGCCGTCGCCGGTGATCTCGGTGGTCTGGGCGCTGACATGGATGCTGACGTTGGGCAGGCTCTTGAGCTTGGCCACCAGCACCGCGTCGGCGCGCAGCGCGTCGCCGAACTCCAGCAGCGTGACCTCGCCGACGATGTTGGCCAGGTCGATCGCGGCCTCGACGCCCGAGTTGCCGCCGCCGATCACCGCCACGCGCTTGCCCTTGAACAGCGGGCCGTCGCAGTGCGGGCAGTAGGCCACGCCCTTGTTGCGGTATTGCTGTTCACCGGGCACGTTCACCTCGCGCCAGCGCGCGCCGGTGGACAGGATCACGCTGCGGGCCTTCATCACCGCGCCGTTTTCCAGCTTCACCTGCACCAGGCCGCCGGGCTGGTCTGCCGGGATCAGCGCGGTGGCGCGCTGGCCGTTCATGATGTCGACGTCGTACTGGCGCACGTGCTGCTCCAGCGCCTGGGCGAACTTGGGGCCGTTGGTCTCCAGTACCGAGATGTAGTTCTCGATCGCCAGCGTGTCCAGCGTCTGGCCGCCGAAGCGCTCGGCCAGCACGCCGGTGCGGATGCCCTTGCGCGCGGCGTACACCGCGGCCGCTGCGCCGGCCGGGCCACCACCGACGATCAGCATGTCGTAGGGCGCGGCGGCCGACAGTTTGGCCGCGTCACGCGCGGCGGCACCGGTGTCGAGCTTGGCGAGGATCTCTTCGACGCCCATGCGGCCCGAGCCGAAGACCTGGCCGTTCATGAAGACGGTGGGCACCGCCATGATCTGGCGCTGGTTCACCTCGTCCTGGAACAGCGCGCCGTCGATCGTCACCGCGGTGATGTTCGGGTTCAGCACGGCCAGCAGGTTGAGCGCCTGCACCACGTCAGGGCAGTTGTGGCAGCTCAGCGACATGTAGACCTCGAAGTGCGCCGGCTCGGTCAACGCCTTCGCCTGCTCGATCACCTCGGCCTCGACCTTGGGCGGGTGACCGCCGGTCTGCAGCAGCGCCAGCACCAGCGAGGTGAATTCATGGCCCAGCGGGATGCCGGCAAAGCGGATGCGCGCCGGCTGGCCCGGCTCACCGATGCTGAACGACGGTGCGCGCTCGCCATCGTCGCGCTGCAGCACGGCCACCTTCGGGCTGAGCGAGGCGATGTCGTGCAGCAAGGCCAGCATCTCTTGCGACTTGGCGCTGTCGTCAACGGACGCCACCAGCTCGATGGGCCGCTGCAGGCGCTCGAGGTAGCTCTTCAACTGGGTCTTGAGGGCTTGGTCCAACATGGTGTGT